>JBPYDM010000143.1:0-7464 GCA_051986255.1 Solirubrobacteraceae bacterium | reverse complement strand
GGCGCAGTCCGCTCCAGTCTTTTACTGGATCGCATTGAGGGCCTCCACGAACTCTCCAGACAGTTTTCCACTGAACACCGGCCGCGCCCAGCCGGTCAGCGCGATGGTCAGATCCTCGCCCACCTCGACCTCGAGCTCTCCCCCGTCCAGCCGGACGGTGACCCGGTATGGGTCGTCCCCTGCCGGCGAGCGGTCGTCCCCTCCCCGGGAGGTCGCCCTCTGCCCCACCGTGTAGGCCACGGCCGCCCCGGTGGCTCCGGTACCACTGGCCGAGGTCTCCCCCGCGCCTCGCTCGAAGATCCGGGCTCGAATGCGTCCCGGCTCGAGCACGGAGAACCACGAGACGTTTGTCCGGTTGGGAAACAGCGGGTGGTGCTCGATCTCGGGGCCGATTTCGCCCAGGTCGAGGGCCTCCAGCTCCCGCTCGTCGGCCACGACGATCGCGCACTGGGGGTTGCCCACGTTGACGTGCTGGAAGCGCCAGCGCCTGCCTCCGGCGGTCAGCTCTCCCACCCCGCCGGGGTCGCCGTCGGGGTAATCGGGGCTGGCCAGCCGGGCTCGCCCCAGCTCAATCGTGGCCGTGGTGGGAGACCTGATGCGTGGGTGCAGCACCCCCGCGGCCGTCTGGACCGAGAACTCGTCGGAGTCCGCCCAGCCGTGGCGGCGCAAGTACAGGACGGCTTCCCGGGCGCCGTTGCCCGACAGCTCGGCCTCCGAGCCGTCGGGATTGAACACCCGGAGGCGGGCCACGCATCCCGGCTGTTCTGGATCTGATAGCAACAGAACGCCGTCGGCGAACACCCCGGTATGGGAGGCGCAGATGGCACGGATCCGGTCGGGGGTGAGCTGGAACGGCAGCGCCGCGGCCTCCACGATCACGTAGTCATTTCCCAGCGCCTGCCACTTCTCGAATTCCACGGCGCGCCAGTGTATGGGTATCAAGATCCTCAACCGACCCTCCCACCCGCGACAGCTCCCCGGGGTCCCGGCCGGGATCATCTCCTGGTCGGCTCGAGCCCGGCGCTGGCCACGGTTGCCGCTGGCCCTCCTAGGCGTCCTTTGCCTGGCCTCGTTCGGGGCCCGGGCCGCCGGGATCGGACTGCCCTGCCAGGCCCCCTGCACGCGGACGGTCGACCACCTGCTGATCTTCGACGAGCACTACTACGTCAACTCAGCCCGGGTGATCGCCGGGATCCGGCCCCCGGCGGCGCAGGGTGCGGTCTACGACCACGCGCCGCTGGGCAGCGATCCCAACGCCGAGCACCCGCAGCTGGCCAAGCTGATCATGGCGGGGGCAATCGAGGCGCTGGGCGACGGCCCGTGGGGCTGGCGCATAGGCAGCCTGATCTTCGGGACCCTGGACATCCTGGGGATGTTCGCCCTGGTCCGAGCGGCCGGCGGCGGCCCCTGGCTGGCTCTGGGGGCGGCCGCCCTCATGGCCAGTGACAACCTGATCCTGATCGAGGGCCGGATCGCCACGCTGGAGATCTACGTGATCACGGCGATGATCTGGGCCGTGGTGTCATATCTGCGCGGCCACCCCCTGCTGTCGGGGGTCCTGGCTGGGGTCGGCGCCTGCATGAAGCTGTTCGGGCTGTACGTGGTGCCCGTGCTGCTGCTGTACGAGCTGCTCGCGCTCCGGGCCGGGGTGGCAGTGACGACGAATGGATCAGCGGGATTCCGAGCCCGAGCCCCTGGCTGGCGAGGCGCCGCTGCCCGTTTGACGCAGGCATACACGGTCACCGGGGCCTCGTTCATCGGGCTGCTGGCCCTCTTGGACCAGATCGCCCCTCCGTATGACAACGCGGCCGGCCGCTTCGTCACCGGCGGCCCGTTTGCCCATATCGGGCACATGATCAGCTACGCGGCCGGCCAGACGGGGGAGCGCGGGATCGCCTCCTATCCCTGGAGGTGGCTGGTGGACTCCAAATCGATCGTCTACTTCCACATCTCTCCCGGGCGACCCATCCCCGGCGTGGCCTACGACTACCCGGCCGTCCACTTCCTCGGCCTGATCAGCCCCCCGATCCTCCTGGCCGGGCTGGTAGGCACGGTCGTCGTGTTGGGGATGGCAGCGGCCGGGCGCGTGGGAACGCAGCCGCGACTGGTGATCCTGGCCGCGGCCTGGTTCGTGGGCACCTTCGGGCCGTTCCTGATTGCCGCGGGTGGTTTCAACCGCACGAGCTACCTGTACTACATGACGATCGTGATGCCGGGGATGTACGTGGCCGGGGCCTGGCTGGTCAGCCGGCTCGGACGCCATGTATGGCTGGTGTCGGTTTGGGCGGCGTGCGTGGTGGCAGCGGCGGTCCTTCTTTACCCGTTCACGCCGGTGCCGTAGCTCGGCAGGCAGGTTCAGCTAGTGGAGCCACTGCCCGAGCACCTCCGCGGCGAGCGCCGCGGGCTCGCGGCCGGTTGCGTCGATCACCCGCACCCCTCTGAGCTTGCGCATCCAGGTCAGCTGGCGCCGGGCGTACTGGCGGCTGCGTCGCTTCATCTCGGGCACGTCGCCGGCCAACAGCTGCTCGAAGCCCAGAGCTTTGCCAGCCGTGGCGGAGGCTCCTGCGGCGGCGGCCCGGCGCACCTCCTCCTGCGCCCCGGCGGCCAGCATCTCCTCCACCCGGCGATCGATCCGCTCATACAGCTGGCCACGCTCCATGACCAGGCCTACGAGGAGCGTGGGGTGGCGAACGGCGTCAGTCCAGAGCTCTGACCTCTCCTGACGCGGCTCGAGCTCGCCGGCCTCGAGCAGCTCCAGGGCCCGGACGATCCGCTGGCGGTCACCCGGCTCTATCCGGGCCGCCGCCCACGGAACGCGTTGGCTGAGCACGGCGTGGAGGACCTCGGGCCCCACGCGATCGAGCTCAGCCGTCCACCGCTCGCGTACCCCTTCGGGGGGTGGTGGCCTCATGCTCAGGTCGGTGAGGGCCGCCCGCAGATAGAGGCCGGTGCCTCCCACCACGATCGGGCGCCGGCCGGTGGCCAGGAGGTCGTCGATCTCGGCGTGGGCTAGCTCGGCGTACTGCCCGGCGCTGAAACCGGCCTGGAGCGGAAGGATGGACACCAGCCGGTGCTCGAGGGCTGCCTGATCGCAGCCGGTGGGCGCGCCGGTCAGCGTCTCCAGGCCGCGATACACCTGGAGCGCGTCGGCCGAGACCGCGACCGGGTCCTCGCCCACGTCCCTCAGGGCGCCGGCCAGCGCGATGGCTACGGCCGTCTTGCCGACGCCCGTGGGCCCGAACAGGGCAATGACGGCCGGGCGGGACATGCCCCGAGTATCGTGCACCCCTCGATGCGTGCGGCGGAAGGCCTGATTCCATGACCCGCCTTGACGGCCGGGTGCTCCTGACCGGGGCCAGCGGCGGGATCGGCCACGCCATCGCCCGAGCCTTCGCCGCCCGCGGGGCCCGGCTGATCATCACCGGGAGGCGCCGGGAGGCGCTCGACGCCCTGGCCGAGGAGGTGTCGGGAGAGGCGGTGGTATGCGATCTGGCCGATCGCCGCGAGGTGGACCGGCTGATCGAGACCGTGGGCGAGGTTGACATCCTCGTGGCCAACGCCGGCCATCCGGGCACCGGCGTGTTCACCGAGCTTGACCCGGACCGGATCGACCACATCCTGGACGTCAACCTGCGGACGCCGATCGCGCTCGCTCGGGCGCTGGCGCCCGGGATGGCCGACCGGGGCCACGGCCATCTGGTGTTCATGTCGTCGCTGTCTGGCAAGGCCGCCCAGCCTTCGTCGGCGCTCTACTCGGCCACCAAGTTCGGTCTGCGCGGCTTCGCCCTGGCCGCCCGCGCCGATCTCCGCCACCACGGCGTCGGCGTGTCGGTCGTGCTTCCCGGCTTCATCCGCGACGCTGGCATGTTCGCCAAGGCCGCGGTGAGGCTCCCTTCAGGCATCGGCACGCGGTCGCCATGGGACGTAGCGGAGGCCGTGGTGCGCGCGGTGGAGCACGACCGGGCCGAGGTGGAGGCGGCGCCGCTCGGGCTGCGCGTCGGTGCCTCGCTGGCAGGACTGGCTCCCGCGTTGGCCGCTCGGGTCAGCCGCCGGCTGGGCGGCGAGAAGATCGCCTCCGATGTGGCCGCCGGGCAGCGGCACATCGATTAGTCACAGGCCGCGCATGGATCCAGGCTTATGCACACGATCGGACCGTTCGAGATCATCCTGGTCCGGCCGGAAGGGCTCGAGGACTCGCGCGCTCCCTACTGCCGCACCACCTCGTGCTCGCCGGTGACCGAGGCCAGGGCATTGATGATCTGGTCAGCCAGGCGAGCTCCATCGTCGGCTCGCTCGGGGGTGGCCTGGACGCGAACCACGAGTTCGTCGCCGTCCACCTCCTCGAGCAACACGGTGGCCGGGTTGCGAGTGGCGATGGTGATGTCGCGGTCAAGGATCTCTTGAACGACCGTGGGCCTCACCCCTGTGGTAAGGCGAACCCGGACGTCCACCGAGTCCGGCTCCTTGATCGGCACCACCGCAGCCGACAACACGACGTTGTTGGGAATCATGATCCGGTCATCGCCGCGGGCCAGCGTCGTGTACAGGAGCCCAAGCGAGCTGACCACGCCCTCCACGGTGCCCCCCACCGCTCCTGCCTGGAAGCGCACGCGTTCGCCGACCCGGAACGGCCGGGCGCTGAGCAGAACCATCCCGGCGAACAGGTTTCCCAAGGTTTGCTGGGCGGCCAAGCCGACGATGACCGCGGTAAACGCGCTTCCCGCCACGATCGCGCCCGGGCGTACCTGGGCGATCTCCAGCGCGGCCAGCAGCGTCACCGCCATCGTGACCAGACGGATGAGGAACCCCACCGTGCCGGCGGTTGAGGGGTCCATCCGCCGGAAGAACATCGGCGCGAACGCACGCCCCACGTCGCGAGCCAGGGCCCAGCCCAGAGCCAGCAGCGCCAGCACCGTCACCGCCCGCACAGGCGTCTGCCAAGAGCTGTCCGCTCCGATGCCCAGGATCTGGTGGCGCAGGGCATAGATGACGAGCACCGCGGTGAGCAGCGGGATGACCACCACAGCCTCTCGCCGGGCCCGTCGGGCCTTCTTCTGCGTCATGTCGAGCGCCAGCCCCACCCGTTCCCAGGCGTCGCTGCGTGTCTCGAACATGCGCTCCAGATGCAGGTCTCGACGCGGTTTCAGGCGGTTGAACATTGGGGAGGCGGTTTGTCTTCTCGGGGCGTCGCTCTGGGCATCGGCCGGTGCGCTCCGAACGTACCGAAGCGGCCATGCGGCCGTGTTCCCATCGCCGTTTACCTACCACCGTTTCCAGGCCTGAGTTTCACCTCCTTTAGAAGACTTGAATCTGGTTGGGCCGTACTGGCCGCTGATCGCTGGTAGTGAGAAGTCCTCCATTTGCAGCAAATTCAGTGTTGGTCGTGCCAGACGCTTCAGAAGAGTTGAATCTGCTGGTTGGTCGGCGGTGGCTCTGGTGGGTCAGCCGCATCGGGGTGTCCGGTGGCGAGGTCGGGCGGCGCTGGGTCGCTGCCGCCCCCGTCGGGCCGCGCACCCGAGGCGGATCGTCCCGAGCGCGCGCTGCCCCGCCGGAAACTTGCGGGATCTATCTCGGAGCCCTTGACCAGGGCGGCCAGCCGCCTCCGCTCCTCCGTCGGTGCGTAGGCGCCGCGGCGGTAGAGCTCCCGGTACCGGGGCAAAAGGTCGGGCCGGTGCTCCTCCAACCATTCGAAGAACAGCGGTTTGACCTCCCCTCTGAGGTGAAGTGCGACTCCGCTCACGTAGGCCGCTCCAGCCTCGGCGGCCAGCTCGAGGATCGGCTCGATCTGCTCGGGGGCGTCGTTGATGCCGGGCATGAGCGGCGCGATCAGGATCCCCGTCCTGATTCCAGCTCGGACGAGCTCGGCCACGGCCTCCAAGCGGGCGCGCGGGTGCGGCGTGTGCGGTTCAGTGGCTCGCCAAGCCTTCTCGTCCAGGGTGGGCACCGACAGTGCGGCGGAGAACTCCGTCCGGGCGACGATCTCCTTCATCTGGTCCAGATCCCGCAGCAGCAGCGGCGACTTGGTGAGGATCGAGCAAGGGTTGGCGGCGTCCCGCATGGCCTCCCAGATGCCCCGCATGAGCTGGTAGCGCGCCTCCACCCACTGATACGGGTCGGTATTGGTCCCCAAGGCGACGTGCTCGCGCTTCCACGACGGCCGGGCCAGCTCGGCCCGTAGGAGCTCCGGCGCGTTTACCTTGACCACGATTTCGCGCTCAAAGTCGCGGCCGGCGTTGAAATCGAGGTAGGTGTGGGTCGGGCGGGCGAAGCAGTTGTGGCTGACCACCCCGTTGGCGATGAAGTCGCCGGTGCCGGTGGTGATGTCGTATAGGGGCAATGCCCGTCCGAGAGGCTCGATGGCCGCCACCTTCAGGTCGGCGAACGTCTTGACCATCTGGCACTCAATCGAGCGCTTGCGCGTAATGGCGGGATCCGTTATGTGGAAGAAGCGGAGGTGCTCAGCAAGGCCGCCGCGGACGCGAATGTAGGTGAGGCCATTTTCATTCTTCGTCGGGTCGATCGCGACATCAAATCCGAAGCGCCTGAGGCAGGCGTGTAAATGACCGAGGATCTCGGGATCGGTATTGCTGATCCTCAACGCGAAAGCGCTTCGACCGCCTTCAGCGTCGAAGACGCCCGCTAGAAATCCGCGGCACCAGTCCTCCGTGGGCCAGGTTGGCCACTGGACCAAATCTCGAATCCGGTCGACCAGCCGCCGCGATCCTGTGCCGATCGAAATCAGTTCGCGGTGAGTCCCGGCAGCTCGCTGGAAAACTCTCGCGGATGTGTCCACCTCCTCGATCAGCAGGTACGCCCGGGCGCGTTGCAGCGCCTCGAAATCTGTGAGTGCGAGACGGAAACCATGGACGTTGATGCGGCCCCCGCCAGGACGCTCGTAGGAGTACGAACCCAGGGTCCCGTCACCACGCACGATGCCGCACAGATATCCCCGCCGGTAATCGTCGTTGTCGTGATCGGGTTGCGTGGCAAACGCGCCTGTGCCGACGAGGGTGTTGCGGGTCGTCAGGTGCGGCCGGTCAGGTTCGGAACGGGGACTGTTGAGCACGTGCTTCCAACCCCGATCGCTGAGAAATCGGTGGTCGGCGCTGGTTATGAGCTCCGTACCATCCTCCAGCACAACGCGGTACGCCGGTTTGATCGTGATCCATTTGTCGAGGACCAATGTCCGAACGTACTTGCGGTACATGCCGCGACGCACCGTGCCGTAGATCTCGTCGCCTTCCTCGAGCAGTTCGATCGGCCGATGTCGACCATCAGCCATGAGAACCGGTGTTCCCCCCCATGTACAGAACTGGCAGGCGTGGGTGCATCCCCTGTACGGATTGATCGTGTATCGGAACGGCATCCGTGACGCCAGGGGCACCTTGTTGATGATCGACTTGGCCCGGACTTCGTAGAACCTGGACTCGATCGATCCCGGAGCCTCGAAATGGCGGACAACCG
>JBPYDM010000142.1:0-5897 GCA_051986255.1 Solirubrobacteraceae bacterium | reverse complement strand
GCAGCAGGTCCAGGCGGCTCCACATGCCGGCCCACGTCGTCTTCCTGGTGGTCAGGGGCCGGCCCGCCAGGGCGCGAAAGCAGACCTCCGGATGAACCTCGAACACGCGATCGCCGGCAACCGTCTCCGAGTCGACCTCCAGGATCCGGGCACGCAGCCCGTAGGCCTGCCGGCTGATCCCGGCCCCGATCAGAGCGCGTGACCGCTCCAGGGCTTCGGGGTAGGTGGGCTCCTCCAGCACAGCCCGCGGCGCAGTGAGAAAGACCGAGCTCCAGAGCGGCCCCAGCAGCTTGCGCGCGGCCCGATCACAGTTCCGGAATCCCTCGACCGGAAGGCCGATCGGGATGTCGATGCCGATTGCAGCCGCATCCGGAAACGTGTCGAGCACTTCGCTGAAGTTCGGGCATGCGACCGCCCGTTCGACGCCCCCGTCCCGCAGGGCCACCGCGACCCATCCCTTTCGGTAGCCGTCGACTCCCACCACGGCCCCGGCGTGCACAAGTCAGGCTTACCGGGTCTTCGTGCAGGATTCGGCCGTTTCCCGGCAAACCGGGGCTAAAACGCGCGAGGTAGGGCCGGGGTGTGCAGAAACGGCGCTTTTGCGTCCGTCGGCCCTCAGTAGGCGTCCTCGAAGTTGGGTGGGCGGCGCTCGTTGAAGGCGGCCACCCCTTCCTTGCGATCGGGGTGGTCGACCATGCGCCGATAGCACTCGAGCTCGATCTCGATCGCCTGCTCGATCGGCTGCTCGAGGCCCATCTTGGCCGACCGCTTGGCCTGCTGGACGGCCGCCGGCGAGTTGGCGGCGATCCGCTCCGCCAGCTCGAACGCCGCCGGCATCAGGCCCTGGAGGGGAAGGACCCGGTTGACCAGTCCCCAGCGGTGGGCCTCCTCGGCCCCGATCAGCTCGCCCGTCATCAGGAGCTCAAGGGCCCGGCCGCGGGGCAGGTACCGGGGAAGGAATTGAGTACCGCCGGCGCCGGGCATGATGCCGCGCGTCACCTCGGGCTGTCCGAAGCGGGCGTTCTCCGAGCAGACGATGAAGTCGGTGGACATCGCCATCTCACAGCCGCCGCCCGCGGCGACCCCGTTGACGGCCGCGAAGATGGGCTTGCGGAACCAGCGCAGCCGGTGATGGGCGGCCTCGAAGATCCGGTGCTGATGCGACCACTCCTCGGTGGTCATCCCCTGCCGCTGCTTCAGGTCGCCGCCGGCGCAGAAGGCGCGCTCCCCGGCCCCGGTCAGGATCACCACCCGTACCCGGCGGTCCTCGGAAAGCTCGTGCAGGACCTGGCCGAGACGGATTCCCATCTCGGTGCTCATCGCGTTGAGCACGTGGGGACGGTTGAGCGTGAGGACCGCGACCGCGCCCTCCCGGTGGCGCTCGCAGAGGATGGTCGTCTCGACGCTCTCGATCGGGTTCGCCACCGGCACCCCCCTCGTCAGTAGGAGCGGGGGAGCCCGAGCACGTGCTCACCCACGTAGCTGAGGATCAGGTTGTTGGAGACCGGGGCCACGATCGGGAGGCGCGCCTCCCGAAACTTGCGCTCGATGTCGTACTCGACCGCGAAGCCGTAGCCACCGAATGTGGTCATGGCCGCGTTGGCCGCCTCCCAGGCGGCCTCCGAGGCCAGGTACTTCGCCATGTTCGCCTCCGCGCCCGCCTGCCCACCGGCGTCGAAGAGGCGGGCGGCGCGGTCCCGCATCAGCCGGGCCGCCTCGATCGCCATGTAAGCCTTCGCGATCGGGAACTGGACTCCCTGGTTCTGACCGATCGGGCGCTCGAACACCACCCGCTCGTTGGCGTAGGCGGTGGAGCGATCGATGAAGTAGAGACCGTCGCCGAGTGACTCGGAGGAGATCAGGATTCGCTCCGCGTTCATCCCGCTGAGGATGTAGCGGAAGCCCTTCCCCTCCTCACCGATTCGATTCTCGACCGGAACCTCGAGGCCCTCGAACACGACCTCATTGGTCTCGTGATTGACCATCGTGTGGATCGGGTTGACCTGGATCCCGTCGCCCGCCCCCCGGAGATCCACCAGGAGGACCGAGAGGCCGTCGGTCTTGCGGTGCACCTGGTCAGCCGGCGTGGTGCGGGCGAGCAGCATCAGCAGGTCCGAGTGCTGGACCCGCGAGGTAAAGACCTTCCGGCCCCGGACCACGTACCGGTCGCCGCGACGCTCCGCGAACGTGCTGATCCGGGTCGTGTCCGAGCCCGCATCGGGTTCGGTCACCCCGAACGACTGCAGGCGGAGCCCGCCGGAGGCGAGCCCGGGCAGGTAGCGCTGCTTCTGCTCCTCGGAGCCGTGCCGGAGCAGCGCCCCCATCGTGTACATCTGGGCGTGGCAGGCGGTCGAGTTGCCACCCGCGCGGTTGATCTCCTCGAGGACGATGCCCGCCTCGAGCATTCCAAGCCCCGAGCCCCCGTACTGCTCCGGGATCAAGCAGGCGAGCCAGCCCGCCTCGGTCAGCGCCCTGACGAAGGCCTCCGGGTAGCGCCGTGCCTCGTCGCATTCCCGCCAGTACTGTCCGGGGAACCGCGAGCAAAGCTCCCGGACCGAAGACCGGATGTCTTCATGTTCGATGCTGGTCAGCGTCTCCACGTCACCTCCTCCTGCGCTCCGCCGGTGTCCATCCCGGCCCCTCCCAGCGCTTCCGACGCGCACAGGCGGGCGATCTCATCGCTGTTGTAGCCCAACTCACCGAGGAGCTCCCGGTTGTGCTCGCCGAGGGCCGGCGGCATCCGGCGCAGCGGCGGCCGCTCACCATCGACGCTGACGGGGAGCCCCACCGAGCGGAAGTCGGGGATGTCCGGGTGCACCGCGGCCTGAACGATCTCGAGCGCTCTGGTCTGCTCGTCCGCCGACACCTGGGCCGCGTCCCGGATCACCGCGCACGGCACGCCGGCCGTGTGCAGTTGGCCCGCCAGGTCGTCGGTGCCCCGCTCACGCGTCACCGCCTCGATGGCCTCGACGAGCCGGGTGCGGTTGCGGACCCGGTCCGGATTGCGCAGAAAGCCCGCGTCTCGCGTCCACTCCGGGTGGCCGAGCGCCTCCGCGAGGCGACCAAAGAGGCGGTCGTTGGCGGCCGCGATCATCAGGCTCCCGTCCCGGGTTCGGAAGGCCTGGTAGGGGGCGATCGTGACGGTGCCGGAGCCCTGCCGGGTGGGCGGCTCGCCTCCCGCCCAGTAGGTTGCCAGGTGGTACGCCATCCAGCCCAGCGCGGTCTCGTAGAGGGATGTCACGATCCGGCGCCCCGGCCCCTCTCCACGCTCCAGGAGGGCGGCGACGACGCTCAGCGCCGCCCACATGCCGGTCCCCATGTCAACCAGCGAAACGCCGGCCCGGATGGGTGCACCACCCTCTTCGCCGGTCACGCTCATGATCCCGCCGAACGCCTGCATGAGGGGGTCATAGCCGGGCCGGTCGCGCAGCGGCCCTCGATCGCCGAAGGGGGTGATCGAACAGTAGATGATGGCCGGGTTCACGGACCGGGCCCACTCGTAGCTGACACCCATGCGGTCCAGGACCCCGGGACGGAAGCTCTCCAGGAGCACATCGCAGCGGGCCGCCAGGCGACCCAGCACCTCGGCCGCGTCCGGCCGGCGCAAGTCCAGCGTGATCGAGCGCTTGTTGCGGTTCATGGTCAGGAACAGCGGGCTCCACCCCTCCCAGAAGGGCGGGCCCCACTCCCTGGTGTCGTCCCCGCGCCCGGGCTGCTCCACCTTCACCACCTCGGCTCCGAGCTCCCCCAGCAACATGGCCGCGTAAGGGCCCGCCACGTTGCGGGTGAGGTCGAGGACCCACCGGCCCTGAAGCGGGGCGTTCATCGGATGGCGACTGTGGCAGGTGTCAGCTCGGCGACCAGTTCGGTTACCGAAGACAGAGTCTCCAGCCGCTCCAGCGCACGCAGTGAGCTCTCCACCTGCGACGCCTCCAGCACCGTGCCTGCGCAGTCGCGGTACTTGGTCCGCAGGTCCTCGGCACCCAGGGGACGGAGCGGGGAACCCAACGGCTGCTCCACCCGCTCGGTGAGCTCGGAGCCGTCCCGTAGCCGAACCCTCACGTCGACATGACCCTCCTCGATGGGGTTGTGCCGGACCTCGAAAGCCGGATTCTCCTGTGTTCGGACTCGCTCGGCGAGCCGCTGCACCTGTGGTCGCGCGACCATCGAGTCGGTGAACGTGTCGAGGCTCAGCCGGCCATCCCAAAGCGCGGCCGCCAGCGTGTAGCCCATGCAGAACTTGCCCTCAAGGCCGGTGGTCGCGCGCTCGTAGATGAGCGGGTCGAGGCCGCCCGGCGGCACCGTGACCGTGATCTCCTCCACCTGCTCGGGGTCCAGGCCGCGGGCGCGCGCCGCGAGCAGCCCGTCGGCGGCCCGGTGGATCGCGAAACAACAGGGGTATTTCTTCACCGAGAGGCCCGTCACCTCCAGATCCCAGGGCGTGCCCAGGTGGGCGGGAGCGTCAGGCACTCCGCCGCCCGAGAAGAGGGCCAGATACCCGAGGCGGCCCTCGAGCGCCACCGCACTGGCCGTCATCCCGCGCCCCGCCAGGCGGGCGGCCTGGACGCCGCAGCGGGCCGCGTGCCCGGCGTGAAAGGGCTTCACCATGGTGCCGAAGTTCTGGCGGCTGCCGGACGCCTCGGAGGCCCCGATCCCGAGCGCCGCCGCCATCCGCGCCCCATCGAGGCCGAGCAGGCGACCCGCCGCAGCCGCCGCGCCCAGCGTGCCCAACGTGGCGGTCGCGTGCCAACCGGCGCGGTAGTGGGCCGGCCCCAGGGCCAGAGCCAGCTTCGCCATCACCTCGACCCCGACCGCGTAGGCGGCGAGCAGCTCAGGTCCGGACGCTCCGGCCACCTCTGCCGCCGCCAGTGATGCCGGAAGCACCACCGCGCTCGGGTGCCCTTCGACCGAGGCCGATACATCGTCGTAGTCGAGGGCGTGGGCGCTGACCCCGTTCAGCAGGGCAGCGCTCTCGAGCGAAGTGCGGAGCCCGGTCCCGAGCTGCGCCGCCACCGGCCTGCATCCGTCCTCGGCGACGGTCTCCGCCACGATGCGGGTGACCGGCTCCTGGACCCCGGCCAGGATGGCTGCCGTGGTATCGATGATGGCGGCTCGCGACCGGTCCACCACCGCGGCGGGGAGCTCGTCGTAGCCAACACCGGCTGCCCAGGCGGCCAGCTGCTGTGTCGTACCCATATCAGGACTTCACCTCGAAATCGAAGGTCAGGGTGCAAGACGGGGTTCTGACCCACACCATTGAAGGATGATGGCCATTCCAAGACGGAGGCGCCGGCCGTGAGCGCGCAGCAGCTCAATCTGATCGGTCATGTCTTCCTGGCCATCGCGGTGGCTGTCGGTGTCTCGCAAATCGGGCTCCTCATGGCCCTGGTGCGCCGAGCAGGCGGGCGGCGCGCGACCGCGCCGCTGGCTCGGTACCCCGACAGTGCCGTGGAGGTGCTGGAGAACGAGATCGACCAGCTGCGGGGGGAGCTGAACCGGCTGCGCAACGAGCGCGACTGGCTGCGCAAGGAGTGCGCGCGGTTGGCGCGTGGCGAGGACGAGTCGCGGAGCTGACCCCGGCCGCGCCTGAACCCGCCGGCATCCCTGCAGCTTAGGGCCGATAGCCCGTTTCCACGCGAAAGCGGAGGCATGCCGGCCGTCCTGGTGCCGTTTCACGCGGAACCGGGGTTATGCTCGGGCGCGGCGGTGGGGCGAGCAGGATGACGGTGGTGGGGGCCGGCAGCGAGAGGGTGGGACCCGTCGGTGACGCGCAGTGGGCCGCGTTCCTCCGCTTTCTCTCACCGCGTGCCATCCCCGGCGTGGAGGAGGTGGTGGAGGGCGCCTACCGCCGCACGATCCGGTCCGGGGGGGCGGCGGGCGTGCTGTCGGTGGCCGCG
>JBPYDM010000141.1:0-2414 GCA_051986255.1 Solirubrobacteraceae bacterium | reverse complement strand
TGGAGTCCTCGGATCCCGCCAGCTTGTCCCGGATTGTCTTGCCCAGGTGATAGATCCAGTGCAGGTCAGAGCGGCAATCGCCGGGCGGCTCGCAGGCCTTCCAGTGCCATTGCAGCAGCCGCTGGGTGTTGGTGAAGTTGCCGCTCTTCTCAGTGTGAGCGGCCGCGGGCAGGAAGAACACCTCGGTCCGGATGTCCTGAGCCCGCACCTCGCCGGATTCGTGCTCGGGTGAGTCCTTCCAGAACACGGCCGACTCCGTGGGCTGGAAGTCGCGCACGATGAGCCAGTCGAGTTTGGCGAGCGCGAGGCGCATGAGCTTCGAGTTGGCCGAGCCCACGGCCGGGTTCTGTCCCACGCAGAACATGCCCCTAACCCCCCCGTCGAGCATCTTGAGCATCATCGCGTAGTGCGAGTGGTCGCCATCGATCCGGGGCACGTAGTCGAAGCAGAAGTCGTTCTCGCGGGTGGCGGCCTCCCCCCACCAGGCCCTGAGCAGGGAGACCAGGTAGCTGCGCAGGTTCCCCCAAGCTCCCGCGCTCGGCCCGTTCAGCTCCACGAACCTGTCCAGGCTCGCGCGCGACCGCGGATGGGGCATCGGGATGTACCCCGGCAGGATGTTGTACAGCGTGGGGATGTCCGTCGAGCCCTGGATGTTGGCGTGGCCCCGCAGGGCGAGGATCCCGCCTCCGGTACGGCCGATGTTCCCCAGGAGGAGCTGGACGATCGAGGCGGCGCGGATGTTCTGGACGCCGATCGTGTGGTGCGTCCAGCCCACCGAGTACACGATCGCGGAGGTGCGCTCGCGGCCCGAGTTCTGGCGCAGAGCCTCCGCCACCTTGACCAGGTCGTCCGGCGAGCAGCCGCAGAGCTCGGAGACCACCTCAGGTGTGTAGCGGGAGAAATGACGGCGGACGATCTGAAGGACGCAGCGTTCGTCCTGCATCGAGTTATCGATGTTCGGCGCCTCGCCGGTCGAATCGTTGTACTCCCAGGTGTCGGTCCCGTAGGCACGGCCATCCGGATTCCAGCCGGAGAACAGCCCGCCTTCATCCTCGGTGTCGTGAAAATCGGGTCTGATGATCACCGGCCCGTTGGTGAAGTGCCGCACGTACTCCTCAAACCAGGCGTCGTGTTCAAAGATGTAGTTGACGATCCCGCCGAGGAACACGATGTCGGTGCCCGGCCGGATGGGCACGTGCATGTCGGCCATCGCGCTGGTGCGCGTGAACCGGGGGTCCACGTGGATGAACTTCGCCCCGCGCTCCTTGGCCTCCAGCACCCACTGGAAGCCGACGGGATGCTGCTCAGCCATGTTCGACCCCATGATCAGGATGCAGTCCGAGTTCTGGAGGTCCTGCTGGAAGGTGGTGGCACCGCCGCGCCCGAATGAGGTCCCCAGACCGGGGACCGTGGAGCTATGTCATATGCGGGCCTGGTTCTCGATGGACAGGGCGCCCATGGCGGTGAAGAACTTCTTGATCAAGTAGTTCTCCTCGCTGTCCAGCGTGGCCCCACCGAGGAAGTGCATGCCCAGCGTCCGCTTGAGCGGCCGGCCGTCGTGTGTCGCTTCCTCCCACGTGTCCTCGCGCGTAGCTATGATCCGGTCAGCGATCAGGTCCGTCGCCTGCTCGAGACTCAGGTACTCCCAGTCCTCACCACCCGGGCGGCGGTACCTGACCCGGGTCTCCCTTGTGGCGGAGTTGACCAGCTTCTCGGACGCCGCCCCCTTGGGGCAGAGCCGGCCCCGCGATACCGGGGAATCGGGGTCGCCCTCGATCTGGACCACCTTCCCGTCCTTGACGTAGACCTTCTGTCCGCACCCCACGGCGCAATAGGGACAGACCGACTGCACGACCCGGTCCGCCGTGCGGGTCCGAGGCGCCAGGCGTTCGGACCGCTCTGACTGGGCCGCTCGCCCCAGCCCCAGCGGATCGGCCTGGAGCTGGCGGAGCAGCGGTGCGATCACGCGGCGCGGAGCCATGCGTCAGCTATATAACCACCAGTCGTTAGTGGATAACGCCGTCGGACGGGGTGGGGCAGCGCCACGTCCGAGCGGGGACGTCGCCCGGAGCAGGGACCGGCGTCCCCTCGCCGGCCGAGGGGTAAAAATCAGCTATGGAGCGTGAGCCGGACCGTGGATGGCCGGATCCGCCGGTGCGCATCCCGCTTCTAGAAGCGGCGCCGTGGCTGGGCTCGGAGCTCACCTTGGCCGAGGGGCGCGAGGCCACTCGAGGACTGCGCGCGCTGGCGCTCAGGGTCCCCGCCGGACGCAGGCTGCTCACCATCCCCCCGGACCTCGTGGGGCTGGTGGTCGCCGATGGCCTGCTGGCGGCCAGGCTGCGAATCTCCGGGCACACGAGCACGGTGATCCTGGGCTCGGGCGACATGGTCTGCGCGTGTGACATCGAGGCGCT
>JBPYDM010000140.1:0-2308 GCA_051986255.1 Solirubrobacteraceae bacterium | reverse complement strand
TTCGGGCTGGGCATCGGGTTCCTCAACCCGCCGATCACAAATACGGCCGTCTCGGGCATGCCCGGCGCGCAGGCCGGCGTAGCCTCCGCCGTGGCGTCCACCAGCCGGGTGGTGGGGATAACGCTTGGGGTAGCCGTCCTCGGGGCGATCACAGGGGGCGACGTGGGCTCGCACATCGGCCCGAGCTTCGCCGCCGCCACCCACACCGGCTGGGACATCATCGTGTGCCTGGGCGTGGCCATCCTGATCCTGGGGATCCTGACCACCGGGCGGTGGGCTCATGAGACGGCGCGCCGGACGGCCGAACGGTTCCGGGAGCAGCCACGGCCGGCGGCCGTCCCGGCCGGGGGTTAGGAGCGCGCTCCGAACCTTCGAATCAGCCGGTGATAGACGCCGAAGGACCGCTTTCGAGAATAGTTGGCCAGCAGTAGGCCGTCGGTGGAGAAGGTCAGCGGCACCCGCGTCTGCGGACCGTGGTCGGTCGAGTCCCTGAGGTTGAACCAGCGGTAATCGGTGATGCCGTACGTGGCGGAGTAGTCGTGGGCGGCGCGCACGAGCTGCCCGAGCGCCGCCGCCTGCTCGGCCTGGGACATGTTCCCGCTGGGCACCCCGTTCTCCGTGATCCAGATCGGCACGGATCGGGCGATGCGGGCCTTGGGCAGGAAGCAGTCGCGGAGCACTCCGGCCGCCTGGGTCAGCTCGGAGCGGTAGCTGGCGCCCGGAGGCATGACGAGCGGATAGAACGTGCCTGGGTAGAAGTCCAGACCGACGAAGCCCAGCGCTCGGCGGAACCGCCGGCCCCCGTGGGTCCCCAGGTAGGAGAAGAAGTCCGCATCTGACCTCGGGTTCCACCGGTAGGCGTAGCTGAAGCCGAAGCGCAGCTGGTCAAATCCCCGCCGGGCCGCTTCGGCGTGGGCGGCCTCGATCCCTCTGACGAGCGCCTGCTTGGCACCCGCGTACGAGCCGTCGGAGGTGTTGGAAGAGATGTCCAAGTTGACCTCGTTGGTGATGGTCATGTCCACCACGCGGCGATCGGGGCCGAAGGTGTCAACCACATGCCGCACGTAGGCCAGCCAGGCCGGGATATCGCCCGCTTTCCCGGTAAGCGGGTGGTAGCGAACTTGGAGCTCCACCTCAAACCCCGCCCGGGCATACATGCCCACCAGGGTCTTGAACGCGTCGATCCCCCGCTGACCATCCGACCAGAAGAGACGATTCAGTCTGACCACCAGCTGGCGCCCCGGCACGGCCAAGGCTTTGACCCCGCCCAGGTCACGGCCCCGCTTGTCGGGCACCGTCGGCAGCTGCCTCCCGCCGGCGCTGCCGGCCAGTCCCGGGTCGATGCCCATGCGCAGCGTCGGTCGGGCGTGCGCCGCCGCCCCGCCATACGAGCCCGTGCAGTAGGGGTCCGAGGCCTGACTGAACGGCTCTCCGGCGACTCGGTTGGGCAGGGCAGCCACCAGCACACCGCTCAGGAGCACGGTGAGAGCCGCGATGCATCCCGCGCGCCGCACGATGCGATGCTACGCCAGATGAGCCGCCGAGCTGCCGCTGAACGCGGGGATTTCTTCTCCCTGTACACGCACGGCTTCGTCCGCCTGGCCGCCGCCGTGCCCCATGTCCGGATCGCAGAGCCGGATTTCAACGCCGGACGCACGATCGCGCTGGCCCGCCGGGCCTCGGAGCGGCACGCTGCTGTGGCCGTCTTCCCTGAGCTGGGACTCTCCGGCTATTCGATAGAGGATCTGTTCCACCAGCAGGCCATCCTGGACGGAGTCCTCGACGCTCTGGCGGCAGTCCTCGAGGCCAGTCGCGAGCTATTCGTCGTGCTGGTGGTGGGCGCCCCCCTCCGGGTCACCGGCGGGGTCTACAACACGGCCTTGATCATCCACCGCGGTCGCCTGCTCGGCGCCGTGCCCAAGAGCTACTTGCCCGAGTACCAGGAGTTCTATGAGAAGCGGCACTTCCGGGCGGCCCGCGACGCGGTGGAGCAGGAAATCACCCTCCTCGGCCAGCGGGTCCCGTTTGGCTCCGACATCGTGTTCGAGTGCGTCGACCTTCCCGATTTCGTCCTCCACGTCGAGGTGTGCGAGGACCTGTGGGCCCCGATCCCACCCAGCACCTATGGTGCGCTGGCCGGAGCCACCGTGCTGGCGAACCTGTCGGGGAGCGACATCACAGTGGGCAAAGCGGCCTACCGGCGCCTGCTCTGCGCGGCCCAATCCGGTCGGACGATCGCCGGCTACGTGTACACCTCGGCCGGGCTGGGCGAGTCCACCACTGACCTGGCCTGGGACGGTCAGGCGCT
>JBPYDM010000139.1:0-4346 GCA_051986255.1 Solirubrobacteraceae bacterium | reverse complement strand
GCAAACCAGTATCCGGGGCCGTCAGGCGCGCTGCCGCGGATGGCCACCGGCGCCTCACCGTCCACAAAGGTCCTCACCTGCTCACGCTGGCCGGCGGAAATCAGCGGCCCCATCTGCGTGTCCTCCGACAGCGGATCCCCGACGCGAATCGCCTCAACCGAGTCCTCCAGGCATTCCATGAACCGGTCCAAAACTGACGACTCCACGAGGATCCTGGACCGGGCGCAGCAGTCCTGGCCGGCGTTGCCGAACACCGCCATCGGCGCGGCCGCGGCAGCCGCCTCTAGGTCGGCGTCGGCGAACACGACGTTGGGTGATTTTCCACCAAGCTCGAGCGTCACTCGTTTGATCGTGGCCGCGGCCCCGGCGGCGATCGAACGTCCCACCTCGGTAGATCCGGTGAAGGCGATCTTGGCCACGCCGGGGTGCTCGACCAGACGGCGGCCGACCACGCTTCCCGGCCCGACCACCACATTGACCACGCCGGGCGGCAACCCGGCCTCGAGCGCCAGATCGGCAAACCGCAGCGCGGTGAGCGGCGTGAGCCCGGCCGGCTTCAGCACCACCGTATTTCCCGCGGCCAGCGCCGGGCCAAGCTTCCAGGAGGCGATCACCAGCGGGAAGTTCCAGGGGACGATCAGGCCGACCACGCCCATGGGCTCGCGCACGGTGAACGCCTGGCCACCGGCCACGGGGATCGTGTCCCCAACGGGTCGTTCGCAGGCGCCCGCGTAGTAGCGGAACGTGGCCACAACCATGTCCATCTCGCCGCGGGCATCGCAGATCGGCTTGCCGGCGTTGCGCGCCTCGAGCTGAGCCAGCTCCTCGCGCTGGGCCTCAAGGAGTTCGGCGAGCGAAAGCAGCGATGCCGCCCTTTCGGCGGGTGCCACGGCCCGCCAGCCCGGGAACGCCTCTCGCGCCCGCTCAACGGCGGCGTCCACCTCGTCAACCTCCGCGCGCGGAATCTCGGCAAGAACGGCCTCGGTGGCCGGCTCAAGTACAGCCAACGTGTCGGTCAAGCGCTAGGCTAGCTCGACGCCCACCCCCGGCGGGGCGGTGGGAGGTGGTGGCGGTGTTAGCACGTCGATATCAGGCATGTCGATCGTCCGCACCGGCCCCTTGAACGTGTTCTTCGCGCCGGCCTCCCAGGCGATCCAGACCCCGGCCAAGAGCACGAGCGTGACGAGTGGCGCGTAGTTGAACGCGCTCCAGCTGAAGCCCGTGTTCCACGGCACTCCCGCTGGCGACGTCGGCAGGCAGAAGGCGACCACACAGATCGCGACCCAGACGATCGCGATCAGGTTGATCCACTTGTAGTGCCGGCCGAGGTTCCACACGCCCGGCTCGAACTTGGCGCCCATCCGGAAGCGGAGGACGACGGGGAGGATGTATGCGATGTAGAGCCCGATCGTCGTGATCGACGTCACCGCGAAGAACGCGACCGGGAGGCCGGCCTTGTTCCCGAAGAGCGCCGGGATCGTGATCAGGAGTGCGCCGCCGGCCACGAACAGCACCGACCAGGTCGGCGTCTGATGCTGGTTGAGGCGCCGCCAGAGATTGTGACCGGGCACGGCACCGTCGCGCGAGAAGGCGAAGCACATCCGCGAGCCGGCCGCGATGCAGCCCATCCCGCAGAAGAGCTGCCCGACGGTCGAGATGTCGAGGACGAGCTTGGCGAGGCCCGTGCTCAGCGCCGTTGTGATGACGGGGATGGCGCCGCCGCCGCCCTTGTCGATCGCGGCGACGTGCGTCGCCGCGAACGTGATCGCCAGCAGCACTGCCCAGCCGCCGATCGCCGAGTACACGATCGACCTGTACAACCCGCGGGGCGCGGCTCGCTCGGCGCTGTTGGTCTCCTCGGAGAGGTGGGCCGAGGCGTCATAGCCAGTGAACGTGTACATGGTCAGCAGGAAGCCGAGCGGCAGGATGTAGAACCACCACCGGGCGCCTGCGTTGGTGCCGCCAAACAGGCCGGTGTTGTTGGCCCGGTGCCCAAACACGAACGAGAAGCTCTGGTGCGAGGAGGGGCCGAAGATCAGGACCGCCACGATCACCACGACGCCGCCGAGCATCCACCAGGCCGAGATCCGGTTCAGGAGGGCGACCACCTGTGAGGAGAAAACGTTGATCAGGCTGTGCGCCGCAAGGATGATCGCGAACAGGACGAACGTGTTGTGCAGACCCGTCGACAGGTTCGTGGTCGTGAAGTTGAGGATGAAGTTGACGTGGTACAGGCCAAGCACCGAGTTCAGGAAGGCCGCGGCGCCGTAGTCGACGCCGGCGGTGATCGCGACCAGGCCGAGCAGGTTGAACCAGCCGGTGAACCACGCCCAGCGCACGCCACCGAGCTTGTATGCCCAGTAGTAGATGCCGCCCGCGGTCGGGAACTTCGAGGCGAGCTCGGCCATCGAGAGCCCGACGAGGAGGACGAGCATGCTGATCACCGGCCAACCAATCGAGATCGCGACCGGACCGCCGGCGTTCCATGCCTGCCCGTAGGTCGTGAAGCAACCGCTGAGGATGCAGATGATCGTGAGCGAGATCGCGAAGTTGGAGAACCCGCTCCAACCCCTCCTCAGCTCCTGTCTGTAACCAAGCTCGGCGAGCTTTTCCTCGTCGCTCGACAGAGGTTCTGCAACAGTCGCCATCCGGCCCCTCCTCAAAAGGTTTGGTAATCCGTCCTTATGCGGCGAACCCTACGCCTCGGGGCCGATGGAAGTCAAGTTGCAATTCGCGCAAAGTGCGCTCAACCCGGCAGCAGGCCGGCGAGCACCTGCTCTGTCGCCCGGAGGTGCTCGGCCAGCGCCTGGGCGGCCCCCCAGCGATCGCCCCGGCGCAGGTGGGCCAGCAGCTGGCGGTGCTGGTCGTTGGAGGACCGGAGCACCTCGGGCGGGTGGGCGATGAACGAGATCAGCCCGCTCATCATCCCCTGCATCTCAGTCATCGAGGCCACCAGTCCTGGGCTGCCGATTGTCTCGGCCAGGGCCACGTGGAAGCGCACGTCCAACTGGCGGTAGGAGCTGAAGTCTTCGAGCAGCGCGTCGAGCGCGTCCACCAGCTCCGTCAGCCCGTCGAGCGCTTCCGGCGCCGCGCGCTCGGCGGCCAGCGCGGCGATCCCCACCTCGACTGCCATCCGCTGGTCGCACACCCCCCGCCACTGGGCGAGCAGCTCTTCTGAGGGCGGAGCGGCCGGAGGTTGCGGGTCGGCCACGAACGTGCCGCCCCCGCGGCCTCGCGTGGCGTACAGGCGGCCGCTCTGGGCCAGGGCCACCAGGGCCTGGCGCAGGGTGGAGCGGGCGATGCCCAGCTGGGCACAGAGCTCGCGTTCGGCGGGAAGTCGGGTGCCCGGCGGGAGCAGGCCGAGCCGGATCGCTGTGCCCAGCCGCTCGACGGTCTCCTCGAGCGCCGTCACCGACCTGACGGGCGCGAACACCGCGTCCAGCGGATCGACGGATGCCAGTGGGGTCGTGCTCAACCCATCACAGCCGCTCGAACCCGCGGAACCTCTCCCAGTCCGTGACCGCGGATTCGAAGGCGTCGAGCTCGACGGCGGCAGCGTGGACATAGTGCTCCACGACCTCTTCCCCGAATGCGGCCCGGGCAACCTCGCTGGCCTGGAATAGGTCGCGGGCCTCGCGCAGGGTCCGGGGCAGCCGGGGCTTGTCGGCGGCCAGGTAGGCATTCCCCTGGTAGGCCGGCTCGAGCTCGAGCCCCCCGCTCGACGCCGTGAAGACCGGCGGCGACGAGCGCGCTCAGGGCCAGGTACGGGTTGAGGTCAGATCCCCCGGCCCGGTTCTCAAAGCGCAGCGAAGGCCCCTCGCCCACCACCCGCAGCGAGCAGGTCCGGTTATCGGGTGCCCAGGCCACAGCGGTGGGGGCGAACGACCCCTCGGCATAGCGCTTGTACGAGTTGACGTTGGGGGCCAGGAACAGCGTCAGCTCCCGCAGGCAGGCCAGCTGGCCGGCCAGGAACGAGGCGAACATCCCCCCGTCGCGCTCGAACAGCGGCCCGGACTCGTCGGCCAGCGAGAAGTGGATGTGGCACGAGCTGCCCTCGCGCTCGTTGAACTTCGCCATGTAGCTGATCGACATGCCCTCCTGGGCGGCGATCTCCTTGGCCCCACTCTTGTAGATCGAGTGCTCATCCGCCGTGCGCAGCGCGTCGGCGTAGTGGAAGTTGATCTCGTGCTGGCCGAGGTTGCACTCGCCCTTGGAGTTCTCCACCACCAGGCCGGCGCCGGCCATGGCATTGCGGATCCGGCGGATCAGCGGCTCGACCTTGGCCGTCCCCACAATCGAGTAGTCGATGTTGTAGAGGTTGGCCGGCTCGAGGTCCCGGTAGGCCT
>JBPYDM010000138.1:0-3924 GCA_051986255.1 Solirubrobacteraceae bacterium | reverse complement strand
CGGGAGCACCGATGACTCCCGGCGGCCGGCGGCCCAACGGCCGGGCACGATTCTTGATGGGCCACTAGCATGAGTCCCGTGGCGGCGACAACCAGCGTGGGAGAGCTGGAACGGGTGTTCGAGCAGCACCGGCGGGAGCTGGTGGGCTACTGCTACCGCATGCTTGGGTCGCCGTTTGACGCCGAGGACGCGGTCCAGGACACCATGCTCCGGGCCTGGCGCGGGGTCGAGAACTTCCAGGGACGGGCCGCCCTGCGCTCCTGGCTGTACCGCATCGCCACCAACGTGTGCCTGGATTCACTATCGGCCCGGGGCCGTCGGGCTCGGCCGATGGATCTGGGCCCGGCGGGCGAGCCCGTGATCGAGAACCTCAACGTCCCGCCCGAGGTCACGTGGATCGAGCCCATACCCGACAGCATGGTGGCCGGGAGCGATCCGGCCGAGCAGGCGATGGCCCGCGAGACGCTGAGACTGGCCTTCATCGCGGCCCTGCAGCGCCTTCCGGCGCGTCAGCGAGCGGCGCTCATCCTGTGCGAGGTCTTCCGCTGGAAGGCCAGCGAGGCGGCCGAGCTTCTGGAGACCAGCGTGGCCTCGATCAACAGCGCACTGCAGCGGGCGCGAGCCACCCTCGAGGAGGCCGAGGTCAGCTCCACCGACCAGCCAGCCACGATCGACGCCGACCAGCGAGAGCTCCTGGCGCGCTACGTGGCCGCATTCGAGGCCTACGACCTAGACGCCTTGACCGCGCTGATCCGGGAGGATGCCGTTCAGTCCATGCCGCCCTACGACCTGTGGCTGGCCGGCCGCGACAACATCTTCACGTGGTGGCTCGGCCCGGGCATCGGCTGCGAGGGGTCCAAGATGCTTCCGGCTCCGCAGGCCAACGGGACGGTGGCCTTCGGCCAGTACAAGCCCGACCTAGAAAACGGCGGATACACCCCCTGGGCTCTCCAGGTCCTCGAGCTTCGCGAAGGCGGCCTGGGCGAGCTGACGTTCTTTCTGGACACCGAGCGGCTGTTCCCGCTTTTCGGTCTGCCGGCCACGCCTCACTGACGCACGACGTCACGCAGCCCGCTCAGCTCGAGCAGCTGCCAAAGCCTTTCGTCGGCCCCGTGCAGCCGGACGCTGCAACCGTGACGTCGGGCGGCCAGGGCCAGCCGGCCGATCGCGTCAAGCGCCACCGCGTCCGCCTCGACGTGGCCGACCTCCAACTCGATCAGCCGCGGACCGCCGCGGGATAGCTCGAGGCACGTCCGCCGGTAGAGCATCGGAAGGTCCCGGCGTGTAAGCGGATCGGGTAGCTCAAGCCGAAGTGGCCGCGCGGGCATCAGTGGTTAGACCGCCGGAAGGCCGAAAACTCATCTAGACGCCTCAGCCGCCGGGAGCTCGTATGCCGGGGCTTTTCGACACGGTACGCTCTCGCCGGACCATCCCCGAGCTGAGACGTGCGCCGCGCGCGCGTCGAGGAGCGACCACAGCCCTTCGTGTCGGCAGAGCCCCCCTCGAGCAGCCGGGCGCGCGCGCCGAGCGCGGTCGCTCAGCGACGCGCCCCGACTTCACGTGAGCGGGCTCACGCGCGGCGTCGGGCGCGCTCGCGCCAGATCGCGCGCCGACGGGTGATCGCGCTCTGCGTGATCGCGCTCGCTATCACCATCGGCGTCCTAGTAGGCCAGGCAGGATCCACCAAGCGGGACCCGCGCTCCTCGGCCGGGGCGGATGCTCCTCACCGTGCAGTGGGGCAAAGCGCGGCTGGGCAAAGCGCGGCCGGGCGAAGCGCGGCCGGGGCAGACGCGTACGTCAATCCGCTGCGGGCGGCGACCGGCCTCGATGTGGGCCGCATTGATATGGGCGTCGACTATGCCGGCTCGGGCCCGGTGCTGGCGCTGGGCAACGGCCGGGTCACGTTCGCGAGCAACTCGGACTCGGGGGCGCCAAGCTGCTACGGCAGGACCTGCTGGCCCGTTGGAGGGATCGTGGTCTACCGCCTCTCCGACGGGCCTTTCGCGGGCGAATACGTCTACGTCGCCGAGGAAATCACGGTCGATGTCTCGGCGGGACAGATCGTGCGGGCCGGCGAGCGGATCGCCACCATGCACGATCACTATCCCGACGTGGAAACCGGTTGGGCGTCTGGCAAGGGACCTGAGGCACTCGCGATCGCGGATGGGCACGAGTGCACCTGCGGCGACCCGGGCGGCTGGTCGACGATCGAGGGGCGGAACTTCGACCAACTGATGACCTCTCTGGGCGCCCCATCCGGGGACCTGCAGCCTCACGTACCCGCACAGAGGATGCCCGCTGGCTGGCCGGAGTCTCCCGCGCGGAAAGGCATCCTGGCACCGCCGCAATCATCGAAGCTGCTGTCTCAGGGCTCTACGTCGTCCCCATAAAGCGCCGTATTAGGCCTTTCTCACACCCTTTTAATGGCTTTCTTGCGCTCGGGGTTCACTATCTCACCGTGAGTTCCAGATCTTTCGCCGGCTCGCGGCCGGGAGGCGTGAATCCGCGCCGGTCATCGGTGGACCCGCGACAGGCCGGCATCAACGCCCGGGAAGCCGGGCTGGACCTGATCAGGCGGGTCAACCGCTGGATGATCGCCGGCGCCGTGGCCGCGGCCGGGGTGATCTCGCTGGTCGCGTCGCAGTCATTTCATGGCCACACGCTGAGGAGCGGCTCCGGCTCGGGCGTGTCGTCCTCCCCAGGCTCGTCCTCCCAGAGCTCGTCATCGAGCAGCGGCTACACCTCATCAGGAGGCGGGGGGGCGATTCAGCAGCCTCCCCAGGTGCCCTCGGCTGCCTCGTCCTCGGGCTCGGCGGTGGTGTCGGGCGGGTCCTGACAGCAGGGGAAGGGCCCGATGTTCAGCTTTGCCTCGCTGGGACCCAGCACTTACTGGTACCTGACCCGCGGCACGGGCACGATCGCCCTGATCCTGCTCACGCTGAGCGTCGCCTTCGGCGTGGCCAACGTCCGGCGCGTGCGGACGGACTCGATGCCGCGCTTCGTGCTCGACGCAGTCCACCGGAACGTCTCCCTGCTGGCCGTGGCCTTCGTGGGAGTGCACATCATCACCTCGGTGCTCGACAGCTTCGCGCCGATCCGGCTGATCGACGCGGTGATCCCGTTCATCTCGACCTATCGGCCTCTGTGGCTGGGCCTCGGGACCGTGGCATTCGATCTGCTCCTGGCTGTGGCCATCACCAGCCTGCTCCGTCAGCGCTTCGGTTACCGGGCCTGGCGATGGATTCACTGGGCGGCTTACGCCTCCTGGCCGGTCGCTCTGCTGCACGGCCTGGGAACCGGCAGCGACACCAAGGCAGCCTGGATGCTGGCCATCGTGGCCGGCTGCGTGGTAATCGTGGTGGCGGCGGTGGTGTCCCGCGCCACCGCGGGATGGCCTCGGCATGTCGGTGCGCGTGCTACTGCCTTGGGGGCGTCCGCCCTGCTCCCGCTGGGGTTACTGGTCTGGCTCCCGGGCGGGCCGCTGGCCCATGACTGGGCGAGACGGGCCGGCACTCCAGCCAGCCTGCTGGGCAGCGCGTCGCGGTCGTCCAAGGGCGCGAGCTCAACTGCAGGGGGCGGATCGACGGCACCCTCCTCTGGCTTCACGGCCTCAGTCAGTGGCATCGTGCAACAAGGCACGGGAGACGGCGGCCAGGCCTTCGTGAACATCTCCCTGGGCGTTTCGGGTCAGTCGCTGAGCAAACTGTCGGTCGACCTGCAGGGCGAGCCGATCGAGGGCGGGGGCCTCCAGATGACCTCTAGCTCGGTCACCCTGGGCACCGTTTCGAGCCCCTCCGTGTATCGGGGCAGTGTGACCTCACTCGATGGGACGAACATCCAGGCGCACGTCCAGGACCGCGCCGGGCATCGCCTCACGCTGACCATCCAGCTCCAGCTCAGCGGGGAGTCGGCGGCGGCAAGCGG
>JBPYDM010000137.1:0-30572 GCA_051986255.1 Solirubrobacteraceae bacterium | reverse complement strand
GCCACCGGTGATCAGTGACAGGCGACAGTGCAGAGCCTGAAGGACCGCCTGCCGCTGCTCGGGTGTCAGGGCCGCCTCCTCGTGGGTCCGCGGTCCGGGAAGATTCTTGAGTCGGCGCGCGGCTGGTTGCGACAGGAGATCGGTCACCCGTTCGGCCAGCTCCGCCTCCAGCTCGGCTACTTTCCGCCGGTAGATCCACTCGCCCGTCTGCACCAGGTCACCCGCGTTCACCAGCGCCTGGATGGCTGCCTCGTCCACCCTCACCCTCAACAGCTCGGCTAGCTGGGGCAGCAGCATGTTCACCGGCAGGCAGGTGCTGCCTGCCCGCTCGTTCTCGGTCAGCACGTGAAGCACTCCGGCCCGCACGCGCTCGGGGTCGTCGGGGGAGCACCCGCTTCCCCGGGCAATCCGATCCGCCAGGGCAAACCCCACGCCGAAGACGCTGGTGAGCTCGTAGGGTCGCTCGACCACCACGCGATAGGCCGCGTCTCCGTAGGAGCGGGTGAGCCGCGGGGCCAGGTAAGCCAGCCCGTGCGGCGCCAGCAGCAGGTGCAGCCGGCGCAGGGCCCTGAGCTCTTCCCACGACTCGGCCGCCTCCTGCGCGGCCCGGGCTCGCAGCCCCACGGCCGCGAAGGCTCGAGCCGGATCGGCGTCGATCGCGTCAAGCACCTCCTCGGACCCGTGTCGGGCGATCAACTGGAGGGCCCGCTTGGGCCCGATGTGCCTGACGCGGCGCAGGAAAATGCCCAGCCCCGCGGGGTCATTCGGGCCCGTTGGTATCGCCTGGGTCGCGTTCACCTGCAGGCCGTAGCGAGGGTCGTTCACCCAGCTCCCTAGGACGCTAGCCCGCTCGCCGGCTCGGAGATGGCCCAGCGGACCCACCACGGTGATCGGCTCGCCGCCGGCGCTCAGCGCCTCGGCCACCGCCCATCCGGAATCCCGATCGGCGAAGCGCAGCCGGCGGACCGTCACGTCCGCCTCAAACCTGCTGCCCAGTTCCGGGTGATCCACAGTCACGACAGTAACTCCGCCTCAGGCGCACGGTACGGTGATGGGTAGGAAGAGATCGCACTTGCACGGGCCTACCGAGATCAACCGCCGTCATGTGCTGTTCGGCGGACTGCTGGCCATCGCGGCGATCCTCGGTCTGTACCTCCTGATCCCGAAGCTGGCCGGGCTCCACCAGACCTGGGGCCAGCTGCGGAAAGGCGATCCCGTGCTGCTCGCCGTGGCCGCGGTCTTTGAACTGGTGTCGATCGCCGGGTACGCGCTCTTGTTCAACACCGTCTTTGGCCGGGAGGCCCCCCGGATCGGCTGGCGGGCCAGCTTGGAGATCCCGCTGGCCGGCATTGCTGCGATCAGGTTGCTGGCCGCGGCCGGGGCGGGCGCCGTGGCGGTCACGATATGGGCGTTGCGCCGCGCGGGCATGGCCAACGGGTTGATCGCGCGCCGGATGGTGGCCAGCTACGTGATCCTCTACTCGGTCTACCTGGCCGCCCTGCTCGTATGTGGACTGGGGCTGAGGTTCGGTCTGTTCGCCGGAGGCGGCCCCGTGGAGTTGACGCTGCTGCCGGCGATCCTGAGCGCCGCGGCCATGGTCCTGGTGCTCAGCATGGCCTTCGTCCCAGGGGATTTCCGCCGTCGCCTGGAGTCGCTGGGCAAGCGGCAGGGCAGGCTCGGACGTTGGGCCACGCGCGCGGCCTCGGTTCCCGAGGCGGTGGGTTCTGGGGTGCGCGCAGCGATCGGTTTGATGCGGGAGCGGCGGATCGGCCTGGCGGGGGCTCTGATCTACTGGGCCTTTGACATCGCGGTGCTCGGCTTCTGTTTCCGGGCCTTCGGGACCGTCGTTCCGGTGGCCGTGCTGGTCATGGGCTACTTCCTGGGCACGTTGGGCAGCCTGCTTCCCCTCCCGGGTGGGATCGGCGGCGTCGAGGGCGGGATGATCGGGGCCTTTGCCGCGTTTGGCGTCCCTGGCGATCGGGCGGTGGTCGGCGTCCTGGCCTACCGCGCGCTCTCGTTCTGGCTGCCCACGCTGCCCGGGATCGCGGGCTACCTGGGGTTGCGCAAGGACGTGAAGAGCTGGCAGCTGGAGGAGACCGCCAGGGTCCCCACACCGGAGTCGGTGCCCGCAGGGCTATCCCAGCGATGAGCAGCTCCCGAGCCAACCCCAACGTAGGCATCTGGAGCGGTGTGCGCTGGTTCGGGCGGCTGATTCGCGGTCAGGTGGTGCGCCGGGTGGGAGGCCCGGCCCGGGCGCGGGTGATCGTGCTCTTCGCGCTGGTGCTCGCCCTCAACGGGGCGGACACCGCCACCGTGGGCGCGGTCGCGCCACAGCTTGAGAAGGCGCTGCACATCAGCGACACGCAGATCGGGCTCCTGGTCTCGGTCACCCTCCTGGCAGGGG
Source organism: Solirubrobacteraceae bacterium (assembly GCA_051986255.1). Lineage (GTDB taxonomy): Bacteria > Actinomycetota > Thermoleophilia > Solirubrobacterales > Solirubrobacteraceae > Palsa-465. The sequence continues at coordinate 28,168 of JBPYDM010000137.1, read as the reverse complement.
CCGTGTTAACGCTTCCCGTGGGCCTGCTGGTGGATCGGTTCAGCCGCATGCCGCTGCTGGCCCTGAGCATCGTCTTATGGAGCATTGCCGCGTTGATGGGGGCGTTCGCGGGTAGCTACTCCAGCCTTCTGCTCACCCGTCTGCTCCTGGGCGCAGTGGCGGCCACGGCCGGACCGGCCATCGCCTCCCTGACCGGGGACTATTTCCCGGCCCGCGAGCGGGGCCAGGTGTACGCCTACATCCTTGGGGGTGAGGTCGCCGGCACTGCGGTCGGCTTCATCGTCAGCGGATCGGTGGCCAGCCTGATCGACTGGCGGGCGGCCTTCGTGCTGCTGGCGATCCCGGGATTCTTCCTGGCCCGCGAGCTCTGGCGGACGGTCCCGGAGCCACTGCGCGGTGGACAGAGCCGGCTCGAGCCCGGGGTGGCCGACCTCGGACAGGCCGTGGCCGCGGCCCGCCAGCGGGCCGCGGACTCTTCCGAGGCGCCTACTGACGAGATCCCGCTGATTCCCGACGACGAGCTGGCTCAGAAAGCTGCCCAGCAGCAGGGAGCCCGGCCGAACCCCCGGCTCGTCCTGACCGAGGATCCCCGACAGATGGGTCTGGCACGGGCGATCCGCTACATCCTCTCGATTCCCAGCAACGTGCTGATGATCATCGGCTCATCGCTGGGCTACTTCTTCTTCTCCGGCTTGACGACTTTCGCGCTGTTGTTCGTGCGCGGCCATTATCACGCCAGCCAGGCCACGGCCGAGCTTGTGCTCGCCCTGCTCGTCGCGGGTGCGCTGATTGGGACGCTGGTTAGCGGCCGTCTGACTGACGCGATGGTCAAGCGGGGAAATTTGGCGGCTCGCGTGATCTTCCCTGCGGTCTGTTATATCGGCGCGGCGATCCTGCTCATCCCCGGGTTCTTCGGCAAGCACCTGACGCCCGCGATCTGGTTCGACGTGGCCGGTGCGGCCCTGATCTCGGCCGCCAACCCCCCGCTGAACGCCGCCCGGCTCGACATCATGCCGGCCGGGCTCTGGGGCCGGGCCGAGAGCGTGCGGACGTTCCTGCGCTCGCTGGCGCAGGCCCTGGCACCGCTGCTGTTCGGCGGTCTGGCTGATCTGATCGCCGGATTCGTCCCGCAGCAGGCTCCGATCGGCACCCACCCCCCGGGACACGCGATCCACACCACGGGCGCCAGCCTGGGCCTCGAGGTGACCTTCCTGGTGATGCTCACCTCGCTGGTGGCTGCCGGGATCGTCCTGTTCCGAGCCCGCCGTCCGTATCCAATTGACGTGGCCACGGCGGATGCGTCTCGCCAGGCCGCCGCTCGCGCGCCGGCGTCGCCTCAGGTTACCCGGCCCCTCCCCTCTCCCAGCCCCGGCATCGACTCTATGAGGGGGTAAAAATCGCTACCGTCCTACCTGTCTGGCACGCTTGCATGGCCCTGTGGCTGCTGAGAGGATTTTGCTGGCGGCGCCGAACATATCCTCACGCCCGGCGGGGCCGGAGCCCGTCCAGCACCGGCTGTTCACCACGATGACCACCGTTCCTGCCATTCAAACCGCTCCTGACTTCTCGTCGTTCGGCATCGGCTTCGACGAGCGCGATCGTCCGCGACTCCATGAGCTTATCGACCAGGTGCTGGATTCCCAGCGGTGGTCGGAGGGCGAGATGGTCGCTCGGCTGGAAGCGGCCTGGTCGCAGTGGAACGCTTTGCCTGCGGTAGCCCTCTCGAGCTGGTCCGGAGGCGCCCTGGCCGCGCTCGAGTTCGCCGGGGTACGGGGAGAGACCGTGCTGTGTCCCTCGAACACGTTCATGGCCACGCCGCTGGCCATCCGGCACGCCGGGGCGCAGGTCCAGTTCGTGGACTGCAACCGGGAGGATCTGTGCCTGTCGCTCGACGACTTCCAGGCCCAGGCCGAGCGCCACCGACCGCGGGCGGCCATCCTGGTGCACATAGGCGGGCACATCGCCTTCCAGGTCGAGGAGATCGCCGCCCACTGCGCGGAGAACGGCATCTTCCTGATCGAGGATTGCGCCCACGCCCACGGCGCCTCCTGGCACGGCCGACAGCCCGGCAGCTGGGGCGACGCCGGCGTGTACTCGCTCTACGCCACCAAGACGATCTCCACCGGCGAAGGAGGCATCCTCGTCTCCCGGCACCCGGAGCTGATCGAGTATGCGCGCGCCTACCGCAACTACGGTAAGCCCGATTTCCGCGTCTCCGGACTGAATTTCCGGATGAACGAGTTCACGGCGGCGCTGGGACTCCTGGGGATCGAGCGGCTTCCCGAGATCGTCTCTTGGAAGAACGCCGTGGCCCGGCGACAACTGGATCCTGTCTACTCCAGTCGCCTCGAGCTGCCGGCAGGAATGGTCTCTGGTCTGTACAAATACGTAGTGTTCGACTGGATTGAGCGATCCACCGGCCGCGTGTACGACGAACCCTGTCACCGGATCATGGGCCGCGACGTGGAGCTGCCCAACACCGATTGGGTGGCCCGCAACCACTCGTGCGTCCCGCTCTACTACCGACCGGGGCGGCCAGAGGGGTGAGCCGGTGAAGATCGGCACGAGCACAGGGGTGAGCCGGTGAAGACCGGCACGAACACCGGGGTGAGCACGTGAGAGTCCTGGTTACGGGCGGATCGGGATTCATCGGGTCCCACGTGGTGGACCGGCTACGGGCCCGCGGACACGAGCCTGTGATCTACGACCTCAGGCCCTCGCCCTGGCACGAGCGGGGGACGGTTGAGGAGGTTCTGGGTTCGATCACCGACCGCGAGGCCCTGGAGCGGGCTCTGCACAGCTGCGACGTCGTGGCTCATCTGGCCGCGGTGGCTGACGTCAACGACGTCCACGCGTCGCCCGAGGACGCCGAGCGGGTCAACGCTCGGGGAACCGTGGCCGTGCTGGAGGCCGCGCGGCGCGCTGGGGTCAAGAGGATCGTGTACGCCAGCACGATCTGGGTCTACTCGGACTGCGAGCAGGAAGCGGTGGACGAAGAGACGCTCTTGCCGGCCCCAAGCCACCTCTATACGAGCACCAAGTTGGCCGGCGAGCTGTACTGCAAGGCCTATCAGGAGCTTTACGGGATCGATTACACGATCCTGCGCTTTGGCATCCCATACGGGCCACGCGCACGCGAGGCGGCCGTGATCCCGGCGTTCGTGGGCAAGGCGTTGCGCGGCGAGCCGCTGACCGTGGCCGGGGACGGCAGCCAGTCCCGAAGGTTCGTATACGTGGAGGATCTGGCCGAGGGTGTGTCGCTGGGTCTGGCCGACGTGGCAGCCAACCGCGTCTACAACCTGGCCTCCGACGAGAACGTCACGATCGAGCAGATCGCCGAGAGCGTCAGGGACATCCTCGGCGACGTGGAGATCATCCGCACCGAGGCCCGCCCGGGCGACTTCGGGGGCAAGATCGTGTGCTCGAAGCGCGCCGAGCGCGAGTTGGGTTGGACCGCCGCCACGCCGTTCTCCGAAGGCGTGCGCTGCTACGTCCAGTGGCGGATGCAGGACGAGGCTCGGAAGGCCGAGCTTGAAGAGAACGCCGTGATCCCGGCCGGCGAGCCCGATGCGGAGTCTCGCCCGCGCCAGGTCCTGATCATCTCGGCTGACATCGGCGAGGGCCACGACCTGCCCGCTCGGGCGGTGGCCCGGGAGATAAAGGACGAGGACCCCGATGCCCAAGTCTCGATCGTCAACGGGCTACCGGCGATGGGCGGTCTGGTCACGAAGACCCTGCGGGAGAACTCCGCCTTGATGTTCCGCTGGGTGCCCTGGCTGTTCGACTTCCAGTACACGCTGTTCATGAAGTGCTGGCCGTTCCGTTGGATGGCGTCCTGGTTGCTCTGGACATTCGGCCGCCGGGGATTGATGAGACTGATCAGGGCTCATAACCCGGATCTAATCCTGTCCACGTACCCGGGGGTGACCGCGTTGCTCGGCCAGCTACGGCGCCGGGGCCGGCTGGACGTGCCCTGTTACTCCTCGATCACCGACCTCGCCGGGCTGCGCTTCTGGTCCCACCCGGGCATCGACCTGCACTTCATCACCCACCCTGAGTCCGCTGAGGAGGTCGAGCGGATCGCGGGCCCGGGGAGCGTGCGCTGGGCCAAGCCGCCCACCGCGCCAGCCTTTCTCGCCGCCCGGTCCCGGCCGGACGCACGTCGCGCCCTCAGCCTGCCCACGGAGGGGATTGTGATTGCCGTGTCGGGTGGCGGCTGGGGCGTGGGCGACCTGCTTGGGGCCACGCAGGCTGCCCTCAACGTGCCTGGTGCCACGGTGCTCTGTTTGTGCGGGCGCAACGACAAGCTGCGCGCCCGCGTGGCCAAGCGTCTGGGCGATGAGCCCCGGCTGCGGCTCATGGGCTTTACCGATCGCATGGGTGATGTGCTGGCGGCCAGCGACGCGCTCATCCATTCCAGCGCCGGGCTGACCGTGCTCGAGGCGATCATCCGAGGCTGCCCGGTCATCTCCTACGGCTTCGGCTACGGCCACGTCAAGGCCACAAACCATGCGCTGGAGCGGTTCGGGCTGGCTCAGGTCGCCCGCACCGAGCAGGACCTGGCGCCCGCGCTCGACCGGGCGCTGGTCAACCGTCCCGACCCCGATCCCTCGTTCGCTCGTCGTCCCTCCACGGCCTCACTGATGCTCTCCAACGAGCGCCGGGCGATTCCAGTGCCCCGCTGGCGGCTGCGCGTCTCCCGCGCGGTGACCGGGTCGGTCGCCGTACTCATCCTGGCCGCCTGGACGCTCACCGCCGGCGCCTCCTACAGCCTGGTCTCGCAGTTCGTGCACATGCGAGCAGTCACGTCAGTCCCCGTGACCCGCCCCGAGGTCGGACTGTTACTGGACGCGCCCGCGCGGGACATCCCGGCCCTAGCCGGCGCGTTGCGCCGGCACCACGTGGACGCGTCCTTCGCGGTTAGCCGGGCCCCCACGGCCGCGGAGCTGAGGGTCCTGCGCGGCGGCGATCAGGCGATCCCGCGGCTGGGGGGTGGAGGGCTCGTGCGGTGGCTTGAGACCGGAGATCAGCTGCATCGCCTGACCGCGCCCCTGGGCTCTGTCCGGCACCACGGCTTCCTGTACGCCTCCAGCGGCCCCAGCATCGGGCAGTGGTGGCTGGCTCACAGCGCGGGCGGTCGTTTGGTAGGTGGTGCAGTGCTGCTGTCAGACCCCGGCGACGCGGTTGTCCGATTCCGCACGGGCGAGGTGATCGAGATCAGCGTGCTGAACCCTCAGAGCGCGCTGGCGGTCATGGCCCGCCTGTGCCAGCGGCTGCAACAGGAGCACCTGCAGGCGGTCTCGCTGGCCAAGCTCATGCACGACGCCGGCGTATCGGTGTAGAGGCGCGCGGCTGGCGCGACCTTCGCGCTCGCGCGCGCGGCTGCCTACTGCCGGGCCCAGCTCTCGCGCGGATTGCGCAACGGCGTGAGGTGGGGCTCGATCTGAGCGCGCAGGTGCTCGTAGGGCGGCGTCAGTGAGAGCTTTCCTCCCAGCTCGTCCAGCGGCTCATCCACCGTGAACCCGGGACCGATGGTGGCGATCTCGAACAGCACCCCCGACGGCTCTCGGAAGTAGATCGACCGGAAGTAATAGCGATCGATGATGGGGGTGGGGCGGCCACCGTGCGCGATCACCTCGCGGCGCCAAGCCTCGTGTTCCTCGGGCGGTGAGGCCCAGGCCACGTGGTGCACGGAGCCTGCGCCCTGGAGCCCATCCTCCGGTGGTGGCGGCTCCATCAGATAGAAGCCACCCCGCCGCTGTCCGCGGACCTCAAAGGAAAGAATGCTCCCGTCCGGGCCGACGGCTTTCGGGTCGGCGAACTGAAGTCCCTCCTGGAGCAGCGGCCGGCTGCGCTCGGGGTCGGCGGCATACGCCCGCACGGCGTGGAAGCCCTGGAGGGCGAGATCGGCGGGGATCTCCGGATGCTTGGCGATCAGCGGCTCGTCGGGTACGTCGACGACTCTGAGCTCGTGGGTCAGGCCTTCGGGATCGTCGAATCGCACGCTGTCCTCGAGCCGCTCGGCCTCGTACCCCTGGCTGCGCAGGCGATCTGCCCAGAAGTCCAGCGCGTCCGCACCGCCCACCCGCCAGACGATGCGGTGGACCATGCCCGCTCCGGCTCGGCCCTTCGGAACGCCCGGATACTCGAAGAACGTGATGTCCGAGCCCGGGTAGCCCTCCTCGTCGGCGTAGAACAGGTGGTAGACGGAGGTGTCGTCCTGGTTGACCGACTTCTTCACCAAGCGCAGACCCAGCGTGCCGGCGTAGAAATCGACATTTTGCTGCGCGTCGGCGGTGATGGCCGTGATGTGGTGGATTCCTTCGAGCTTCATGTCTTTACCTCCCGGTGCCTTGATCCGGCACGGCCGGTCTTTGTCCTCACCAGTGCACCCCGCGGGTGGCCCGGACGAATGCCCGCTGCTCGGGTGTGAGCTCCTCTGCTTTGCCCTGGCCATCGCCCTCGGGAATCAGCTGATAGGCGCGGTTGGCCACCAGGTCCTGAGCTCCGGGAGCCACCGCGTAGGTCACCTGGGCCAGCGTCCCCAGAGTGGTGGCGATGCGCTTGGGCTGCCGGCGGATCGCGTCCACGATCATGTCCGCCGCGTCGTCAGGGGCCAGGGTGGGGAAGCGGTCATACAGCTTGGTCGGAGCGATCATTGGCGTGCGCACGAGCGGCATGTACACGGTGGTCACGTGTACGCCGTCGGCGATCACCTCCGGAGCCATTGAGCGCGAGAAGGCGTCGAGCGCGGCCTTGGAAGCGACATACGCGGAAAACCGGGGAGTGTTCACCTGGAGGCCGATGGTGGAGATGTTGATGATGTGTCCCCGCTTGCGCTGGCGCATCGATGGCAGCAGAGACAAGATCAGCTTGACCGGACCGAAGTAGTTGAGCTGCATCGTCCGCTGATAGTCGTGGAACCGGTCGTAGGTCCGGTCCACGGAGCGGCGGATCGACTTTCCGGCGTTGTTGATCAGCACGTCGACCGCCTGGTGCTCCGCCAGGACCTCGTGGGCCATGCGGTCGATGTCGTCGGGGTCGGTCAGGTCGCAGGGATGTGAGTAGCCCGTCCCGCCCATGCTGTCCACCTCACGCGCCAGTTCGTCGAGCTTGTCCTTCGTGCGGGCCACCAGAAGGACGATGCCTCCGGCCGCCCCGACCTTGAGCGCGGTCGCTCGGCCGATGCCGGAGGACGCGCCTGTGATCAGCACGGTCCGTCCGCTCACGCGGTCCTTGAGCGACGGAGCGAGCACGCCGCCTCCGACCGGGACCCGCCGCCCGAACGCCTGCAGGGTACGGACGCCATCAGCGGCCAGCTCAAGCGGATTGGGCGGCGCCATCACGGGCACCGTATCACCACGTTGTCGGCGCGCCGGGGCGCTGGGCTCACCCCCGAGACCTGTTCTCGGCAACTTCCCCCAGGCCGGTGCGCCATGACGAAACTTTGGGCAGTCCCAAGCTCCCCGACACTGTTCTCAGCCCAGCGCGGCGTACGCCGCAACCTGGATGTCGCGATGCACCCGTGGTGGCTCGTACGTACCGAACATGCGCTGGGTGAGCACGATCATGATCAGGTCGCGAGCCGGATCCACACGCCAGGTCGTGCCCAGGCCACCGTCCCAGCCAAACGATCCGTTGTTGTGAACCGCCTGCCCGAAGGACCACGAGAGGCTCTGGAAGAAGTTGGATCCCAGCCCACCCCGCGCCTTCTGCTCCGGAGTGAGCTGATCAGTGCGCATCGCCTGGGCGGAGGTGGCGGAGAGCACAGGCGAGCCGTCGTTCAGGAGCATGCGGGCGAAGGCCAGGAGGTCGTCCGCCGTCGACAAGAGCCCGGCCGCCCCGTCGGGGAACGCCGGAGGATGACTCCAGGCGCCGTCGGGAGGGTCCCAGACGACCAGCCCGTCCGAGGCCTGCCGGTAGGCCGTGGCCAGGCGCTCGGTGGCGGTCGTGAAGAAACTTGTGTTGCCCATGCCCAGGGGCTCGAACACCCTGGTCAAAAGAACCTCCGGGAAGGTCTGGTTGGCGGCCCGGGCACACAGGATGCCCGCCACCGATGCGCCGGTGTTGTAAAGCCAGCGCTCTCCGGGCTGGGCCAGGAGCGGGAGACCTCCCAGACGGGCAATCCAGGTGTCGGTGTCGGGATGAAGGTCAGGCTGGGGCGGCCCGATAGTGCGGATATCCAGGTCACGGTCCGCGGTGACTACGGGCCAGGGGGTGGGGGCCGTGAACATCTCTATCACCATCCCGAAGCCGAACGTGAACGTGAGCAGGTCGTGGGGCGTGATCGGGCGTTCGGCCGGGATGGTGTTCTCGAGTGGGCCATCCATGCGCTCCAGGACCCGGCGGTCGGCCAGTTCGGGCAGCAGTGCGTCCACTGGCTTGTCCAGATCGATCAGCTCCTCATCCACCAGGGCCAGCGTGGCCGCCGCGGTGATCGGCTTGGTGGTCGAGGAGATTCTGAAGATCGAGTCTCTGCTCACCGCCGGCCCTCCGACGCTCAGGTGGCCCAGCGCCTCGACGTGCACGTGGTCGCCGCGCGCTATGAGCACCACAAGTCCCGGGACGAGCGTGTCGCCCACGTGCTGCTCTGCCACCGCGTGCAAATGCTCGATCCCTGATTCGGTGAATCCTTCTGACATTCGGGCTCCTTCTGGTTGAGCTACTGGTTTGACTGCCGCGCACGCCAATTCTCACCGCTGCCGTCCGCACAGAGTGCGAACATACGTTCTCATGCCCATCGTATGTGTCCTACTGCCTCGTCTCCAACTGACTGTGGCTGCCGGCAGCCGCAGGGAGCTGCTGCGCGCTCCCGCCGCGCTGGCCCCAGCTCCCGGCGAGGTCCAGGTCGTGGGAGAGGTTTCGCTCGCCGCCGAAGCATCGGGCGTGCATCCCGGAATGCGCGTGGGGGAGGCGCTGGCTCGCTGCCCGCGCCTGGTGCTGGTTCCCCCTGATCCCGGCAGCGTGGCCGATGCCTGGGAGCGGATGCTCGTCCGTCTGGAGTCGACCGGGGCGGCGGTCGAGCCCGAACGCCCCGGGCTGGTCTGCTTCGACGCACGCGGACTGCTGCGGCTGCATGGGGGTATCGAGGGGGTGCTGGGAGCGATTCGCCGGGTCTTGTGCAAATACCCGGCCCGCCTGGGAGTGGCGCCCTCTCGGTTCGCCGCAGTGGCCGCCGCCACACGGGCTCGCATCCGCCGGCCGGTGATCGTACCGGGCGGTCGAGAAGAGGCCAAGAACTTCCTGGCTCCCATGCCGGTCGCGCTGCTCCGGGCGCGTCCCGTGCTGACCGAGCTGCCCGAGACGCTGGAGCGGCTCGGTATCAGGACACTGGGCGAGCTGGCGCAGGTGCCGTTGGCCGCACTGGCGGATCGCTTCGGGTCGGCCGGCCTGCGGGCGCACGAGCTGGCCAGCGGTGGAGACGGGGTACTGCGGCCCCGGTTGGCCAGTGAGCTGGTGCGCGAGTCGCTCGAGCTGCCCGAGGCAACCTCGGGCGTTCAGCTCGAGAGCGCGCTGGGGCTCCTGATCGATCGGCTGCTGGCCCGCCGTGAGCGACGCGGCCGGACCCTGCGCGCCGTGGTCCTGTGTGCCGTCCTGGTCGAACAGGGAGGGACCTGGCGAGAGCAGGTGGTCTTCCGCGAGGCGCTGGCCGATCCGGTGCGCATCCGCCTGGCCACCGAGCCGCGCTTGGCCCTGATTCCGGCCCCGACCGAGCAGCTGAGGCTGTCGGTAGAGCGCTTCGGCCCGCCGGCAGGTGACCAGCGCGGGCTGCTGGAGGATCGCGCCGAGGCTAGGGCTGCGCGTTTGCGCGAGGCGATCCGCCAGGTCCGGACGGCTGCCGGGCCAGATGGAGCCCTGCGAATCCTGGAGGTCGATCCCGCCTCTCGGATCCCGGAGCGTCGCGTCATGCTGACGCCGTTTGAGGGATGAGATGAGCGGCCCCCGGCGTTTGGCGGTCCCCAGACGGGTGGCGGTGCTGGCGGCTGACGACGGGCAACCGCGTGAGGTGTCAGGGCAGACCGTGGAAAGCGTGCGCGAATCCTGGCTGGTCGAAGATCGGTGGTGGACCGAGCGTCCAGTACGCCGGCGCTACTGGGAGGTGGTCACGATGACCGGCCGCAACGAGGTGGTGTTTCACGACCTTCAGAGCGGGAGGTGGTGGCGCCAGCGCTGAGACAAAACGACAACTGCATACGGGTACGAGGCCTCACGCGATTGCTCTCCTACGGGATCGGCACGGCCGTTCCCACCGGTCGCTCCCCAAGCGGCGCGGACCGGACCCGGGCCGCTGACCGGCACCTATCGTGAACCCACGCCGATAACGGACCGGTACCCAATCGGGAACTCACGCCGCTGACGGACCGCCACCTAATCGGGAACTCTCGCCGCGACCGACCGGTACCTTTCGAGAACCCACGCCAGCTCACGGACCGGTACCTAAACTCATGGCCGTGTCCGATCAGACTGCCAGGCCGGATGAGCCAGTGGCAACCGAGCCCGGGCGGACGGCAACCGAGCCCGGGCCCATCGCCATCGGGACCTGGAGCGGGGGACGCTTCATGCGCTTCGGCGAGCCGCTGGACGACGAGCGCTTTCTGTCCCTGATCCGTCCTGACCGGACGATCTCAACGCTGATCACGGCCGACGTCTACGGGGAAGGGGCGGCCGACCGGATGCTGGGACGAGCGATCGAGGGCATCCCGCGGGAGCAGATCTGCGTCGTCGGAGCTGTGGGCCATGACTTCTACGCGGGCGAGCGCGATGGTCCCCGGGGCTTTCCCCGCTTCACCGATCCAGAGCTGCGCTCCGAGTCTGAGTACGCCGACTACCTCCGGATGGCCACCGAGAAGAGTCTCGAGCGCTGCGGGCTCGACTCCTTCGACCTCCTTCTCCTGCACAACCCCGACCGCACGGGCTACACCAACGAGGCGGTCTGGCAGGGCATGGCCGCCTTGCGGCAGGCCGGATTGACCCGGCTGCTCGGCGTTGCCCCGGGTCCGGCCAATGGCTTCACCATCGACCTGATCGCCTGCTTGGACAGGTTCGGCCCGCTAATCGACTGGGCCATGGTCATCCTGGGGCCGCTCGAGCCCTGGCCGGGCGAGCTGGCCCTCGATGCCGCCGTGGCTCGTGGGGTCAAGGTGATTACCCGGGTGGTGGACTACGGTGGCCTGCTGTTTGACGACCTTCTCCCTGGGCAGGAGTTCGCCTCAGGCGACCACAGGGGATTCCGGCCCACAGGCTGGATCGACGACGGGCGCCGCCGCATGCAGGCCATGCGCCCGATCGCTGGTCGGAATGATTTGACCATTGTCCAGTTGGCCTGCCAGTGGAATCTGGCCCACGAGGCCGTCGAGTGCGTCGTCCCGACCCTGATTCAAGAAGCCGGCTCGGAGGCTCGGGCGGTGGAGGATAAGCGGGCGGAGGTGGCCTCCACGCCCCGCGACATCCGGCTCACGCCTGCCGAGGTTGAGGAGATCCGCGCCTTGGGAGACAACACCGGCTGCATGGCCCTGAAGGGAGCCAATCTTGATCACGCGGGCGAGCCACGGCCAGACCGTTGGGAACTCGACCCGGAGCTCCAGAAAGTGGCCCGGCGGTGGGGCATCGACCCCGAGCGTGACCTCTCCCAGCGTCCGGCCGCGATGGCCCGCTCGTGACTCCTCAGCTCACCGGCGGCTGCGGCTGCGGGGCGATCCGCTTCGAGATCACAGAACCGCTCGTCTCGGCCCGCTACTGCCATTGCACGCGGTGCCAGCGGCGGACGGGCACGGCCGCCTCCGCCAGCGCTGCCGTGGTCCCGGGCTCGTTCCACATCGTCCGGGGCGAGGACCGTCTCGGGGCCTGGAAGCCCGAGGGCGGTGCTGAGAAATGGTTCTGTGGCGATTGCGGCTCGGCTCTGTTCACTCGCGACCCCGAAGACCCCGAGCGCATCGGCGTTCGGCTGGGCGCGGTGGATGGTGATCCGGGAGTGCGTCCCAGCGCTCGGCAGTTCGTGGACTACGCCGCGGTATGGGAGCCGATTCCGGACGACGGACTACCGCGGTATCCCGAGCGCCGGCCGCGGGACTGAGCCCGCTCGCACCCGAGTAAGAAGCGTGTCGCAACGTCCCTGGCCCGCGTCTGGTGCCGGGGACCAGCGCGACGCAGGGGGGCGGTACGCGTCGAGGGGTGTAGGGGTGCAGCGGTGCAGGGGTGCAGCGGTGCAGCGTCACAAAGCCCGCGCCCCGAGCGCCGCTCAGTGACGGTAGATGGCCATAGGGCCAGCAACGTCACCAAGCGCCGACGGCCGCGAGTGCTTTGTGACGCCACACGGCATCCTCGACGGCAGCGGTTGCCTCATGCCCCCCCTTTATGGGAACATATGTTCGGGTGTCCTACGTCGAGCTTCACTGTCACTCCGCCTTCTCGTTCCTCGATGGAGCCTCGCTGCCAGACGAGCTGGTTCCCCGGGCCCTGGAACTGGGCTACGACACGCTGGCTCTGACCGATCACAACTCGGTCTCGGGCTCGATGGAGTTCGCCGTCTCCGCCCAGGCGCTCGGCCTGCGGCCGATCCATGGAGCCGAGATCGATCTCGACGACGGTCGCCACCTGACGCTGCTGGTCCAGGATGCCCAGGGATGGTCCAACCTGTGCCGCATCCTGACCGCCGCCCACGCCCGCACGCGCGAGCGGTCAGGTCCTCCCTCCGAGCCACTGGTGCCCCTGGAAGCCATCCTGGAGCATGCTCTGGGTCTGGTCTGCCTCAGCGGCTGCGCGCTGCGCGGCGTTCATGACGAACCGACGCTCCGCCGCCTGCGCGACGCCTTCGGCCCCGACAACCTTCGAATCGAGCTCCAGCGGCCGTTTCTCCAGGGTGATCGAGCTCGCAACCGACTCCTGACCAGGCTGGCTCAGCGGCTCGGGCTGGCCTGCGTGGCTACGGGCAATGTGCACGCCCACACTCCCGCGCGCGCCTTCCTCCAGGACGCGTTCGTGGCCGTTCGGCTCCATACCACCCTTGACGCATCCGAGCCGCAGCGGCGAGGTAACCACAGCCATGTCCTGGCCTCGCCCCAAGCCATGGTGGCCCGCTTCCATGAGCACCCAGAGGCCGTAGCCGAGACGGCTCGCCTGGCCGAACGGCTGCGCTTCGACCTGAGAAGCGATCTGGGCTATCGCTACCCCGGCTCCGAGGACTCGACGGCCATGCGCCAGCTGGGTGAGCTGTGTCAGGACCGGCTGCACGCGCGCTATGACGGCGCGCCGGCTGCTGTGCGCGACCAGGCTCTGGCCCGCCTCCACGAGGAGCTGAGAATCATCGAGACCCTGCGGCTGCCGGGTTTCTTCCTGCTCCATCACGACCTACTGGAGCTGGCCCGTGAGGTGGCGCAGGAGCTGCGGGGCGCCGACACCGCCCGAGCGCTGCTGCCGCCTGGTCGCGGTCGGGGTTCGAGCGTCTCCTCGATCGTCTGCTACCTGACCGGTCTCTCGCACGTCGACCCAATCGCCAACGAACTTCTGATCGGCCGGTTTCTCAACGAGGAGCTCACCGCGCTGCCGGACATCGACCTCGACTTTCCGCGTGACATTCGCGAGAAGCTGATCCCGCGCGTCCATGAGCGCTACGGCCGGGAACGCTGCGCGCTGGTGGCCGCCTTTCCCACCTACCGGGCCCGAGGAGCGATCCGGGAGCTGGGCAAGGCGCTGGGACTGCCCCCGGCGGAGATCGAGAGAGTGGCGCGGAGCAGCGAGGGCTGGGACGCCCGCGAGGTGGGTAAGGACATCGCCGCGGCGTTCGGGCTGGCCTGCGCCGACGGCGCATGGAGAGGCCCTGCCCCCGATCCCCGCTGGGAAGACACCGCTCCCGCTGTCACGCCAGATCCCGGCTGGATCGGCAACGCCAGCCCCAACGCTAGGCGGGGGGCCTCGGGTCGCTGGGTCTGGCTGGCCCGCCTGGCCGCCGAGGCCCACGGGTTGCCGCGCCACCTGAGCCAGCACTCCGGCGGGATGATCGTGGCCACCCGGCCGCTGGTGGATTGCTGCCCGATCGTGCCCGCCGCCTTCACAGCGGGTGCGCCTGCGCCCGAGCGGCGGCAGATCGTCCAATGGGACAAGGACTCCTGCTCGGACGCCGGCTTTCTGAAGATCGACCTGCTGGGACTGGGGATGCTCTCGGCGGTGGAGCGTTGCGTTGACCTCATAGCGCGGACGCGCGGGGAGCAGATCGACTTGTCCAAGATCCCCTATGACGACCCGGCCACGTACGAGTGCATCCAGAGCGCCGAGACCACCGGGGTGTTCCAGATCGAGAGCCGGGCCCAGATGCAGTCGCTCTACCGGACGCGTCCGGCCAGCCTCCAGGACCTGACGATCCAGGTGGCCATCGTGCGTCCCGGCCCGATCCAGGGAGGAGCGGTCAACCCGTACATCGAGCGCCTCCAGCGCCTGCGTGCCGACCCCTCCTACCAGGTCCCATACGAGCATCCCTCGCTCGAGGCGGTGCTGGCCGAGACGCTGGGCACGATCATCTTCCAAGATCAGGTGCTCGAGGTGGCGATCGCGTTTGCCGGCTTCTCGGTGGGGGAGGCCGAGGGGCTGCGGCGGGCCATGAGCCGCAAGCGTTCGGAGACGGCGATCCAGGCCTATCATGAGCGCTTCGTGGCCGGCGCGCGGCGCCTGCACGGCGTGGATGAGCAGACGGCCGAGCGAGTGTTCGCGATGGTCTTGGGCTTCTCAGGCTTCGGCTTCCCCAAGGCCCACGGCGCCGCCTTCGGGCTGCTGGCCTACCAGTCCACCTGGCTGCGGGTGCACTACGGGCGGGAGTTCGTGTGCTCGCTGCTGAACGAGCAGCCGATGGGGTTCTATCCGCCCGACGCCCTGGTCCACGAGGCACAGAGACGCGGCCTCAAGGTCTTCCCCCCGGACGTGAACGAGAGCGAGGCGGAGTGCGACATGAGCGATGGCGCGGTCCGGATCGGACTGGGCTACGTGCGGGGCGTGCGAGAGCAGGATGTCCGGGCGCTGGTGACCGCGCGCCACGAGGGTGGGCGATTCCGGAGCCTGTCCGATCTGGCCTCGCGGGCCGGCGCGGCCTCGGGGTCGCTCGAGCTGCTTGCCTGGGCGGGGGCGTGCGACTCGCTGGTGGAAGGCCGGGAGGCGCAGGACGGACGCCGAGACTCGCGGCGGGTGGCCCTGTGGCAGCTTGGAGTGACCACCGCGGGCCGTCGCGTTCCCGGGGGAATCCAGCTCGCGCTGCCTCTGGACCTGCCTGCGCCGCCCACGCTGCGGGGCCTGTCCAGGTGGGAGGAGATGATGGCCGACTACTCCTCCATTGCCCTTACCACCGGCATGCATCCGCTGGCCCTGCTTAGGGAGCGCCTGCCCGCGGAGGCGGCGACCAGCCGGGACCTCGCGACTCTGCGCCACGGCATGCGGGTCCTCGTGGGGGGTCTGGTGGTGGCGCGGCAGCGACCGGGAACGGCCAACGGGATTGTTTTCATCCTGCTCGAGGACGAGCATGGAACGATCAATCTGGTCGTCCCCGCGAAGGTCTACGAAACCCAGCGCCTGACCGTCAGGACCGAGCCGCTGATGCTGGCCGAGGGGCGGCTCGAGCGTCATCCCGCGGCCGGCGGGGCCATCAACGTCCTGGTGGATCGTGTGGCTCCTATCCCCGCCCCGGACCAGATCCTGGCCGAGGTCAAGGACTTCTCGATGCTGGATGAGCAAGTGCGTCGGGGTCGGCTGGCGCAGCAGGCAGTGGCGCAGCAGCCGCCTGAGGAGGAACCGCAGGCCGAAGACTTCCGGGCGGTGGCGCCGCCGGTCATGAGCTTTGCCTCCGGAAGGCGCCGCTGAACTCAATCCGCTACTTCGAGCACGAGAGCGCTCCGGGCGGCCGGGCTTTGCGGTGACCGGAAACAGCCCAACGCCACACATTCTGGAGGCGCTTGGGTCGTTGAAGGCCGAGTGAGCGGTCAACGACCCAACAGGTCCGGCGGGCCATGTCGATTGGGTCGTTGCCGGACCAACCAATGCCGCGGACGTGCTATCTCGCTGGCAGACGGGACGGACACGCGACCCCGGGTTGAGCGTCGCGCAGCCTCCGCCCACGATAAGGTCCGCGCGTGCTCGGTACTTGGCTCTTCGTCGCCTTCTGGGTTCTGCTCGGCCTCGGGGTGTTCTTCGTGGCCATCCGGGGCGGCCTGGGTGGCGCGCGTCAAACCCTCCAGACCCAGACGTACGGGGGCCGCCGGGCTGCCAGCATCGGCTTCACGACCGTGTACGTGGCCTTCGGTCTGGCCATCCCGGCGCTCTTTCTCACGGGCAACCATGCCAACACCGACCGGGTGTGGGCGGGAATCAAGCTGACTCCGGCCGAGAAGCGGGGACAGATGCTCTTCGGCCAGCACTGTGCCGTCTGCCATACCCTGGCCGCGGCCAGCGCGGTGGGCAAGGTAGGCCCAGACCTCGACGTGGTCAAGCCAACCGAGGGTCTGGTTCTACACACGGTCCTCTTCGGCTGCGCGCAGTCCTCCTCCCAAAGCTGTCTGGGGTACGGGACAATGCCGCCGGGGATCCTGGCCGGCCAGGATGCCCAGGACGTGGCCAAGTTCGTGTCCACGGTGGCTGGTCAGTCGTAGCCTTCGCCGGCTCGCACCCAGGCGTCGCGGGCCGCGCCTGGCCACTGTCGCACTCGCAATAGCTTGCGCCTCGCGGACGCCCTCGGACCTTGATGCCCATCCGGCCCGAGTGTTAAGATGCCGGGCGCTCTAGAGCTTAATTCCCGCCACGCTCGCCAGAGCGGAGGAATCGGGGGGACCCAATAGGTTGGGGCGAATCGCATAGCACGCGTAGCGCTGCCATTTGGCGCGAGCCCGTCGACCGACCCCGTAAGCGACAGAGAGAGGACGGCGAAAAATGGCCCGCACGGCGAGGTCGACGGTCGCGGATCGGATCCGGATTGAGGACGAGGTGTGGGAGGAGGCATTCGCCTCGCGAGTTCCGTCGCGCCCGCCGCGGACCGGGCGCCCGCGGCACTCGGTCAGGATCGAGGCGCGGCCACGCGCGCGCCGGGCTCTGCCGCCGCTCGCCGAGGCGCCGCCACGCACCCGCCCGGCCCTGCCCCCGTTCGCCGAGGGGCCGGCACGCGCCCGCCCCGCCCCATCGCGGCCGGCTGTGCGCGAGGCGGCCGAGCCCTATTCCGGGATGGTGGGACTTCGCCCCGGAGCCGACCGAGCTGACTCCGACCAGCGGCAGCCCGGTGCCGGCCGCCGCACCGTCCGAATCCAGGGCCGGGGGGCCGAGCGCCACCTTCCTGTCTCCTCGTCCCGGCCGCGAAGCCGGCGGGCGCGCGAGTCTGTCTACTCCCGGCCCGACAAACTGGCCATGTGGGCTGTCCTGCTGGGCTTTCTGCTCGCGGCGGCCGCCATTCTGAGCGCCCACATCTGACCAGTCTGAGCGCCACACCTGACTGCGCTCGCATCGAATTCCAGTCCGGCGTTCATCCTCTTACGCGACTCGCACGGGCCGCTGATCTCTCGTTTATCGGCGCTCGTATAAGGAAAAAGACGGATCTGTCCGACAGCGCGGGCGCCGTGTTCGCCACGCGGGCGAATGTTGTCAAAGCGCTAAATGCTCTTGTCAGGCGGTGCTGCGCGCTATAGCCTTATCAAACGTAAGCGGGTCTCGAAACTAAAGCAAGGCTCGCGTCCACCTGGTGATAACCATGAGAAATTCAATGAGCAGATTTCAGATCCACGACGACCTCACGGCGCCCGAAGGGTCGATGCCCGTCCTTCGGGGTGCGCTGGCCACTGGTGGTCAGCTTCCCAACTTCCTCGGAGTGCTGGCCGGCTCGCCCGCCGCGCTCCGAGCCTACGCGCGCTTCCGCTCAGAACTGCGCCACGGCAAGCTCACGCTGGCCACGCTCGAGCGGATCGCTCTGGGGGTGGCCGAGTACTACGACTCACAGCCCGGGATTGCCACGCACTCGCGGGCGGCCCGGGCGGCCGGCCTGGCGATCGACGAGGTGGCGCTGGCTCGCCAGTTCACCTCGAGCGACCGGCGCGAGGCCGCGCTGCTCACCTACATCCACGCCCTGCTGGAGCAACGCGGCCGCGCTCCCATGCACCTCCACGAGGAGGCGCGTGAGGCCGGCTGGGATGACGAGCAGATCCTCGAGGCGATCGCCGCCGCCGCGCTGGAGGCCTTCACGGCGATGGTGAACGTGGCCGGAGAGGTTCCGGTCGACGGCTCGCCTGAGGCTTCGCGTACCCTCCAGGCAGCGTGATCCTCCCCCGGACACTCCAGGTGGCGTGATACTTCGTCGGAGATGACCAAGCCGGACGTGACCGACGACGACCCCGTCGGGCAGCGTCCCGGCTGCTGCCCCCTCTACCACGAGGCGGTGGAGCTGATCGGACGACGCTGGACGGGGGCCATCCTGCGCGTGCTGATGGACAGACCCATGCGCTTTTCAGAGATTCGGCAGGCCGTCCCCGAGCTATCTGACCGATTGCTATCCGAGCGAATGAAGGAGCTCGAGGCTCGAGGGATCGTCGAGCGCACCGTGATCCCCGGGCCGCCGCTCAAAGTCGAGTACGCCCTCTCCCGGATGGGTCGCGAGCTCGAGCCGGCACTGGCCGAGCTTCAGCACTGGGCGGCCCGGTGGTTGGGAACGTCCCGGGTCGACCCGGGCGAGCGCTCCGCCGGCCGGCAGCGGGTGCCGGTTAGCGCAGGGTAGCCGACCGCCTAGAAGCGCCGTCGCGCCAGGTCAGAGTCGAGCCGCTCAGGCGCAGCGATCCGGTGTTGATATCGGGGCGCTGGTCCAGCAGGGTGCGAGAGGTCTGGTCGGATTTCTCCACCTGCACCTTGAGCCCCGTGTGGGAGATGATCGACCCAGCATTAGCTGTCCAGGCCACCGAACCGTTGGCCTTCACCACCACCACGTCAACCCTCTCGTAGAACTCGGCCGGCAGGTTGCCGGTGATCGCGTTATGGCTACGCAGCACCTGTCCGTCGGTCAGGCGCCTGACCACGACCTCCGAGGAGATGGTGTCGACGCCGGAGGTGGTCAGGCCGTAGGCCGCATCGACGCCGGCCAGCGCGATTGGTCCGACCCGTTTCGCGGCATACGTGCCGGAGGCCTGCCCCAAGAGGAAGCTCTTCTGACCAGCGGCGGCGCAGCCGTAGACCCACCCGTGCTGTGAGTAGACGCGGGCGAGACCGTCGCTGGCGAGCGTAGTGGCCGAAACCGGCCCGCAGGGGATCTCCGGCTCGGCGCTGGCAAGGCTCGTGGCGGCCAGACCGATGCTCAGTACGGCAGCGCCCAGCCCGCACAAGAAACCTCGGCGCATGCCCGATCGTGCGCGCATGGTCGCAGGATACGCAGTCGCACCGGGGCGAGCAAGTAACGTTCGCGCCAGCATGACCGCCGCCGCCGAGCCGCTGACCGAGCAGGATGTGCTGTCGGTCGTGCAGGAGCGCGAGATCCGCTTCGTCCGCCTCTGGTTCACCGACATCCTCGGCCAGCTGAAGTCGTTCTCCATCAACGCGACCGAGCTCGAGGATGCGTTCGAGGGCGGAATGGGATTTGACGGCTCGTCGGTAACCGGGTTCAACCCGATCGAGGAATCCGACATGATCGCCATGCCGGACCCGGGCACGTTCGCCCTCCTGCCCTGGCGGCCAGCCGAGCAGGGGGTGGCCCGGATGTTCTGCGACATCCTCACGCCGGAGCGCACGCCGTACGAGGGCGATCCCCGGTACGTGCTCCGCCGGGCACTGGACCGCGCTGAGGCCATGGGTTTTGACCACTACTACGTGGGCCCGGAGCTCGAGTACTTCTACTTCCGTGACAAGGACTCAACCCAGGTGCTGGACGAGGGGGGCTATTTCGACTTGACCACGCTGGATGCTGGATCCGACCTGCGCCGCGAGACGGTGCTGGCGCTCGAACAGCTGGGCATCCACGCCGAGTACGCCCACCACGAGGTGGGGCCCAGCCAGCACGAGATCGATATGCGCTACGCCGACGCTCTAAAGATGGCCGACGACTGCATGACCTACCGGATCACGGTCAAGGAATACGCGATGAAGAACGGGCTGCACGCCACCTTCATGCCCAAGCCGCTGTTCGGCAAGAACGGCTCCGGTATGCACACCCATCAGTCGCTGTTCAGGGGTGATCAGAACGCGTTCTTCCAAGCCGACGACGAGTACTTCCTGTCCGACGTGGGCAAGGCCTTCATCGCCGGTCAGCTGCGCCATGCCCGCGAGGTCTGCTCGATCTTCGCTCAATGGGTGAATTCGTATAAGCGGCTCGTGCCGGGGTACGAGGCGCCGGTGTACGTGGCCTGGTCTCGGCGCAACCGCTCGGCGCTCGTGCGGGTGCCGCTGTATCACCCGGGCAAGGAGAGGGCCACGCGGATGGAGCTGCGCTGTCCGGATCCGGCTTGCAACCCCTATTTGACCTTTGCCGCGCTCGTCCAAGCGGGGCTCGAGGGCATCGAGCACGGCTACGAGCTCCCCGACCCGATGGAGAAGAACCTCTACCACCTGTCGACCGACGAGCGCCGCCGCCTGGGGATCGAGCAGCTGCCCGAAACGCTGGGCGAGGCGATCGAGTTGACCGCCCAGTCAGAGCTGGTGCTCCGGACCCTGGGGGAGCATGTGTTCAACCGCTACGTGGAGATCAAGCGCCAGGAGTGGGAGGAGTACCGCGTGCAGGTCACTCCCTGGGAGCTCGAGCGCTACCTCCCGGTGTTGTAAGACCGGCCACATGTGGCCGGTCTCGGGCGGCGCATGCGCCGCCCGCGGGCCCGTGCATGCACGGGCCCGAACGGATATAAGAACACCATGCAAATCGAGTCGGAGACCACGATCAAGCGGCCCAGCTCAGACGTCTTTGCCTACATAGCCCGGGCCGAATACCTGCCGGAGTACCTGACCGACTTCCAGTCCGTGGAGCAAGCCTCCGAAGGCGAGCCCGGAGTGGGCACCCAGTATCGCTACAAGATGGGCCGGGGCGCCCAGGGGACGTTCGAGTGGACCACGTTCGAGCCCAATTCCCGTCTGGCCTGGCAGGGGCCGGCCGTCAAGGTCGGACCGGGATCGATGGAGCCCGCCGGCCGGTGGGAGATCTCAGCCAGCGCCGGTGGGGGCAGCCGGGTAAAGCTGGTCATGGCGCCCACTCCCGGCGGGCTGTTCAAGCTCTTGGCCCCGTTCATGGCCGCGGGCATGCGCAAGGGCAACGAGCGGGCACTCGAGCGCCTCAAGGAGAAGCTCGAGAGCCGCCCAGCGCCGCCGCCAGCTCCTCCGGCTCGGTGACCGGCGCCTGGCAGGTGAAGTGCTCGCACACGTAGGCCGCGGCGTGGCCGGCCACCGGCTCGCGCCCCTCCAGCAGGGGGACGCCGTCCGCCTCACCTCCCGCGAGCACGAGGTGGGGCCGGAACGCTTGGCGCACCACGCGGAGCAGCGCGGCGGACTCTCCGGCCGGGCCCACCACTGCCACCTCGCTCACCCTGGCCAGGTGGAAGTCGGCCGCCCGTAGGAGATGGGCGAAGGCCAGCGGGTGCCGGACCCCCAGCGGAAACAGCAGCCGGAGCACTCCCATCGCCTGCTCCCCGTAGCGGCGCTCGCCGGCCAGCAGCGCCAGACGCTCGAGCCCGAAGGCGGCCGCCGAGTTCCCGGATGGGATGGGGCTGTCCTCCAGGTCCTTGCGGCGCACGGGCAGGTCGGTGCCGTCGGTCGCGGTGGTGAAGAAGCCTCCCCGCTCCAGATCGGCGAATCGCTCGATCAGGGCATCTGCCGTCCCGACAGCCTCACGGTAGAAGCGGGGATCCAGGGTGCTCTCATACAGAGTGAGGAGCGCTTCGAGCAGGAAGGCGTAATCCTCGAGATAGCCGTCTATCCGACCCACGCCGTCCTTCCAGGTGCGGAGCAGCTTCCCGTTCTGGTCGCGCAACTCGCTGAGGATAAAAGCGGCAGAGCTCACGGCCGCGTCCAGGTAATCCTCGCGCCCCAGGGCAGCGCCGGCTTCGCCCAGCGCGGAGATCATCAGTGCGTTCCAGGCGCTCAGCCGCTTGTCATCCAGACCCGGGCGCACCCGCTGGGCGCGTACCCCAAACAGCCGGCGGCGGATCTCGGGTAGGGCGTCCGGCGGCGGGCCCGTGGCCTGCAGGACATTCAGCCCGCCCTCGAAGTTCCCTGGCTCGGTGGCGCCGAAGTACTCGATGGCTTGGCTAGCCAGCGGCTCCGGGAGGGCCTCGCGGAGCTGGGCCACCGTCCAGGTGTAAAACCTCCCCTCCTCGCCCTCTGAGTCAGCATCCAGCGCGGAGTAGAAAGCACCCTCGGGACCCGACATCTCGCGCAGGACCCAATCGAGGGTCTCGCAGCACACCTCGATCATCCTGGATTCTCCCGACACCTGCCAGCCGTGCAGGTAGGCCCGCGCCAGGAGGGCGTTGTCATAGAGCATCTTCTCGAAGTGCGGAACCCGCCAGGCGGCGTCCACGGAGTAGCGAGCAAAGCCACCGCCGATCTGGTCGTAGATACCCCCGGTGGCCATGGCCCTGAGCGTGGCCAAGGCCATCGTCCGCTCCCCCCGGGCCAGCAGCAGCTCGATGACGTCGGCCTGAGGAAACTTCGGGGCGCCGCCAAAACCGCCGTGCTCGACGTCGTAGGACTGAGACAGCGACTGCACCGCCTGATGTAGGTCCCGATCGTCGATCGTCTCCGTGGCCGGCGCGAGAGCCGCCGTGGCCCCGAGGCGGCGGATCATCTCCCGGCCCTGCTGGCGGATCTCCTCGCGGCGCTTTTCCCAGGCGTCGGCCACCGCCAGCAGCACCATCCGCCAGCTGGGCAGTCCCCCCCGGGTCTCAGGTGGAAAATACGTGCCGGCGAAGAACGGGACAAGTTCGGGGGTGAGGAAGGCGTTCAGGGGCCAGCCGCCCTGACCGGTCATCGTCTGGACGGCCTCCATGCACATCGCGTCAACGTCGGGGTGCTCCTCGCGATCCACCTTCACGGACACGAACTGAGCGTTCATCAGCTCGGCGATGGCGGGATCCTCGAAGGACTCGTGGGCCATCACGTGGCACCAATGGCAGGCCGAGTAGCCGATGGAGACCAGCAGAGGCCGCTCCTCATCGCGGGCCCGGGCCAGGGCCTCCTCGCCCCAGGGATACCAGTCGACAGGGTTGTCCTTGTGCTGAAGGAGGTATGGAGAGCTCTCGCCCGCCAGTCGGTTGGGCATCGCCTCAGGCTACTCCGGGCGCGGCGGAGCAATACGCTTCCGCCCATGGCGCCACCTCGACAGCCGATCTTCGCCGCCGACGCGCCGGACGCGGTCGGGCCCTACGCCCACGCGGTCCGGGCTGGCGGCCTGCTGTTCTGCTCGGGACAGATCCCCCTCGACCCGCGCACCGGAGACCTGGTCGGCCCCAACGTGGCCGACCAAACCGGGCGCTGCCTGGAGAACCTGGCCGCGGTGTGCCAGGCTGCTGGAGTTACCTTGGGCGATGCCGTGAAGCTGACGGTGTACACCACCGAGATGGCCTCGTTCAGCGAAATAAACGAGGTGTACGAGTCGTTCTTCGAGATCGATCCCCCGGCCCGCGTGGCCATCGGCGTGGCCGCGCTGCCCCGTGGCGCCAAGGTTGAGATCGACGCGGTGGTGGCGATCCCTGCCTGACGCGTCCTCAGCGCCGGTCGCCGGAAGCTCGCTGACCGCGCAGGACATCGTCCGCGCCGCCCGGGCCGGACAGGGGATCATCAAGCACACGCCCACCCTGGCTTCGCGGGCGCTGGGCGAAATCGCCCAGGCCGAGGTCTTCCTCAAGGCGGAGAACCTCCAGCGGACGGGATCATTCAAGCTGCGGGGCGCGCTGGCCAAGCTGGCCTCGCTGGGCGAGGAGTGCGCCGGCGGTGTGGTCACGGCCAGCGCAGGCAACCACGGCCAAGCGGTGGCCTACGCAGCCTCGGTGCGCGGCCTGTCCTGTGAGGTATTCATGCCCGAGCAGGCCCCGATCGCCAAGGTCGAGGCCGCCCGGGCTCGGGGCGCGACCGTCCAACTGCTGGGCTCAACGGTCGAGGAGGGTTTGGACGCGGCGCGCCAGCGGGCCGCCGAGGGACGCCTCACGTTCGTGCATCCCTTCGACGACGTCCAGGTGGTGGCTGGGCAGGGCACCGTGGGACTCGAGCTTTTGGCCGACGTGGCGGATATCGGCACGGTGATCGTCCCGGTGGGCGGTGGAGGACTGATCAGCGGAGTCGCCATCGCGCTGAAATCTGAACGGCCGAATATTCGGGTGGTCGGCGTCCAGGTGTCGAGCTGCGCGCCGTTCCCCCCGTCGCTGCGCGGCGGCGAGGCGGTGACCGTCGAGTCCGCCCTGACCATCGCCGACGGGATCGCCGTCAAGCGCCCCGGAGGGGTGACGCTTCCGCTGGTCCGGCAATGGGTGGATGAGATGGTGGTGGTCGAGGAGGACGACATAGCCGAGGCGATCGTGTTCCTGCTCGAGCGGGCCAAGCTGGTGGTCGAGGGGGCTGGGGCGGTGGGCGTGGCTGCCCTGCTTACCGAACGGGTCCGAGTCTCCGGCCCCGGTTCGCTGGTGGTGATCCTCTCGGGGGGCAACGTCGACGCGGGGCTGCTGGCCCAGATCATCCGCCGGCACGAGACCCAGGCCGGGCGCCGGCTGGTCCTGCTGGCTCGGGTCTCGGACCGTCCTGGATCGCTGGCCCGGCTACTCGCTCTCGTGGGCGAGCTGCGGGCGAACCTGCTCGATGTGGTGCACATCCGCGAGGGCTTTGACCTGCACGTGCGGGAGACCGCCGTCCAGCTCGTCCTGGAGACCCGCGACACCGCCCACGCCCAGCAAGTGACCGACGCGGTGCGGGCGGCTGGCTACGGCGAGCCGAGCCGGCTTCGGTAGCGCTCAAGGTAGCGGGCGTCAGACGGGCACGCGGGCGGCGCGGTATGAGCGCGCCGCATCCACGATGGCGGCCACCACCCGGCTGCGCTCGTCGGCCTCGGGGTGCCACTGCACGCCCAGGACAAACTGCTTCCCCGGTGCTTCGATGGCCTCGGGGAGATTGTCCAGCGTCGAGGAGCCGGTGATGAGGAGTCCGCTCCCCAGCCGATCGATGCCCTGGTGATGGTGTGACTTGATGGAGTGGAGCTCCTCGCCGGCTGCCAGGACGGCCAGCGAGTCCGGGCGGAGGCGTACGTCATGTTCTGAGCCGTCAAAGCTGCCTGGGTTCAGGCGGTGCGCGCCGTGGCCCACCTCGTCGGGGAGGTGCTGGAGCAGCGTCCCGCCGAGGGCTACGTTCAGCACCTGCATCCCGCGGCAGATCCCCAGCAAGGGCAGGTCACGTTCCACCGCTCGCCTGGCCAGCGCCAGCTCCATCCGGTCTCGCTGGGGGACTGCATCGCCGGTCTTCGGGTGGGGCTCGGCCCCATAGCACTTCGGATCGACGTCATTTCCTCCGGCCAGGATCAGGCCGTCGATCAGATCGAGCAACTGGTCGGGATCGTCCTCGAGCCTTGGGTCGGGCGGGACCATGAGCGCCAGGCCGCCTGCCCGCTGGATGGCCTGGATGTAGCCCAAGGGCAGCAGGGCCGCCCGCTGCTCCCACACGCCCCACTGGGCGCGAACCAGGCTTGTGCAGATGCCGATGACCGGACGAGCTTCATCTACGCGGCCGTCCTGGTCGGGAGTCAGACCGTGGTATGTCTCCATTTCGTCCACACCTCGATGGTACGAGGGCCGACGGGCGAGAACGCCACCGCGTCATCTAGTACCCCTGAGCAGGGCGCGCCGCACCTTCCCGCTGGTCGTCTTGGGCAAGTCGGCCACGAACTCGACGATCCGGGGGTACTTGTATGGCGCCGTCTGCTCTCGGACGTGTGTCTGGAGCTCGGTGGCGAGGCCCTCGCTCGGGACAAAGCCATCCCGAAGCACAACCACCGCCCGGACCACCGATCCTCGCTCGTCGTCGGGGGCCGCCACCACCGCGGCGTCGGCCACGGCAGGGTGCGAGACCAGCGCCGACTCCACCTCGAAGGGCCCGATGCGGTACCCCGAAGAGATGATCACGTCGTCCGTACGGCCTTCGAAGTACAGGTATCCGTCCTCGTCCTGGCGCACGCGATCTCCCGTTTGCCACGGCGCGGCCTCGAGCGCGTCACGCCCGTCCAGGTACGCAACGAAGAACGTGGGATCGGTGGTGGGATCGCTCAGGACCAGCTCCCCGTCCCGCACCTCGAGCCTGATCCCGGGCAGCGGAAGCCCCATCGAGCCAGGCCGGACCGGGGCCCCGACGGGGTTGGCGGTCAGCTGGCCGGTCTCGGTCTGGCCGTAGCCGTCGCGGATCTCCACGCCGGTGGCCCGCGCGAACGTCCGGATCACCTCGGGATTGAGCGCCTCGCCGGCGGCCACCAGCGTGCGGAGCTCCGGTAGGGGTGGGATCTCTGTGCGCTTGGCAATCACCCGGTACTCCGTGGGCGCCATGCACAGCACGTTGACCCGCTGATCGAGCAGGACGCGGAGCCGTTCCGCGGGGTCGAAACGAGCGTCGTGCAGAAGCGCGCAGGCGCCGCGCAACCACGGGGCGATGAACACGTTGCGGGCAGACTTCGACCATCCGCTGGCGGCGGTGCACCACACCAGATCACCCGCCCGGGCGCCCAGCCAGTGCTGGGCCTGAAGCCGCTGGCCGGGGAGGTAGCGCTGCCCGTGCACCACCCCCTTGGGCTCCCCGGTCGTGCCGCTGGTGAAGGTGATCAGGCAGGGATCGCTGGCGTCGAGGTCCGCGGGCGGTACCGGGTCATGCTCGAATAGTCCCGGGTCGGGCATGGTCAGGACCGGGCAATCGGGCTGGGCAGCGGAAAGCTGGTCCAGGTTGCGCTCGTCGGCCAGGATCAGTCGCGGACAGGCCGTCTGGAGCCGGAGGCGCAGGTCCTTGGCCCGCAGCTGCTCATTGCACGGCAGCGCCACGGCACCGAGGCCAAAGCAGGCCACCATCCCAAACACCCACTCGGGCCTGTTTCCGATCAGCATGAGCACGACGTCCCCGCGGCGGATCCCACGAGCCTGAAGCGCTCCGGCCAGCCGCGCGCTGCGGTCGGCCACCTCGCCGAACGTCCACTCGCTCCGGGTCCCCTCGTGCGACAGCGCAAGGAGGGCGCGGGCGCCGGGCGGCGCGGCGTGCAGCACATCGCGTACGAAGTTCACGGCCGGGGCAGTCTGCCACGATGATCCGCCATGACCCTGTGGAACGGCGTGTTGTGGCTGCATCTGCTGGCCATGGCCTTCTTCGTGGGCGGACAGCTCATGCTGGCTGCAATCGTCGTGCCGCTCTTGCGGGGGGTGGCGGGTGGCCAGCCGCTGCGGGCAGCGGCCCGGAGGTTCGGCTTCGGGACCTTGGCGGCGTTCGTGGTCCTGCTCGGGACCGGTGTGGCCATGGCCAGCCATGGCCACAGGTGGGGCGACTCGACGCTTCAGGTCAAGCTGGGGCTGGTGGTCCTGGTGGCCGTTCTGATCTACCTCCACATGCGCAGGCCGACCTGGCACTTCCTGGACGCCGCCATCTTCTTGACCTCGCTGGCCATCGTGTGGTTGGGAATCGTGGTGGCGGGATGAGGCAAGCCCGACGCTGGCTGTACGGGGTGGGCGCTTCTCCTCGCTAGGCTAATCAGCGATGGGCTTGATGTACGGAACCGGACCGTTCAGCCGCTCGGCGGCCGGCGAGTTCAACTTCCCCCCGCCCCCGCCCGGCACCGCCGTGTACCTCGAACCGACTCCCCGGCGCGTCCGGGTGATGGTCGGGGACGAGACCATCGCGGACAGCCGCGAGGCGTTCCTGCTGCACGAATCTGGGCTCCAGCCGGTCTACTACTTCCCGGCTGAGGACGTGCGCCTGGACCTGTTCGAGCCCACCGAGCACCACACGCGCTGCCCCAAGAAGGGCGTGGCCTCCTACTACACGATCAGGGCGGGCGACCGCGAGGTCGAGAACGGAGCATGGTATTACCCGGAGCCGATCGAGACGGCTCCCGCCAAGCTGCAGGGCCTGATCGCCTTCTACTTCGACCGCATGGACCGCTGGCTGGAGGAGGCCGAGGAGATCGGGGTTCATCCCCGCGATCCCTACCACCGGATCGACGTGATTCGCACCGACCGCC
>JBPYDM010000136.1:0-4057 GCA_051986255.1 Solirubrobacteraceae bacterium | reverse complement strand
GACCGACAAGGCCGAGCAATACATCTACGCTCCCACGGCCATCTACATCTCCCGGAGCCTCAACGGCCCGGCCCAGGGGCCGTTTCTCACCCCGGCCGACCCGACGACCGTAGCGCCCCAGTACCGGAGCGCTCAAAACAGCGGACCGGGCGGACTGGAGGCGGTGTACTGGACAAACCTGGCCGCCTCCAAATCCGGCGTCTACGACGTCCTCGCCCTTACCCGCGTGGGATCGAAGCTGATCGGCTCGACGGGGGAAATGGCCGTCGCCCTGAGCACGCCGATCCCCACTGTGGGTCAGCGGCCGCCGGCGATCGCCACCGACACGCTGGCCTCCACGCACGGAAACATCAGCCTGGTGACGACGCGCACCCCACCGGAGAACATGCATGCGGTCTCGTTCAACCAGGTCCTGGGCAAGCGACCGATCGCGCTCATCTTCTCGACCCCGGAGCTGTGCCACTCCCGAGTGTGCGGCCCGGTCACGGACATCATGGTGGAGCTCCAGCATCAGTTCGGGAATCAGATCGAGTTCATCCATCAGGAGGTGTACGTCGACAACAACCCCACCAAGGGGTTGCGGCCACAGCTGAGCGATTTCCACCTGGAGACCGAGCCCTGGCTGTTCACGGTCAACCGGAAGGGAGTGATCACGGCTGTGCTGGACGGCGTCTGGGGAGTCAACGAGGCCCGCGCCGCCCTGGAGGCAGCGCTGCGCTGAAGCGGCGCAGGGTCGCGCCGTAGCGTGCCCGAGTACCGATCGCCCGCGCCGTAGCGCTTGCGCGGGCGCGCTCGCCCAGGCTCCGAGCGGCGGGCGCGAGGAGGAGCGGACCCGCCGCGTGGAGCCATGGGGGAAACTCTCACCCCAGGAGTCCGGGGCCCCATCCCCCGGAGGTCTGTGGCCTACTTGACCGCGTTCCCCTTGGCGTTCATAGCCGGCCAGTGGCCGCCGAACATCACGAAATTCACGTAGAAGGTCTGGTGGGGCCGGCTGTCACCCAGGTAGGTGTAGAGCGGGTGAGTGTTGTAGGTCACCTGTTCGCCCACGCCCGGGACGTTGATCGTGCCGAGCAGCGACTGCTTGACCCCGGTGCCCGCAATCGGCTTGCCCTTGGTGGTCACGAGGGGCCAGAACCGCTTGCAGTTCTTGATCGCGACGCACTTGTCCTTATTCGGTCTATCGCGGGTGAAGGCGTAGACCGTGAAGCCCTTGGCGTTGGCCAGGATCTTGCCTGCCTTGTACTTCTCCAGCGTGATCTTCTCCCGGCCGCTGCTGGTAGTCCCGGTACGGGTCGGGCCCCGGCTGGCGTTCGCCACGGCCACGAACGCGCCAATCCCGGACAGGGCAACGGCCGAGATCGAAGTGATAGCGATCAGCCAACGGAGCCGTGTCATTTGAGCCTCCAGACAGATGGTGTTGATCCGCCGGACGCCACATACGGGGACATCCTTCCCGGGGCACTACATTTGCGCGCCCCCCGCGCCCGGAAGCCGAGCCGACGCCGCCCCCGGCAGCCGATCAGCCGCCGCGCACGCTCGCCTGGTAGAGCCGATCCAGCAGGCCCTGCATGGCCGGCGAAGTGACCAGATAGCCCGGGCAGCAGGTGGGGCCGTTAACGGCGCTGATACCGATCTCCAGGTGTGGACCGGTGGAGATCCCCACGATCCCGCAGCCCACCTCAGCGATTGGCTGCCCAGCGTGGACCACGTTGCCCACGGGTACCAGGTCGGGCGCCGCATGCCCGTAGTAGATATACCGACCGTTCAGGGGGCCACCGGCCACCTGGAGGACGGGCGCGTAGGGCCCAAAACCGGAGATCCCCTCCTGCACGATCAGGCCGTTCGTCACGGCCACCTCCAGTGCCTTTGATCCGCAGGCGGCACCAACGGTTGAGATGTCCACGCCCTGATCGGGTGACCATGTGCTGGGCGGCTCCACCACCGACAGCGGCTGGATCGGGAAGACAAATCCTTGACCGGAACTGAGGGAGTTCAGCTCATGGGCGATCTGTTGCTCGATCTTCAGCTCGTGCTTCACCTCGGTCAGAGACGGGGCGAAGGCATTCGGATCGCCCACCGGCGCCTGTGATGCCCCTCCGCCGCCCGAAGACTGGGCCGCCGCTCCGGCGGATGGCTCCACGACCTGGGGATGGGCCTGGCGCCCGCCCGCAACGCCTCCGCCGCTCGCGCTCGCCGTCCGGGTGGTCGCGTGGACAGGCGGGGCGTCTGATCGCCCGCCGCCGCAGCCGGCCAGACAGAGCAGCGTGAGCACCAGGCATGTCGTCTGCCGCTTGCCCATGCGCGCAGTTCAGCACACGCAGATGCCGGCTTGCGCAGCGTCTGGGGCACGCTCCGCCCGCTAAGCGGCCGTGCGAAGGGTGATGTGTGGCGGGCGCTCCCGAGGCACAGCCGTCAGAGGGGCGCCAGGGTGATCCGGCGTGACGAAGCTGAGCGGCAGCGGACCGCGCAGCCGCCCCTCCCGCTCCAGGCGCACCGCCAGGGCGTGCAGGACCGCGAAGGCCATCGGCCCCAGGTCGCGTAGCGGCTGATGGGCGTTCTCGCGGACCTCCAGGTCCACCTGGGCCAGTCCCTGAAGCCCCACGGCGCGGTAGGCATCGAGCAGCAGTCCGATGTCCACCCCATACCCCGTGGCAAACGGGAGCGTCTCGAGTAGCTCCCGGCGAGCGGCGATCTCACCGGCCAGCGGCTGGTGGATCCCCGCCAGCTCGGGATAAAAGAGATTGAGCAGCGGTCGCGCCGTCAGCTCGGTGACTCGGCCGCCGCCGTCGGGCAGGGTCGTGGTCCCCACGCGGAACGGGCGACGGTAGAACCCCTTGACAAACGAGATTTCGTCGCGGCAGACCAGCGGCCCGAGCAGCCCGCAGGCGAAATGGGAGCCAAAGCTCTCCGAGTCGGCGTCCAGAAAGCAGATGATCTCACCCCGGAGCACGTCCAGTGACCTCCACATGGCGTCTCCCTTGCCCAGAACCGGGCCGAGCTCCGGCAGCAGATCCCCTTGATCGTGCACTTCGGCGCCCAGCTCCCGGGCGATGGTGGCGGTGCCGTCGCTCGAGTCGTCCACGACCACGACCTGATCCACGACACCCAGCTCCCAAAGGGGCAATAGCTGGCGGAGAATCGGACCGATCGTCCGTGCCTCGTCGTGAGCGGGCAGGCAGATCGACACGGTGTTGCGGCGCGCCGCAGCCAGCCGCTCAGCAGCGAACTCGGAGTGGCCGAACAGGTTGTCTGGGCGAAGCGCTCGGGGCAAGACGCAGATTGATGGTACGAGGACCGATCCGCCCCGGACGCGATACGAGGCGCCACCCGCGCCGACGCATACACTTCACGCGTGGGGCTGCAGGAGATCCGCTACGCGCGCAACGGCGATGTGAGCATCGCCTACCAGGTCATCTGAGACTCTCCCTCCATGCGGCGCGCCTGCATCGATATCGGCTCCAATGCCACGCGCCTACTCGTAGCGGACTGCACCGACAATTCGCTGCTGCACATCCACGAGGAGCGGATCTTCACCCAGGTGGGCCGCAGCCGGTCGCCGGACGGCGTGATCTCGCAGGCCAAGATCGACGAAGTGGCCGGCGTGGTTGTCGCCCAGCTCCTACGAGCTCGGGAGTTGGGGGCCGCGGCTGTCACGGTGGTGGCGACCGCGGCCATTCGCAGTGCGCCCAACGGCGCGTCCCTCGCCGCGGTCGTGCACCGGATGTGCGGACTGGAGGTGCAGGTGCTTTCCTGGAAGGAGGAGGCACGGTTGGCCTTCATCGGCGTGGCTCGCACGCTGGACCACCAACCCGTCGGTGACTTGGGAATGGTGGACGTGGGAGGCGGTTCCTCCGAATTGGCCGTGGGCACCCCGCCGGACCAGGTTTCATGGTCGTCTACTGTTCCCCTGGGGTCGGGCGCCCTGGCCCGCGCGTGCCTGCACTCGGATCCTCCCGCAAGCCATGAGTTGGCCGAGGCCAAGCGTCGAGTGGACTCGGCACTGAACGCCGTGGAGGTGCCACCGGCCGCCGAGGCCGTAGCAGTGGGGAGAAGGGGG
>JBPYDM010000135.1:0-11512 GCA_051986255.1 Solirubrobacteraceae bacterium | reverse complement strand
GCGCCGGCCAAAGCCGCGATCAGCACCGGAATAAGTCTGGTCAGCCATTTCATGTTCATGTGATCCTAGAGAGAGCGATACCCAATACCGCTGATGTTTATGAGAACGCCGCTGTCTTCGAGGAGCCACGCGGCCCCTATGCACTACACCTCACCTGTTTGAGAAGGGCATCAGAGGTCGGTTAGAGGCAGATAAGAGTTGGTCAGGCGGCGTCCGACCGGCGGTTCTCGAGGATCTTTATGAGCCTCTGGGCCTCGCGCGGTGACTGCAGCTCAAGGCGCTCCCAGGTGACCCGGACCGTCACGATCCCCAGGGCCAGGAGGGTGGTGTCCCGATCGCGGTCGTTGATGAACCGCTCCCGGCTCGAGTGATAGTCCCATCCATCCAGTTCCACAACCACCCGCTCGAGCGGGAAGTAGACGTCCACCTCAAACCCGGCCACTTTGGCGTTGACCCAAGCCTCTGGCAGGTCGTAGCGCTCCCGTAACGCCTGGAAGGCGTCCTCAAACTCTGACCGGGTGGGCCCCTTCGGCGTCTGGACGAACGGCCGCAGCCTTTCCGCGCCCCCATGCCGCTGGCAGCGATCCAGGACCTCGCCCAGATCCTCCAGACTCATGTAGCCGCGCCGGAGGTCGTTGACCGCCCGGGTCGGTGCCTTGTCGCTGAGCCGCGGCGCCATGTCCAGCACGGTCCTGGCCGGACTGGTCACCGGTAGGCCCAGTTGCTTGGTCTTGTCCGCCGGCGCAAGCGCGGCCCGGTGGATGCGGATCCCCGGCCGGCTCCGGCGTCCCGGCACCGTCAGCTCGAACGGCATATCCCACCACCGGTAAATGCCCCACACGACCGCGGCGGTGCCGTGGCTCAGCACAGCGCCAGGGCCACAGGCCAGCAGCGCCCCATACGCCCGGTCCTGCGGAAGCGTCGGCAGATGGCCCAGGGCATAAACGCCCGCGTGGTCAGGGATCAGACGGCCCCGGCTGACGGCGTGATAGATCGCGTTGCGCGTCTCGCCCAGAGCGAGCAGTTGCTCTCGCTTGACGTACCCGCGCTGACGACGCGCGAGCGCGACGATCTCCACGCGCGTCATCGGCAGCGTGGAGAATTTGTCTCGCTATAGCCAGACTTTTTCTCCACTACTCCTTAAGAGGCGCCGCGAACCGCCCTTTCCCCCCCCAGGCCGACGAAAAAATCCAACGCAGCGGGGTTCGCCATCGACTCTCGTGACGCGGCCTCCTCCACCGGCACGCCGGACAGGATGCGCTTCACCGGCACCTCCAGGACCTTCCCTGACAGCGTCCGCGGCACCTCGGCGATCGCCACCACCTCGTCCGGGACGTGGCGGGGTGAGCAGTCTTCGCGGATGCGCTGGCGGATCGCGCGCACGAGCGCCTCGTCCAACGCCACGGCGTCGCGTAGGACCACGAACAGCATGAGCCATCCGTCTGTGCCAGCCCGGGGCACGTCGACGGCCAGCGCATCGACTACCTCATCCAGCGACAGCACGGCCCGGTAGATCTCGCTCGTCCCCATGCGCACGCCACCTCGGTTGATCGTCGAATCGGACCGACCGTAGATCACCGCCGTCCCCCGCGAGGTGATCTCGATCCAGTCGCCGTGCCGCCACACCCCCGGATACATCGAGAAATACGACTCCCGGTAGCGCGATCCGTCAGCGTCTCCCCAGAGGTACAGCGGCATTGACGGCATGGGTGCGGTGATCACCAGCTCGCCCACCTGGTCCACCAGCGGCCGCCCGGACGGGTCCCACGACTCCACCGCGCACCCCAGGCACCGGGCCTGGAGCTCTCCCTGGTACACGGGCAATGACGGCACCCCGCCCACGAAGGCCGTGCACATGTCCGTGCCGCCTGAGGTCGAGAACAGCCACAGGTCGGGACCCAATTCCTCATATAGCCAGCGGAAGCCGTCGGGCGACAGCGGCGACCCCGTCGAGCCGACGGCCCGCAACGAGGACAGCGACCGGCCGTCCCGCACCGACACCCCGGCCTTCATGGACGACGAGACGAAGGCCGCGCTCGTCCCGAAGCAGGTCATGCCGGTCTCCTCAGCCAGGTCCCAGAGCCGCCCAAAATCCGGATAGCCGGGGTTGCCGTCGAACAGCACGATCGACGCATCGGTCAGGAGCACGCCAACCAGGAAGTTCCACATCATCCAGCCCGTGGTGGTGAACCAGAACAGCCGGTCGCCCGGCTGCGCGTCCAGGTGCAACCACCCCTTCTTGAGCTGCTCGATGAGGATTCCTCCCTGGCCGTGCACGATCGGCTTGGGGAGGCCGGTCGTCCCGGAGCTGTAGAGCACCCACAACGGGTGGTCGAACGGGACTGGCTCGAACGCAAGTTCGGCACCGGAAGCTAGGAAATCGGCAGGAAAGCCTTCACCTGAGAGGTAGCCGAGCCACACGACCGGAGCCCCGATCCCGTCGGCAATCTCGTTCACCGCGGCCCGCCGGTCGAAATCCTTCCCGCCGTACCTGTAGCCATCCACGGCCAGCAGCACGGAGGGCTCGATCTGCGAGAACCGGTCGATCACGCTGCGGGGGCCGAACTCGGGGGCGGCTGAGGACCACACCGCCCCGATCGAGGCACAGGCCAGCAGGGCCGCCACCGTCTCGGTGATGTTGGGCATGTACGCCGCCACCCGGTCGCCCGGGCCCACGCCCCGCTCCCGCAACCCGCCGGCGATCGCCGCCGTCTCAGCCAGCAACCGGCCCCACGTCCACTCGCCCACCTCGGGCCGCAGCTCGGACGCGTGGCGGATCGCCACGTCGGATGGCTCCCGGCCACGGAAGATGTGCTCGGAGTAGTTGACCCGGGCGCCCGGGAACCACTCCGCTCCGGGCATCTCCGAGCGGGCTAGGACCCGCTCCGGGGCCGAGGAAAACCGCACCTGACAGAACTCGACGATCGAGGCCCAGAAGTCCTCCAGCGAGCCCACCGACCACTGCCAGAGGGCCTGATAGTCCGAGAAGCGCAGCCCGCGCGTCTCCTCGAGCCAGCGCTCATAGCGCGTGATGTTGGCCTGGTCAATCCGATCCTGCGAGGGCGTCCACAGGACTTCTGGTACGGACAGCTGAGTCATGCGGCCAGTATGATCGCCCGCGATGCCCCGGGTCCCAGCGGAAGCCCTCGCCGACATCGTGCTCCCCGACCAGGACGGCAACGAGGTCCGGCTGGGCGATCTCTGGCGTGATGGACCGGTGGCCCTGGTCTGGCTGCGCCACTACGGCTGAATCTATTGCAAGGCACACGCGGTCCAGTTGGACCGCGCCCAGAAGGACTTCGACGCCGCCGGCGCCAAGCTCGTGCTGATCGGACAGCTGACGCCGCCCCATGCGGCCCACTTCCGGCGGCGAGAGAAGATCGACGTCACCGTGCTGGCCGACAACGACCGGGTCAGCTACAAGACCGTCGGCGCCAAGAAGGGCGGCGCCGCCCAGCTGATCGGCCCCAGCGTGGTGGCCAAGGGCGTCATGACCTCGCTCAAGACGCGCAAGCTACAGACGCGCACGATCGGCGACCCCGCCCAGCTCGGCGGCGCGATGGTGATTCGCCCGGACGGCACGATCGCCTGGTCGCATATGGCCAGGGATGCCAGCGACAACGCATCCCCGCAGGAGATCCTGGCCGCGGTGCAGGGCGCCCGCGCCTGAGATCATCCCGGCATCGCCTCTCAGAACCAGATCCTCGCTCCGTTTACCGCCACGGTGCTGGAGGTCGTGCGCGCCCCTGGGCAGCCGGTCCACCCCGGGCAGGCCGTGCTCGTGCTCGAGGCAATGAAGATGGAGCACGAGATCGTGGCGCCCGGGAGCGGCGTCGTACATGAGGTCAGCGTCCAGCCCGGCCAGACCGTGCGGGAGGGAGACCTGCTGGCTGTGCTTGAGCCGACCGACGGTCAAGCGACCGCGCAACCGCCCGAGGAATCGATCCACGACGATCCCCGCGACGATCTGGAGTCCGTTCGCGACCGCCACGCCCTCACCCAGGACGAGGCACGCCCGGAGGCCACCGAGAGCCGGCACGACCAGGGACGGCGGACGGCCCGGGAGAACCTGGCCGACCTGGTGGACGAGGACAGCTTTGTCGAGTACGGGCCACTCATCTTCGCCGCCCAGGAGCGGCGCCGGCCCACCGAGGACCTGATCAGGCGCACCCCCGCCGACGGGCTGGTGGCCGGGACCGCCCGGATAGACGGCCTTCCGGCGGTCGTCATGTCCTACGACTACACGGTCCTGGCCGGCACGCAGGGCATGCGCAACCACCTGAAAAAGGACCGGCTGTTCGAGTTGGCCGAGCGCCGCCGGCTTCCCGTGGTCCTGTTCGCCGAGGGCGGAGGCGGCCGGCCGGGCGACGTGGACTGGCCGCACGTGGCTGGGTTGGACTGCCGGGCCTTCCACCTGTTCGCCCAGCTGAGCGGGCTGGTGCCCTTGGTGGGGATCGCCTCCGGCTATTGCTTCGCCGGCAACGCCGCCCTGCTGGGCTGCTGTGACGTGGTCATCGCCACCGAGGACTCCAGTATTGGGATGGGCGGCCCGGCCATGATCGAGGGCGGCGGGCTGGGCACGTTCGCTCCCCAGGATGTGGGGCCGATCGAGGTGCAGTACGCGGACGGCGTTGTCGACCTCAGGGTCAGAGATGACGCCGAGGCGGTGGACGCAGCCCGGCGCTACCTGAGCTACTTCCGCGGGCCCCAGGTACCGATCCCACCACCGGATCCAACCGCCCTGAAAACCCTGATCCCGGCCAACCGCCGGCGCATCTACGACGTCCGCCAGGTCATCCACGCCCTGCTCGACGACGTGCTCGAGCTTCGGCGCGGCTTCGGCCCGGGCATCGTCACCGCGCTTTCCCGCCACCGGGGTCAGACACTCGGGGTGATCGCCAACGACCCCAGCCACCTGGGCGGGGCTATCGACGCCGAGGGCGCCGACAAGGCTGCCCGCTTCATGCAGCTGTGCGACGCGTTCGCCCTGCCCATCCTGTTCCTGTGTGACACGCCGGGGTTCATGGTCGGCCCAGAGGCCGAAAAGACCGCCACGGTCCGCCACTTCGGCCGGATGTTCGTCACCGGGGCGAACCTCGAGGTCCCGATCGGGACGATCGTCCTCCGCAAGGGCTACGGCCTGGGCGCCCAGGCCATGGCCGGCGGTGGCTTCAAGGCCGGCCTGTTCTGCGTCGGCTGGCCCACGTCGGAATACGGGGGGATGGGTCTCGAGGGCGCCGTGCGCCTGGGGATGCGCCGGGAGCTCGAGGCGATCGAGGATCCCGAGGAGCGCGAGCGAGCCTTCCAGGCCACGGTGGCGGCCGCGTACGAGCGGGGCCGGGCGATCAACATGGCGGCCTACGGGGAGATCGACGATGTGATCGACCCCGCGGACAGCCACCGGTGGATCGATCAGCTGTTCACCGAGGATTCGGGGCAGTGGTGGACGCGTCCAGGCAAGCGCCGCCCGCACGTCGATACCTGGTGATGTGACGGGCTAAGGCTGGCCAGCCAACAACGCCAGCAGCTCGTAGGCCACCTGAGCCGCCGCCAGGGCCGTGATCTCCGCGTGGTCGTACGGGGGCGAGACCTCGACGACGTCGGACCCGGCGACCTCAAGCCCCTTCAGCCCCCGCAGCAGCTCCTGGAGCTCCCGCGTGGTCAGCCCGCCGGGCTCCGGGGTTCCAGTGCCCGGCGCGTGCGCCGGGTCCAGCACGTCGATGTCCACGCTCACGTAGATCTGCTGCTCCGCGACACGCCGGCGGATCCGCTCCAACGCCTCCCCCACCCCGACACGAGAGATCTCGGCGGTGGACACGATCGCGTAGCCCAGCCGGGCGTCGTCCTCCAGGTCGGTGGACGCGTACAGCGGTCCGCGGATCCCCACGTGCATCGAGTGCTCGAGGTCGAGCAGCCCCTCCTCAGCGGCGCGGCGAAACGGCGTGCCGTGGGTGTACGAGGCGCCGAAGTACGTGTCCCAGGTGTCCAGATGGGCGTCGAAGTGGACCAGCGCGCACGGTCCGCGGCGGGCGTGCAGGGTCCGGAGCAGGGGCAGTGCGAGCGTGTGATCCCCGCCCAGTGTGACCAGCCTGTCCGCCCGGTCGAGAATGTTCGCCGCCCCCCGCTGGATGTCGTCCACGGCGCTGGCGATGTCGAACGGGTTGATGGCCAGGTCGCCCGCGTCGGCCACCTGGTGTGCCTCCCAGGGGTGCACGTCCAGCGCGGGGTGGTAGGGGCGCAGGAGCTTGGACGCTGCCCGCACCGCTCCCGGGCCGAGCCGGGCACCGGGCCGGTAGGAGACACCGCTGTCAAACGGCGCCCCCGCGATGGCCACCGCCGCATGGCCGACGTCGTCCAGCCGGGGCAGCCGCGCGAACGTCTCGGGGCCGGCGAACCGGGGGATGACACGCGCGTCAGGCGGGCCCTGCGGAGGCGGGTCGGCGGCGTCGGCCATCGCGGCACATGATGGCCCACGTCGCCCAGCGACGCCCCGAGCTAGCCGCGCGGGGACGCTT
Source organism: Solirubrobacteraceae bacterium (assembly GCA_051986255.1). GTDB lineage: Bacteria > Actinomycetota > Thermoleophilia > Solirubrobacterales > Solirubrobacteraceae > Palsa-465. The sequence goes on along the minus strand of JBPYDM010000135.1, from coordinate 4,997 downwards.
CAGCCGGTTACCTAAAAACTCCCGCGGCGCCCGAATCGCGGGCGGAGGCTCTGGCAGGCAGTCAGCGCGGACTGGAAGGCGGGGCTGTTGCGGTCGAGCGCCCGGAAGGCCTGCCGGAACCCGAAGCCGCCGCCGGCGGTCGAACCCGGGTCGGGGATATTGACCCCGTGCGAGCGCATGCACTGGGCGAACTTGACCAGCCGCTGCTGGAGCTGGGCTCTCTGCGAAGCGCTGAGGCCCAGGACGGGAAACGCCTGTACGAGGTCGCGGTGGCAGCCCTGGATGGCCGGTTCGATCTCGCTCCGGGGGTAGTTGGCCAGCACCCGGAACCCCGCCCCCCCGCTGTTCGGGGACGGGTCGGGGACATTGATGCCGTGGGCACGAAGGCATTTCGCCAGGTTGAGCCTGGCCTGGTACCGGGCACCGCCGTTGGAGCTCGCGTTGCCCGCGCTGTTTGATGGCGATGATGATCCGCAGGCTGCAAGCGCCAGGGATAGGGCGGCGGCGGCGCTGAGCCAGGGAATAACGCGCATGGATCCGCAGAGTGTCACCTCGCCAGAAGAGGTGCGTAAGTTGTCGCCCTGCGCGCGGCCCTCCGGGACGATGACACCAAATGGTGTAACGATGGGTATCCTCGGGGCCATGGCCTCCGATCAGAATCTCGCTGAGCGGGGGATGGCGGTCGGCCTGCGCGCCCTGAACCGGCTCGCGGCCTCGGATCTGCTGGATCGCCTGGGTCTGCGCGAGCCCACGGAGCGGCTGCTCCGCGGCGCCTCCCGAACCACGGTCCGCACGGCGGCCAACGCGGGCCGCCGGTTCGCCGCCGTCCAGAAGCGCTCCGGCCCGGCCCGGCAGCCTCGAGATCCCGGCCGCGGCATGTTCGATCTGAATCCCACCGAGGAGCAGCGGATGCTCCGCGACTCGGTCCGCGAGTTCGGCCTGGATCGGCTCCGTCCTGCCGCCCACGACGCTGATGATGGATGCGCCGCCCCCACCGACCTGCTCAGCCAGGCCAACGAGCTCGGGCTGGCCAGCGTGGGAGTGCCCGAGGAGCTGGGCGGAGTGGTCGAGCAGCGCTCCGCCGTGACCTCCGTGCTGATGAGCGAGGCGCTGGCCCAGGGAGACATGGGGATCGCCGTGGCCTGTCTGGCTCCCGCCGGGGTAGCCACCGCCCTCGGTCTCTGGGGCGACGCCGACCAGCAGGCCACCTATCTGCCTGAGATGGTCGGCGAGAACCCGCCCGCCGCCGCCGTGGCCATCCTCGAGCCACGAGCGATGTTCGACCCGTTCACGCTTCAGACGCGGGCTCGGCGAGCCGAGGGCGGTTTCGTTCTGGACGGCGTGAAGTCGCTGGTGCCGCGGGCTGCGGACGGCGAGCTGTTCATCGTGGCCGCGGAGCTCGACGGGCCGGGACCGGCGCTGTTCGTGGTGGAGTCCAAGACGCCCGGGATCAGCGTCGAGGCCGAGCCGGCCATGGGCGTTCGGGCGGCCGGGACCGGGAGGCTTATCTTCGACAGCGTCAACCTGCCCAAGGCGGCGCTGCTCGGGGAGGGGGACCCCGCCGCGTACGCTGACTCCGTCCAGCTGGCCCGCCTGGGCTGGTGCGCCGTGGCCGTGGGAACCGCTCAAGCGACGGTCGATTACGTGATCCCGTACGTCAACGAGCGGATTGCATTTGGCGAGCCAATCTCGCACCGCCAGGCCGTGGCCTTCACGGTCGCCAACATGGCCATCGAGCTCGAGGGCATGCGACTGGCCACCTACCGTGCCGCCAGCCGGGTGGATCAGGGACTCCCCTTCGCCCGCGAGGCCGCGCTGGCCCGCCGCCTGTGTGCCGAGCGGGGCGTGGCCATCGGGTCGGACGGCGTGCAGATGCTTGGTGGCCACGGGTACGTCAAGGAACATCCTGTCGAGCGCTGGTACCGGGACCTGCGAGCTGCCGGGGTCATGGAGGGGGCGCTGCTCGTCTGATGCCCATCAACCTGGAGACACCTCGGAAGTTCGAGCAGCTGGTCGACCAGGCCCACATGGTGGCCGTCGAGATCTTCCGCAAGAACTCGCGGAAGTACGACCTGGCGGAGCACACGTATCCCAGGGAGCTCGACATGCTCGCCGCGGTCATCGAAGGCAGCGGCCAGGGCGGCGGGGTGGGCGGAGCCGGCGTCGGCACAGTGGGGTCCTCGTCGGGCTCGCCCGACGGCTCTGTGAAGGCCAAGACGGAGGACGGGAATCGCAACGGCTCCAACATGTCGACCCTGCTTGGAATGACCGAGCTCTGCTGGGGAGACGTGGGGCTGCTCCTGACGATGCCCCGTCAGGGCCTCGGGCAGGCGGCGATCAGCGCTGTGGCCAACCCGGAGCAACTGCAGCGCTTCGGCGGCAAGTGGGCCGCCATGGCCATCACGGAGCCGGAGGCGGGGTCTGACTCGGCCGCGATTCGGACGACGGCGAAGTGGGACGAGGACGAGCAGGAGTACGTGCTGAACGGCGAGAAGATCTTCGTCACCTCGGGCGACCGAGCGGCGCTGATCGTCGTCTGGGCCACGCTCGACCCGTCGCAGGGTCGCGCGGCCATCAAGTCCTTCGTGGTCGAACGCGACAACCCGGGGCTGAAGCTCGACCGCCTGGAGCACAAGCTGGGAATCCGGGCCTCGGACACCGCCAACTTCGTGCTGGACAACGTCCGCGTGCCTAAGGAGAACCTGCTGGGCAGCCCGGAGATCGCCCCCAAGGGCGGGTTCGCCGGGGTAATGCAGACGTTCGACAACACCCGGCCGCTGGTGGCCGGCATGGCCATCGGGGTGGCCCGGGCCTGCCTCGATCGCACGCGCGAGCTGCTGGCCGAGGCGGGCATCGAGATCGACTACAACCGTCCTCCCCACGCCCAGACGGCGGCGGCCGCCGACTTCATCTCGATGGAGTCCGACTGGGAGGCGGCCCGTCTCCTCACGCTCGAGGCGGCGTGGATGGCCGACAACCGCAAGCCCAACTCATTGCATGCCTCGATGGCCAAGGCCAAGGCCGGCCGGACCGGAACCGACATCGCGCTGCGCTGCGTGGCCCTGGCCGGCTCGATCGGCTACGGCGAGGGCGAGCTGCTGGAGAAGTGGGCGCGCGACGTCAAGATCCTGGACATCTTCGAGGGCACCCAGCAGATCCAGCTGCTGATCATCTCCCGGCTGCTGCTGGGGAAGACGTCGGGCGAGCTGAAATAGGGCCTCGCGCCTGGCGCGCGTCAACTGCTCCCTTTGGGCGGCCGTCCTTGCGCGCGAACCCCGTTGAGCGCCCGTCAACAGCCCAATCGTGCACCCATTTCTCCCCGTTGGGACGTTGCCCGTCCCCACAGCGGTCAACGTCCCAACCGGCCCGCCGTGGACATCGGTTGGGTTGTTTCCGGGCGAGGGTTCGTGCGAGCGCTGACCGGCTCGCCCAGACCGAGCGTCAACCCGGAGCCACGGTGATCGGATCGCCCACCCGGACCTCGCCGGCGTCTAGGATGTCCGCCCGCAGACCGCCGCGGTGCACCAGCGGGCGCAGGACCGGCCGCTCGGCGTACCGCTGCATGGTCGCGCAGGGTTCGCACAGCCGGATCCCCCGGCATCGGACCGCGCCGATCGAGAACTCCCACCCGATCAGCCCATTCAGCCTGATTCCGCGTGTCACCAGGTTGCGCCGGTGCTCTTCCGGCGATAGGGGCGGGGTGAAGCTCTCGCACACCTCGGCCTCGATCAGGGTCAGCGCGGACCCGGGGCGTCCTGACGGGAACGCTCCCCGGCCGCCCGTGTATCTGTCGCCCTCCAGCCCTACACCGGGGATGACCTGCACGGTGTCCAGCGTGCGTCCCGGTTGGTCGCTCTCGGACGCCATCCAGATCTGCTCGACCGAGCCGGTCGCCTCCGAGGGTCGGACCGCCGGTGGTTTTGCCAGCGCGATGTCCTCGGCGGCCAGGACGAAACCGTCCTCGATGCGCTGCTGATCCACGAGCCCGCTCCCGTTCGGATCCCACACCACTCCAGAAGGCGAGCGCCCGTACATCACGACCGAGCGACGGCGGCCGTCCGCTCCCCGCACGCGGGCTATCCACGGACCGGGCCAGGCAAAGCTCGTCGGATCAGCCACCGGCACCAGGCCTATGCCCAGAGAGCCGAGCCAGCCCAGGATGTTCCAGTCCTCGCCCATGTCCCCGTTCGAGCTCGGATCCGGGACCTCGTCCTCGGCCACCTCGAGGATCGTGGCCAGGCAGGCCAGGAACGAGGCCGCCTCGGCGGACAGGCCGATCCTCGAGATCCTGGTCTCCCTCATCTGGGTCGGATTATGCTCGCCCCGTGACCAAGCGCCGGCTCATCTCCTCTGACTCGGAGTTCGAGAGACAGATCGGCTACTCGCGGGCGGTGGTGGACGGTGACTGGATCCACGTGTCTGGCACGACGGGCTTTGACTACGGCACCATGGCGCTATCGGACGACGTCGCCGAGCAGGCCGAGCAGGCCTTTCGCAACATCATCGCCGCACTCAGCCAGGCCCAGGCGAGCCTGACCGATGTCGTGCGGGTGCGCTACATGCTCCCCAACCGGGATGACTTCCCCACCATCTGGCCGGTGCTCCAGCGGCATCTCGGCGAGGTGCGGCCGGCGGCCACGATGATCTGCTGCGGCCTGTCCGATCCGCGCATGAAGGTCGAGATCGAGGTGACCGCCCGCCGCGGGCGGCGGTAGCGACCAGAGCCCGGCCCACGGCTCGACCGCTCGGGTCAACCCGCCTGCCGCTCCCGACGTCAGTGGATGGCGAAGCTGATGAACTTTTGGGCCAGGAGCCCGCCCGCGGAGTTCAGGGGCGCGGACCACGTCTGGAGATAGACGCAGGCATGGTCGGGCCGACGCACGTGCGTTTCCCACCTCGACACCTTCTCGAAGCGGCCCTTCACGGGCGTTTTCCAATACAGGCCGTTGGCGGTGTGATCTAGGCGTGTGTATTCGCCGGCGGGGTTCGCGGCACAC
>JBPYDM010000134.1:0-2243 GCA_051986255.1 Solirubrobacteraceae bacterium | reverse complement strand
AGCGGCGGCGGCCCAGCTCGCAATGGCGGCGGGGGCGGTGGAGGGGCGACCGGCTCGACCGTGGCCAGGTCGGTAAGGCCTGTGCTGGCGGAGCGCACGGTGGGATCGTAGGGCCTGCCATGATTGCTCGCCGCCATGGAGGCTGACCAAAACTCGCTGGCCGAGCGGCTACTGGCCGGTGAGAAACGCGCCCTGGCCCGGGGGATCTCGCTGGTGGAGAATGACGATCCGGCGGGGTGGAAGCTGGTCCGCGAGGTGTTCCCGCAGACCGGCCGGGCGGCAGTCGTCGGCTTCACGGGTCCCCCGGGCGTGGGGAAGTCCACGCTTCTGGCCGCGCTCACCAAGCTCGAGCGCGCGCGGGACCGCACCGTGGCCGTGCTGTCCATCGATCCGTCCTCGCCGTTCACCCGGGGGGCGCTGCTGGGCGATCGGATTCGCCTGAGCGAGCACTTCCTGGATCCCGGCGTGTTCATCCGCTCGATGGCCAGCCGCGGGGCGCTCGGGGGCCTGAGCGAGGCGGCCCTTCAGGCGGCACTGCTCATGGACGCCTCGGGTCGCGACCTGGTCTTCGTGGAGACGGTGGGAGTGGGCCAGGCCGAGGTGGACATCATCGACCACGCCGACACGGTCGTGCTCGTGCTGATGCCGGGCTCGGGCGATTCGATCCAGGCCCTGAAGGCCGGCGTGATGGAGATCCCGGACGTGATCGTGGTCAACAAGGCGGACCATCCGCTAACCGACACGATGATCCGGGAGATCAAGGGCGTGCTTGCCCTCGGGCCACGGCAGGACTGGAAGGTGCCGATCATCCGCACGGAGGCCGTGCGCGAACAGGGCGTCGAGGAGCTGGCCGACGCGTTGGAGCGCCACCGCAGCCACATCGAGGCCCAGGGCACATTGCGCGAGCGCCGGCGGCGCAACCTGATGAACGAGGTGCTGGCCATCGCCACAATCCGCATGCGCCGGGAGCTTGAGGCGTCCGTGCGCGAGGACGAGGACGTCCACGAGTTGCTCGACCGGGTCGTCTCGCGTGAGCTCGATCCAGCCAGCGCCGCGGAGACGATCCTGGAGCGCGAGGTGGCGCGTGGTCCTGGAAGGCGACGGGCTGCGGATTGACCTGCCCCCCGGGTGGGATGGCCGCTTCCTGCGCCCCTCCTCCTCCCTGGTGGCGGTCCAGGCGGCCGACGCTCCGATTGACACCGACGATGACGAGCTCGGCGAGCGGACCACCGACGTCCTCCCTCCGGGAGCCTGCTTTTTCAGCCTAACCGAGTACCTGGCCGGCTCGGGGGTCGTGCCGGGCCGCGGTCCATTCCGCCAGCGAGGGATTGATCTCCCGCTAGATCCCACGGAGTTCTCGCCCAAGAGGGTGGCTCACTTCCGGCCCGGGCTGTCGGCCACTCAGCAGTCCTTCACCTTGGGCGGCCGCGCGTTCACCCTGTACGTGGTGATCGCCGGCGAGCGGTCGGAGCGCCGGCGCCAGCTACTGACCGTGGATCACGTGCTGCGCTCGCTCAAGGTGTCCGAGCGCGGAGTGAGTTAGCTCGGACTCCCCGGACGGAGACATCCCACCGGGGCGTGGGTCAACCGGGCGTTGGGTTGTTGACGGCACATGGAGCCGTCGAGGACCCAAGCGCCGCTGGCCGACCGTCGGTTGGGACATCGCCGTAGAGGGTCGCCCCGGGGCACCCTCGCTCTACGCACCGAGCGCGCGGGCGATCACCAGCTCCTGTATCTCGTCGGTTCCCTCGCCGATGGTCAGGATCTTGGCGTCGCGGTAGAAGCGGCACACTGGGTACTCCTCGATGTAGCCGTAGCCACCGTGGATCTGCACCGCCTCCTCGGCGGCGCGCACGGCCAGGCGGCCGCTCTTGAGCTTGGCCTGGGCGGCGGTCAGCGTGAAGTTCTGGCCGGTGTCCTTCAGCCAGGCCGCCTTGTGGACGAGCAGGCGGGTGGCCTCGATCTCGGCCGAGATCGAGGCCAGCTTGCCCTGGATGGCCTGGAACTTCGAGATCGGACGGCCGAATGCCCGCCGCTCCTTGGCGTAGGCCAGTGCTTGGTCCAGCGCGCCCTGAGCCAGGCCCACGCCCATCGCGGCCACGCCGATCCGGCCGATGTCGAGCACGATCAGGAACTGCCTCAGCCCGGCGCCCCGCTGCCCGACGAGGCTGCCCGCGGGCACGCGGCAGTCGGTGAAGGTGAGCGGCCGGGTATCCGAGGCGTTCCAGCCCATCTTGCGGTAG
>JBPYDM010000133.1:0-9239 GCA_051986255.1 Solirubrobacteraceae bacterium | reverse complement strand
GGCACAGGCAAGACCGCCGGCCGGGGCCAGAAGGGCTGGGGAGCCCGCTCAGGAGCCAAGCGCCGGGTTCACTTCGAGGGGGGTCAGAACCCAATCCACATGCGGATGCGCAAGCTGCGCGGTCCGCATATGAGGAAGTCGATGCCCTTCGAGCCCTTCCGCACTCACTCCCAGGCGGTCAACCTGGAGGATTTGGAGTCCAGATTCGAGTCCGGCGCCGCCGTAACGCTCGAAGCCATGAAGGACCGGGGCCTGGCCGGACGAAAGGGGGTGCCGGTGAAGGTCTTGGCCAAAGGCGAAATCACCAAGCCGCTGACGGTGCACGCCCATGGCTTCAGCCGGGCCGCTCAGGAGAAGATCGAGGCCGCCGGAGGCACCTGTCAGGTGATTGAGGCCGCTCGTCAGGACGCGGTCACGGCTGGTCCGAGGAGTCGCCCCTAATGATCGGGACCATCCTGGGCGCCTTCCGGGTCGGGGAGATCCGCAACAAGATCCTGTTCACGGCCGCCATGCTGGCTCTCTACCGGCTGGGGACCCACATCCCGGCGCCAGGGATCAACACCGCCGCGGTCAGCGCGATTCAGAGGAACTTCGGGGGCAACAGCATCTTGGGGCTGCTGAACCTGTTCTCAGGCGGCGGCCTGGGGCGGATCGCGATCTTCGCCCTGGGGATCATGCCCTACATCACGGCCTCGATCATTCTCCAGCTCCTGACGGTGGTCGTCCCGTCGCTGGAGAAGCTCCAGAAGGAGGGTGAGGTCGGGCAGGCGCGGATCACCCAGTACACGCGGTATTTGACGGTGGGACTCGCCTTCGCTCAGTCGATCGGCTACGTCTTTCTGTTCAAGAGCTTCGAGAACCAGGCCGGAGTGAAACTGATCAGCAACTTCAACCTGGCCAAGGTCCTGCTCATCGTGGTCACACTCACCGCCGGCACGGTGCTGCTGATGTGGATTGGCGAGCTCATCACCCAGCGGGGGATCGGCAATGGGATCTCCCTGCTCATCTTTGCCAGCATCGTCTCCCGGATCCCCGGTGGCATCCAGGCCTGGTGGAACAACCCCGACCAGGTCTTCCGCGTCACGATGCCCTTCATCGCCATCGGGGTCGTGGCCGCGATCGTGTTCGTCCAGGAGGGTCAGCGCCGGATTCCTGTTCAGTACGCCAAACGGGTCATCGGGCGGCGGATGACCCAGGGCGGTCAGACCTACCTCCCGCTGCGGGTGAACATGGCCGGCGTGATCCCGGTCATCTTCGCCGCCTCGATCATGGCCATCCCGCCCACCGTCGGGCAGTTGTTGGGAGGGACGAACCCCCACGCCTTCGCCTACAAGGTGGCCACGTTCTTCAGTCCCAACGGCTGGCACTACGTGTTGGGCGAGAGCATCTTCATCATCCTGTTCACCTACTTCTACACCGCCGTGACGTTCAACCCGGTCGACCAGGCGGACAACCTGAAAAAGTACGGCGGGTTCATACCCGGGGTTCGACCAGGTAGGCCCACGGCCGAGTTCCTCGACCGCATCCTGGCTCGCCTGACGTTCCCAGGAGCGTTATTCCTGGCCGCCATCGCGGCCTTGCCCACGATCCTGATCGCCCGCACCCACGCCAACTTCTTCTTTGGCGGGACCTCGATCCTGATCGTCATCGGGGTGGCCCTGGATACGATGAAGCAGCTCGAGGCGCAGCTGATGATGCGCAACTACGAGGGCTTCCTTAAGTAGCTCAGTCAGGCCGACTTGCCCAGGGCGTCGGCCAGCTCTCGGCGGGTCTGGATCCCCAACTTCCGGTAGGTGTTGCGCAGGTGGTACTCGACGGTCTTGGGGGTCACGAACAGCGTCTGGGCGATATGTCGGTTGCTGTGTCCGCTGGAGGCCAGTTCGGCAATGCGTCGCTCGCTGGGGGTGAGCGAGGCCGGGCCGCTGAGCAGGGCGCCTCGCCGGGGACGGGCACCGCTGGCTGACAGCTCGACCCGCGCCCGCTCGTAGATGGCAACAGCTCCGGCTTGCCGCGCCATGTCCGCCGCCTGCTGAAGCGGCCCGCGAGCGGCGGCCCGCTCATTGGACCGACGGAGTGCCGATCCCAGCTCCACCAGCGAGCGGATGGTCTCCAGCCTGGGAGGCGATGCCATCCCCAGCTTGACGGCCTGCCGCAGGTTTTGGAGCCCCTCCTCGTCGCCCAGGCACATGCCCATGACCCTGAACGACCGGATCCGCTGGTGCAGCACCTGGGTCTGCTCGCTGCGCCGACGCGTCTCATAGGCCAGGTCCCGGGCCTTTTGGTAATCCCCGAGGGCAAGGGCCGATTCGGCGGCGGAGCTGCGCCACGGGCAGTAGCCCAGAAACGGCACGTGTCGCTCGGCCAGACGCCCCGCCGCCAGCGCCACTTCCAGCGCCTCTTCCGCTCGGCCCTGGTTGCGCCGCAGTTCGGCCAGAGCGTACAGGCGGGCCGCATTCTCGACATGACCGGTGGCCTTGGGCGGAGCCTCCTCGTTTAGCACCTCGTCCGCCCGCTCGAGCTCTCCCGTCTCAAGCAGGCAGAGCGCATAGTGAGCCGCCGCGGCACGGGCGAATTGGCGCCACCCGAACCGCCGCGCATTCAGAGCCGCCTCGAGGTCGCCCAAGGCCAGGCTCACCCGGCCCTGCCACAGCTCGGGCAGACCGCGCGCGTAGGAGGCCGTGGCGAACGCCTGGGGTGAGGACACCCGGCGAGCTTCCTCCAGCGCACGGTCGGAGACCTCAATCGCCCGCTCGAAGTCGCCGGCCAGGCACAATGCGCTGGTGAGCAGGCTCCAGCCCACGCCGTTCGCTCCCTCCTGATCGAGCAGTGCTCCGTCGTCCCACGCCCGCTCGGCCAGCTGGATGACCTCGCCCGCATCCACGCCAGCGAAGCATGCGTGGAGCGCCGCCTGGGCCAGGAGCTGACGCTGACCGCGCGTCCGGTCGCCCTCCAGAGCCCGGGCAAGAAGCCAGGAGGACCGCTGCATGGATTGCTCCTGGAGCGAGGGGACCAGGGACGCAGTCGCCACGAAGCCCGTCTGGAGCGCGTCGTGAAGCTCGCGCTCGTCTGGGTCGTCCGGGCTCTCCGCCAGCTCGGCCAGGCCCTCCCCGTACGCGGCCGCGGCCGCTTCGTGACGGCCCTGGGCATAGAGCGCGTGGCCCCGGCGCAGGCTCAGCTCCGCCCGCCGCCGCGGGTCGGTGAGCATCTGGGCGGCGGCGATCAGATGCCCCACGGCGGCTGCGAGGCCGATGGATGCCTCGGCTGACCCCAGCTCGGCCAGCACATCCCCCCGAAGCTCTGGCGCCGGCGGCTCGGCCAGCGCCCGCTCGAGATACCGGACCACCGACTGTGGTGCCAGCCGGGCGCGCGCCTCCCTGGCCGCCGCGCACAGCCGATCGACGGCCCACGGGTCCCTCTGGGCCCGGCCGACCAGCAGGTGAGCGGCCACTCGCTCGGCATCAGCATTTTCGGTGTCGAGCAGATGGGCGGCGTCCAGGTGCCGGGTGGCCCGCTCCGAGGCCGGAATGTCATGCTCGACCGAGGAGCGGACGAGCGGGTGGACAAAACGCAGCGGCTCGCGGGCCAGCAGCACCTCCACCGAGGCCAGTGCGTCCGCGGCCCTGCTCGCCCGGCTGATGTTCAGGCCGGCCAGCGTCGCCGCGTGGCGCACGGGAACATCATCGCCCAGGACGGACACTGCTCGGGCCAGCGCCGCCGCATCCTCGCCCAGCCGTCCTACGCGGACGCGTACCGACCGCGTGACCGCATCCGGCGCGAGTGACCGGGCCCGCGCGGCCAGCTGGGCGCTGTCCAACCCTCTGTCCTCCTTGAGTGCGATCAGCAGCTCGTGCAGGTAGAACGGATTGCCCGCCGTTGCCTCCTCGCTCACCCGGACCAGCTCCACGTCGGTGCGCTCGCCCATCATCTCCTGCACGAGGCGTGCGATCGCCGCCGAGCCCAGCGGAGTGAGTGTCTGCACCTGCACCCGAGCATGAGCCGCGAGCAGATCGAGCATGTCGGCCACCTCCCCTTGGACTCCGGGCCGGCGGGTCAGGACCAGGGCGAGCGGCAACTCGTCCAAGCGTTGAAGCATGTACAGGAGCGATTCCAGGGAGGCGGGATCGGACAAGTGCAGGTCGTCGATGGCCATCAGCCCGCCTTCCATCTCCAGCGAGTCGGCCAAGAGGGTGAACAGAGCGTGCGCGACGGCCAGGTCCTGCCTGGTCTCGGAATGGGACTCGGGCAGACCGCCTCCGAGCAGAGCCTGGGCCAGCGGAGGCGCTCCAGTGAGCCGGGCCTCTCGCTGCTCATGGGCGAGCCCGGCCAGGCTTCCTCGAGCGATCTGCGCGGCCACGCCGAAGGCCAGGTTCTGCTCGAGCTCGGCCCCCGACGCGCGGAGGATCCGCAGGCCGCGGCTCCGGCCCTCGTCCAGCGAGGCCTCGTAGAGGCGAGTCTTCCCCATCCCAGCGTGCCCGACGATCAACAGCGCCTGGCCAGTGCCGGCCACCGCTGAGTCGAGGACATCCTCGATCGCCGCCAATGCCTGCTCGCGCTCGAGCAGGCCGCGCCTACCGCGGACGCGGCGTCCTCGCCGATCTTGCGCCTCTCCCACGGCCATGGCTATGGGCCTCCCACCACCATGTTATTAAGGTTAAGGGCGCTAATCCTGGGGTGGTTGCCTGGGGCGAAACCGCCGGGTTCGCGCGATATTACGTTGGTGACCGAACGGGCAGCGCACCTGAAACTGGCGGTAGACGTGGGATCGGATCCGATCACCGGGACAGTCACGGTGGAAGAGGGGGCTCCCAGTAGCTTCTGTGGGTGGATCGAACTGGTCGCCGCGATCGAGGCGGTCAGGCACGACCGGGGGGGTGTGACCGAGGAGCCGCCGCCGACCACCGGCGCGCAGCCCATCGTGCCCAGCACCGCGCCCGCGGCCGAGGACTCGCCGGTGGCTGCTCCGGCCCAGCCCACCCTGGGGTAGGCCGGGCAGAAAAGACTAGGGTGCTTCCCTGGTGCGAAGCCCGCCTCAAGGGTCTAACTTCCAGAGCACCAATACAGGCTTGTCACTGGCCCAAGGGGGCTGGGGGGGCAGGCCGGATGCTGAGCCAGGGGGCAAATTAGGGGGCACCGTCTCGGATTAAACCTTCGGTGTGGTGACGGGGCACACACCACACCGAAGGTTCCGGGCGTTTACCTGGCCGAGTTTCTTCGTCCGGGCCCCACGAGGCCCGGCCGCATACCCAGTTTGCGGGCCTCCTCCGTTAGGGCCCTCCCGATACAGTGACCGGCGTGTCGGAGCTCAACCTGATCCTGTTTGGCCCCCCCGGCGCGGGCAAGGGAACTCAGGCCGACCGGCTCCGGCACGACTTCCAGCTGCCCTACATCGCCACCGGCGACATGCTCCGAGAGCACGTCAAGGAGGGGACCGAGCTGGGCCAGCAGGCCAAGAGCTACATGGACACCGGCGACCTGGTGCCTGACCGCCTGATTTTGGCCATGGTGAGGGAGCGCCTCCGGGAGCCCGATGCCCAGGACGGCTTCATCCTGGATGGTTTCCCCCGCACTCGCGAGCAGGCCGAGGCGCTGAATGATCAGCTGCGCTCCCTGGGCAGGTGCATCACCGCGGTGCTACTGCTCGACGTGTCCGATGAGGAGGTGGTCAGGCGCCTTTCCGGCCGGCGGTTGTGCCTCAAGGCGGGGCACAACTACCACGTTGAGTTCGATCCTCCCAAGCACGAGGGCGTCTGCGACCAGGACGGCTCCCGCCTCATACAGCGCGACGACGACAAGCCAAAGGTGGTTCAGAACCGGTTGCGCGTGTACCACGAGAAAACCAAGCCTGTGATCGGCTACTACGACGAGCGGGGGCTGCTCAAGCGCATCGACGGCACCCGGAGCCCGGCCGACGTGCAGGACCACATCCGAGCGGTGATTGCCACGCTGCGGCTCGAGGAGGACTTCTGATGTCGCGCGGTACCGTAGGACGGGAGACGAGCTGATGATCATCAAGAAGACTCGCGAGGAGATCGACCGCATGGCCGCGGCGGGCGAGATCCTGGTCCAGACGATGAACCTCCTGGCCGGGAAGGTCAGGTCGGGGGTGACCACCGCCGAGCTCGACCAGGCGGCCGAGAAATTCATTCGCTCCCAGGGAGCTGAGCCTGCGTTCAAGGGTTATCGTGGCTTCCCCGGCTCCATCTGCGCGTCGCCCAACTCGATGATCGTGCACGGCATTCCCGGTCCGTACAAGCTGAGTCGAGGTGACATCCTGTCCGTCGACATCGGCGTCGTGCGGGATGGCTGGGTGGCTGACGCGGCCAAGACCTTTGCCATCGGGCCCGTGACGCCGATCGCTCGGAAACTGCTGCTCACCACCGAGGAGGCGCTTTTCGCCGGGGTCCGCGAGTGCCGAGTGGGCAACCGGCTGGGCGACGTTTCACACGCTATCCAGCGTCATGTCGAGGCCGCGGGATTATCGATCGTGCGCTCGCTGGTGGGACACGGAATCGGCCGGAGCATGCACGAGGACCCCCAGATCCCCAATTACGGAACCCCGGGCACCGGGATTCCGCTGGAGGAGGGCATGGTTCTGGCCGTCGAGCCGATGGTCACCGCCGGCCGCCATGGCGTCCGGGTGGGTGACGACCACTGGGCTATCTACTCCCAGGACGGCTCGCTGGCCGCCCACTTCGAGTTCACGGTGGCCATCACGGCCGCGGACCCTCGGATCCTCACTCCCTGGCACGAAGCCCGCGGCGGACAGGCGGCGGCCTGACGGCCGAGCGGTGGCCATTCGGGCGGGCCCAGTGGGTCCGCCTTGCTAAGATCCGTGCGTGCGCTCGCAGCGCTCTTTTTTGCTGTGCGCGCCGATCTTCAGCACGGTAGCGGCGGCCTCGCGGTCTCCAGAGCCGGGTTGAGGCGACTTAGTCAAATCCATCGGGCGATAGCAAGGGCCAGCGTGAAAGTACGACCTTCGGTCAAACCAATGTGCGAGAAGTGCAAGATCATCCGCCGTCACGGGCGGGTCCTGGTCATCTGCTCGAATCCCCGGCACAAGCAGAGGCAGGGCTAGTGCTCCTCTGCGGCCGCACCCACGAGGAGAAGCCCTAATGGCACGTATCTCGGGAGTCAACATCCCGCTCAACAAGCGTGTGGAGATCGGGTTGACGTACATCTACGGCATCGGCCGCCCCACGGCCAACAAGCTGCTGGCCGAGATCGGGGTCGAGCCTGATCGCAAGGTACGTGATCTGACCGAGGATGAGGTCGTCAAGCTGCGCGAGATGATCGACGGCAATCTCATGGTGGAGGGGGACCTGCGCCGCGAGCGTTCGCAGAACGTCAAGCGCCTCCAGGAGATTGGCTCCTACCGCGGTCTGCGCCACCGCCGCGGCCTGCCCGTCCGTGGCCAGAACACGAAGACCAACGCGCGCACGCGCAAGGGGCCGAAGCGGATGCAGGTCGCCGGCAAGAAGAAGGCGACCAAGAAGTAAATGCCCGCAGCCCGACGTCCCCGCGGCCGCCGTCGCGTCCGCAAGAACATCCCCATTGGACAGGCGCACATCAAGACCTCGTTCAACAACACGATCGTTTCGCTGACCGACCGCGAGGGCAACGTGATCGCCTGGGAGTCGGCCGGCGGTGCCGGTTTCAAGGGCTCCCGCAAGTCCACCCCGTTCGCCGCTCAGGTGACCGCCGACGCTGCGGCCCGCAAGGGTCTGGAACACGGCCTCCAGAAGGTTGAGGTGTTCGTCAAGGGCCCCGGTTCGGGCCGCGAGACCGCGATCCGGTCACTCCAGGCCGCCGGGCTGGAGGTGCTCGGAGTTCGAGACGTGACCCCGCAGGCCCACAACGGTTGCCGTCCGCGGAAGCGGCGCCGCGTCTAGGTTTTCCAATGGCACGTGACACATCTCCCCAGTGCAAGCAGTGCCGGCGCGAGGGCCAGAAACTGTTCCTCAAGGGCGAGCGCTGCCTGACCGACAAGTGTGGCGTCGAGCGTCGCTCATATCCGCCCGGCGAGCATGGCCGGGGCCGCCAGAAGCAAAGCGAGTACCGGGTTCAGCTGCGCGAGAAGCAGAAGGCTCGCCGCTACTACGGGGTGCTCGAGCAGCAGTTCCGCAACTACTACAAGAAGGCCTCGCGCCAGCCCGGAGTGACCGGCGAGAACCTGCTTCGCATGCTCGAGTGCCGCTTCGACAACGTGCTCGTCCGCCTCGGCTTCGCCGCGTCCCGCCGCCAGGCCCGCCAGCTGATCCTCCACGGACACTGGACGGTCAACGGCCGGAGGGTGAACGTCCCCAGTTACCAGCTGCGCGAGGGGGATGTGATCGCCATCCATACCTCCTCCCCGGCGACTCAGGTGATACGCGACGCCACCGAGCTGACTGGCCAAGTCCCGGCGTGGCTTCAGGCAGACCACGACGCGCTCACGGCGAAGGTGCTGCGACGGCCGGAGCGGCGAGAGATCGCCGCGCCAGTGCAAGAGCAGCTGATCGTCGAGTTGTACTCGAAGTAGACCGAAAGCTCATGCGCGCGGCCGCCAGGGGCCACGCGGCGCCGACGCCGACAGGCGCGGCCTGAAACCCCGACGTTAGGACCCAAGATGCTCGACTTCCAAGTTCCCCGAATTTCCAGCGAGGCCGTCGACGACAACCGTGGCTCGTTCACCATCGAGCCGCTTGATCGCGGCTTCGGCTACACGTTTGGTAACTCGTTGAGAAGGGTCCTGCTCTCCTCCCTATCTGGCGCGGCGGTGACCAGCGTCCGGATCGAGGGAGTCGCGCACGAGTTCTCCACCATCCGCGGGGTCAAGGAGGACGTGACCGACATCGTCCTGAACCTAAAGGGCATCGTCTGCCGAATGCACACCGACGCCACCGAGGTCGAGGCACCGCTGGTGGTGACCGGTCCGGGCGACATAACTGCAAAGGACATCGACCTCCCTGCCGGCGTTGAGATCCTCAACCCGGACACCCACATCGCCACGCTGGAGAAGAAGACTAAGCTGGAGGTCTACTTGACGGTTGGCCGGGGGCGCGGCTACCGCCCGGCCGAGGAGAACAAGTCACCCGATCAGCCGATCGGCGTGATCCCGATCGACTCGATCTTCTCGCCGGTGCGCCGCGTGGCCTACAGCGTCGAGCAGGCTCGCGTGGGGCAGAGGACCGACTACGACAAGCTCACGCTGGACATCGAGACCGACGGATCGATCGATCCGCACGCCGCGCTACGCGAGG
>JBPYDM010000132.1:0-2695 GCA_051986255.1 Solirubrobacteraceae bacterium | reverse complement strand
CCCATCTGCAGCGCGCCGGCTGGACCCTCGCGCCAGGAGCCGAGCAGGAAGCCCAGCGGGCTGCGGCACTTCCCCAGGCACACATCCTTCAGCGGCGAGACCTCGTAGGCCGCGGCCGCGAGCAGCGTCGCGCCGGCAGCCCAGCGGCCGGCGCGGTTCCAGGCTAGGACGTCGCCCCCCACCCCGCGACCGAGCACGGCGATGGTGAAGGCGGTCAGGCCCGTGGCAGCCCACGCGAGCAGGTACCCCGAGGCGAACAGCAGCGGTGCGAAGTTGGAGCGGGCCTTGGCCATGCGCCCATATAGAGCGATCGTGGGGGCGACCGACGGGAGCATCATGGCGGCCATCATCACCACCCACACGCCGGTGAACCAGCCCAGAGTGCCCAGTGCGGTCCAGGGTCCGTTATCCATCCCGGCCATCTGACCGACCGTCCACCACCACCCAGCGGCCGCCACGGCGAGGACCAGAACCACCAGACCGCGGCGCGCCCGCGCAGCTTCGAGAAGGGGAGCCAGTCCCCTGGCGGAAGGGTCTCTTTCCGGGACCGCGATCACTTGCTCAGGCGGCCCAGGCGAATTCAGACGTGGATAGCCCGCTCTTACCCTCGTACATGATGCCGAAGGCGTCTATCTCCGACCGCTTGGCCTCGGCCATCGTCAGGTCGGACGCCACCGGGTGAAGCATGCCCTGGAAGCGCACCGGCTGGCCGGTTTCGACGCCGAACGGCACGATGTCCTCGATCTCGAAGTCGATGGCATCCCCGGCGCGGACCCGGTGGCGTACGCCGTCGTCGTCGAACTCGATCCGAGCGCGCTCGACTCCCACCATCTCACCGACCAGTGGTGTGAGGGCGGCCATCGGACCCCCGAGCTGCCCGGTGAACACCTGCCCGAGCTTGTCGGCCTGCTCATCGCTGGCGTCTTCATCGAGGAACACGCCGACGCGCCAGTTTCCATCGGTCATGACCTTGGGGGTGTCGATGACGACAACCACCCTGCGGCCGCTTATGTCGGTTCCGTCCACCTGACCCTCACGGATGTTGAAGGCCATGGTGGCGCGACAGTAGTCATAGGTGGCGCCGTGGTCGAAGGTCAGGTTGCAGGGACACATCAGCTCGCATGAGCAGGTCTCGGCGTAGCTTCCTTTGAGATTCCAAGGCATAAAAACCTCCCTTTGAGCTCGACGGACCCAGACTGTCTGACCACCGGCGAGATGTCAACCCCGTCCGGTGCTCAGATTGCGCCTGCATGATCTGAGATCGAGGAGCGCTGGGAGACTCCGCGCGCGCTAGGGGTGCGTGAGCCGCCAGGCGAGCGAGGGCGCGGGCAGCGCTTTGGAGACGATCAGCCGGAGGCGGATCCGCTGCTCGCCGGCCCAGAGGATGACCCTGCCCACATCTTGCTCCGCGTGCAGGGGAGCATCCAGACGGCCGGCTGGCATGACGCGCAACCGTAGCGGTAGGCCCGGCCAGCCCACGACCGTCCGGGAGGCGAGGGCCCAGACCGGGACGCGGGGCGCCCACGGCGCCGTCAGCCATCCCAGCACGTAAGGGTGCTGGAATAGACCCAACCTCTCGAGCACGTGAGGCAGCCCGCGCAGCAAGCCGGTCGTGGCCTTGAACGCGCCCTCCAGGACCGTGGGAGCGTCCGGGGTCAGGGGCTGGTCGAGCACCGCTCCCACGACCGTCACCTGCCGGCGGCCGACGTGCTGCCGGCTGGCGAAGACAAAGCAGCCCCCGGCGGCGAGTGTGTTACCCGTCTTCACCCCCACAACTCCCAGCCGGCCGAGCAGCTCGTCCCGGTTGGGCACGGGCCCCGCCACCGGCAGCCTGACCTCCGGCATGGCCACGATCTGGGCAAACGTTGGCCGGGCCAGGGCGACCTGGGCCAGGCGGGCCTGGTCTCGAGCCGTGCTCATGGTGTGCTGGTCAAACCCGCTGACATCCGCGTACTCGGTGCCCTTGAGGCCGAGGGCCTTAGCCTGGGCGTTCATCTTGGCCACGAACGACGCCTCGCTGCCGGCGTCCCAATCGGCCAGGAGGGTCGCGACATTGTTCGCGGAGGGCAGCAGCAAGGCCTCGAGTGCCTGGCGCTCGGTCATCTCCTCGCCATCGGTCACCCGGACCACGGACTCTCCTAGGGCCTGGTCGTGCCGGTACGCGTCGACGTCGCCGGCGGTGACCGGAATCTCGGGCCCGGGGCCGCCGACCGGCAGCGGGTGATCGCGCAGGACGATCAGTGCCGTCATGATCTTGGTCACGCTGGCTATGGGCACCGGGCGCTGCGGACCGCTTGACCCGAGGAGCCCGATGCCCTGCACGTCCAGCGCGGCCTGGCCGCTGGCCGGCCAGGCCACTCTCAATCGACCGCCCGGGAAGGCTGCGGGCAAGCTCGCCGCTCGAAACCCGACCTTCGGCACGCTCCGGGTCAGGGCCACGGCGACGTAGGCACCAGCTCCGAGCAACACGCCGAGCGGCACTCCCAACCACAGAGCTCTGGGCAGCCTTCCCCGCACGCGGTCCAAGCTAGCCGGCGCTATCCGCTCTCGCGCATCGCCCGGCTGTCGGGGCTGGCCTCACCGCTCTGGTCCCGCTGCTGATCGGGCTGCTTGTCCTGACGGGGGTGATCTGATTGGGGCGAGGTACCGGGAGCATCCAGCGAGCCGGGATAAGCCAGCTCGGCCTCTATCTCCA
>JBPYDM010000131.1:0-5640 GCA_051986255.1 Solirubrobacteraceae bacterium | reverse complement strand
CTGCGCCCGGGCCTGCGCCGCGAACTCCTCGGCCTCCTGGCGCGACGTCACTCCGGTGAGGACGATGGCCGCGTCCAGTCCGGCGGCCCGCGCGCCCTCCAGGTCGGAGTCCAGCCCGTCACCCACCACCAGGGTCCGCCCGGGGTCCAGGCGGTCCAGGGCGGTGTGGAAGATGTGGGCGGCCGGTTTGCCCACGATCCGGGCCGCTCGCCCGCTGGCGTACTCCAGCGCGGCCACGATCGCGCCCGAACCGGGCCACGGCCCATCCTGGGCGGGAAATGTGCGATCGCGGTTGGCGGCGATCATCTCCGCCCCGGCCAGTAGGGCCTGAACCCCCTCCCGGAGCTCGTGGTAGTCGAAATCGTCGTGGCCGGCGACCACCAGGACGTCGGCTTGGGTTGAGGGAGCCTGACCGTTGAGGATCCGCTGCCCGGCATCGGCCACGTGCCGGAAGACGGCCTCGGACCCGATCACGTAAGCCCCACCCGGCGGCCGCTCGGCCAGCGCGTATTGCAGAGCCGCCCCGGCGGTCACCACCTCTTCGAGTGAAGCCTGGATCCCCAGACCCCACAGCTTGCGCACGTAATCCTCGGGAGCCCGGCGCGCATCGTTGGTCAGGAAGGACAGGCGCTTGCCCGCCGTCCGGAGCTCCGAGATTGCCTCCACCGCCCCCGGCGTGGCCTCCTCACCCAGCCAAACGCAGCCGTCCAGATCGAGCAGGACGTTGTCGTAGGACTCGAGAAGGGGGGAGAGGGGCATGGCGACCGCGGTTAGAAGAGCGCCGGCTGCCGGAGCGATGAGGCTGAGGGCGCCTCCAGGCATTCGGGCCCGTCATAGCGAGCGTCGTTCACAGCCGGGCCCACCGCCCTGAGGACCGTCTCGGCGGCCGGAAACGGCCTGAGCAACGAAGTCAGCTCTTCAAGGGAACTCTCTGGATCAAGCCACGCCGCCTCGGCAGCCTTGGGCAGGATTACCGGCATCCGGTCGTGCAGCGATGCCACGGCCTCGTTGGCCGCCGTGGTCAGGATGGCGCACGAGCGGATTTCGCCGGCGCTTGGCCGGCCCTCTCTCTCCGGCCCCGCCCCGCGCCAGAGCGACCAAACTCCGGCGAAGGCGTACACCTCCCGGCCGGCGGCCGTGATGTGGAAGGCGCTCTTATGCCCTCCCGGTTCGGTCCCCCACTCGTAGAATCCGGTGGCCGGGATCAGGCAGCGCATCCGGCGAAAGGCCCGCCGAAATGCCGGTCGCTCGGGCGCCGTCTCGGCCCGGGCGTTGATCAGCTTGCCGGCGGCTCCCGGAGCATCGGCCCATGACGGCACCAGCCCCCAGCGCAGCAGCTCGCCTCGTGGCGTACCCGCCCGATCCGTCGTTACTGCTACTACGGGGTCGCCGGGGGCGACGTTGTACCGCGGGCGAATCTCGATCTCCTCGCCCAGGGGGAAGACGGCGCGCACCGCCCGAGGATCGACGGCCAGGCTGTAGCGACCGCACACGGGCCTGTCAGCGCGAGCGGGCGGCGATCTGCTCTGCTCGCTCCGCCTTGGCGCGGCGCTGCCGTCGCCGGCCCAAGAAGGCCAGGACGCCGAACACCACCAAAACCAGCAGGAACCCGTAGAAGATCGCCAGGTCGACCGACACCCCGCCGGCCGCCTGGCCGATGCCGTAGACGATCCCGAAGCCCAGCGCCAGCACGGCCACGATCAGGACGATGATGAGCAGGATCCCGCGGATCCGGGCCAGGATCCCGGCGCTGGCGGGCGGCATGAGCAGCCCCAGGAACTGGAGCCCTCGGAGCTGCCGGGAGCTGGGAGCTTCCATGCCCAGGCGCGCAGTGGCCTTCTTGAGGTCGTCCGCCCGGCGCTCAGCCAGCGCCAGTGAGGCGTCGGCCATGCGCCGGAGATGCGGCCGCTCCTGCGGGCGGGCCGCCGCCATTGCCTTCTGATAATGCGCTCGAGCCGCTTTGGCGTCATAACGTTCGGCTGCCCGAGCCCCCAGGATCGCCTGGGCGGCCGCCTTGAATCTGGTCTCCGCCTCGAGCTCCTCATCGGAGCGACCCTCGAGCTGCTGGATCGCGGCCAGCTGGCTGCGCTGCTCGACTCGCATCATTCGCTGCTGCTTGGGCATGACTCCGGAGAGTCTAGCTTTGAGCGCCGTTGTCTCCGGGGTGGAGGCGGTTAGGCTTCGGGTGGGGCGATGACGATCACGGCAGAGCTGCACTCACGATTAGCTCTACATAAGATCGATTATCGAGCATTGAAGATGGGAGTTGCAGTGGTGTGAAAATGTCTCGCTATAGCCAGACAAATTCACCACGCACACCCTAAGGAGTGGCGCCGCGACGGCTACCTGATCTCGACCGACGCCGAGTGCTTGCCGTCCGCGTCGCCCGCGCCGTCACTTACGACCGGACGCGCGCCGTAAACAGCCCAACCGGCCCCGTACTTTCGGCGCGTTGGGCAGTTGACCGCCGTGGGAGCGGTCGCCGTCCCAACCGGTCCCGCTGTCGGTAACGATTGGCTGTTTCCGGGCGAGAGATCGTCACCATTTCATCGAGCCCCTCAACCCCGCGATGCCACCTCCGCGATGATCCGTGACACCCGGCTGCCCTGCCAGGCGATCGGGGAGCGGCCGGGCTCGTCGGTGATGAACCGGGCGCCGGGGATTGCGGCCGCGTAAGCCTCCCCCAGGGCCTGGGGATGGCCGGGATCCGCCTCGTCGGCTGAGGCCACGACGACGGTCGGTACATCTAGCGCGGAAAGCTCCCCCAGCGCGCCGAAGGGCCGTGATCGGGGCACGACGCGTAACGCATCCGCTACGGCCGAGGGGTACTCGTGCTGGGCCATCCGCTGGCGGATGACCTTGACAACGGTCTCCCGCCAGGCCTCGGGAACCTGAGGCGTTCCGTAGGCGGCCAGGAATCCTTCGACGCCCCCCGTGGAAAGGCCGTCGGCCAGGGCGTCCCACCGGGCCAGGCGGGCGGGATCATCCTGCTCGTCGGGGTCGTAGCCGGGAGTTATGACAACCAAGCCCCGCACCCTCTCGGGACGCTCCAGCGCCAGGCGCAGGATTGTGTGCGCCCCCATCGAGGCTCCGGCCAGCACCGCGGCCGGCACCTGGAAGCGGTCGAGGACGGACACCAGATCATCCACCAGGTCTGAGTAGCCGTACGCCTGACTGTGACCCGCAGGTGAGGAGCTGCCGTGACCTCGGGCGTCGTAGGCGATCACCTGGTGCCCCGAGCGCTCCAGCACGCGTGAGCCCATGACCACGTAGCGCCGGGTGGCGGTCAGGCCGTGGAGCAGGAGGACGGGCGTTCCCTGCCCATCTTCCGCGCCCGCCAGTCGGACGTCTGGGCGTTCCAACCGCCACTCGGCCATGGCTACCATCGAAGCATGGATGTAACCGAGGCCACGTTCCAGTCCGCCGTACTCGACCGATCCCACCAGGTGCCGGTGGTGGTGGACTTCTGGGCCGAGTGGTGCGGGCCGTGCCGTCAGCTCGGGCCGCTGCTCGAGCGCGCCGTGGCCGCCCGGGCCGGCAAGGTGGAGCTGGCCAAGGTGAACACAGATCTCGAGCCGGGGGTGGCCCGGGCCTACGGGATCCAGGGGATCCCCGCCGTAAAGGCCTTCCGGGACGGGGCCGTGGCCAGCGAGTTCGTCGGGGCCGTGCCCGCTCCCGCCATCGACCGGTTCCTGGATGCGCTGGTGCCCTCGGAGGCGGACGCGCTGATCGGGCGAGGCGACGAGGAGTCTTTGCGCGCGGCTCTAGAGCTCGAGCCCAAGCGGGCGGAAGCCGCGGTTCCGCTGGCCCGCCTGCTGCTGGCGCGCGGCGAGTCCCAGGAGGCCCTGGACCTGCTGTCTCGGGTGCCCGGCAGCTTCGTCGCCGACGGCCTCCGGGCCAGGATCGAGCTCCAAGACTCCCCCGCCGCCGCGCAATTGGGCCTAAATGAGGCTTTTTCCGCCCTGGATCGAGGCGACCAGGAGCAGGCACTGGACCTGCTGCTGAACGCTCTCCCCAGCGCCGACGGGGCGCAGGACGAGATCCGCCGAGTGGTCGTGGGCGTGCTCGACGAGCTCGGCCCCGAGCACCCGGTGGCCCGCGATTCCCGCCGCCGCCTGGCCGCTGCTCTCTACTGACAACCGCGCAACCAACCCGGGGGATCGCCGCGCGACCCGCCACCGGGCCTCTCCCCGAGCCGCCGCCAGGAGCAACGAAATTGCCCACGCCAGTTCGCCACCCGCAGTTCTGGGGTATCTAACCGACACAGTGTTGAGCGCCGGTTCGACGTATACCGATGAGTTCCGGGCTGTGGCGGAGACGGTGCCTCGGGCTAGGACGGCCATATCCGGCTTCGCGTTGGCCGCCGGGGCCGACCGCGAGCAACTCGACGCCATCCGCTTGGCCGCGTCGGAAGCGGTGACCAACGCGGTTGTCCACGCCTACGGCAGCAAAGATGGCAGCGTACGGGTGAGCGCGTCGTATGTGCCGGGCGAGCTGTGGCTGCTGGTGGAGGATGACGGTGCCGGACTCCGGGCCGGCGGCCGTCGTGGCGGGCTGGGCGTCGGGCTGGTCCTGATAGCCCAGCTCGCCGACAGCTTCGAGATCCTCCGCCGCTCCAACGGCGGCACGCAGCTTCAGATGCGCTTCAAGCTACGGGTGGGGAGCGCGGCGGCGCAGAACGGGCCGCGGCCAGGAAAGGGCGAGACGCTCTCGCCCGCCTGAGCACCAGGGATCCAGGGCCATAGGAGGTGCCGCGGGTCGCCTCGCTGATAGCGAGGCGACCCGCATTAACCACGGGGATCCGCAGCCTCGGCGACCTCTCCGGCCTGTCCCAGCTTTTGGACGACCAGGTAGCCGTCCCGCCTCTCCACCACCGCCTCGACATCCAACCGCTCATGTCCGGGGGCCACGATGAACCGGCGCGGGTTCCTACGCACGCGTTCGTACTCGCGAAAGGTCAACGAAAGCATGTGGGTGCAGCCCAGGCTGGCGCACTCGCAGCGAAACCCGCTGATCGAGTCCTCCTCTCCGGGCCAGCGGCCACGCTTTATCCCCTCGTTGATCTCTCGGAAGATGCCCTCGTTGCGAGCGATCCGCTCCTTGGTCTCATCCGCCACCCAGCAATTATCTCGCTTCCGGTAAAGACCCCCGTGCTCGCTTCCGGTCTAGACCGCCAGTGTCAGCTGCTTCGGCGCCCTCTCGGCCGCCTTCTGAAGACCGGCCACCCGGACCCCGAGGAGCCGGACGGGCCTTGGCACACCGAAGCGTTCCAGGAGCTCTCGGGCCACCGGGCCGACGTCCTCCACGCGAGCCACAGGCTGATCGAGCGTTCGGGCCCGGGTGTGGGTGGAGAAGTCGTCCAGGCGGATCTTGATCCCCACCGTCCGGCCCCCCCGGCCCTGATCTACCAGTGCCTTGCACAGGCGAGCCACCAGATCCTCGAGCACCGACTCGAGGGCCCTCAGGTCTGCGATGTCGCTGGAGAACGTGGTCTCGCGCGATTCCGAGATCACTTTGCGCTCCTGCGTGACAGGGGAATCGTCCTCGAACTCAGCGCGGCGCTGAAGCTCGGCCGCCATCCGTCCACCCAGGGCCTGGGCTAGTCTCGCGGTTTCTGCCGCCCGAAGCCGGGCCAGTGTG
>JBPYDM010000130.1:0-2451 GCA_051986255.1 Solirubrobacteraceae bacterium | reverse complement strand
GGCCGACACTGGTCAGGCCCCGCTCAGCGAAGAAGCGGCTGGACGGCGGACTGCAGCGCCCCACCATTGGCGATGACGGGCCCGCCCTGACTCACCACCGGCCCGGGCACGGCGCTCCACCGGGCCTGGGAGGAGAACAGCAGGTAGTAGTCCCACGTTGGCCCCAGCTGATGGGTCACGTGCTGGGAGAACCACTGGCTGGAAATGGCGTTCTGATCCCACAGGCTGGTCACGTGGCCGCCCGGGAAGACCGCTGGGTTGATCGCGCCCCGGGTCCCGCTCATAAACGGCACCCAGACCACGAGCACCCGGAGAGCTGAATTCGTGTCCCTGCTCAAGATGTTGCTCTGCACCCAACTGGCGCCCGCGAGACACGTTGGTCAAGTAGGGGAGAAGATCAGGATCAGCCGGGGATGGCCCGAGTCGCGGTTGAACAGCGTGCGCAGGGTCGAGATGTTGTTGAGCGTGATGACCGCTCCGCTGCGGGAGCCGCCGTGACCAGACGTGGCTGCCGATCCGGGCGACAGCGAGGAGGCGCACGCGGCCAGCACGAGCGCCGCGGCAACCGCCGCCATCACCCAGGCCGGCCGCGACGCCGCACGTGCGCGCCAGGCGGTTCCCATCGCGACCCCCTTTCCCGCACGCTACCCCATCCCGGGATCCACGTGCCGCCGGGCAATCCGGGAAGCTGGCTAGCTGAGCTCTGGGAACCAGAGGGCGATCTCGCGGGCCGCCTCCTCGGGGTCGCCGGAGGCGTGCACGAGGTTCTGTACCGGCCGCTGCTCGGAGTTGGCCAGGTCGGGGGAGTCGGAACTGAAGTCGCCGCGGATGGTGCCGGGGGCCGCCATCACCGGAAGCGTGTGGCCGACGATCTTCCTGACCGTTTCGATGGCGCGGTTGCCGGAGATCACCATCGGCACCACCGGCGCGCTCAACAGGAACTCGGTCAGCCAGGTGCGGACCATCTGGCCGATTTCCACGGCGTCCTCGGTGCCCAGCCGTTCCCTGGCGGAGACGCCGAGCCTGGCGTAGTCCTCCAGGGTCTTGCCCCCCACCGTCGCCAGCCAGTCCTGCGAGCGGGGGTAGTGGTCCTCGATGATCTCCTTCTCGTTGCGGGAGACGCGCATCGCCTCGAGCACGAGACCGCGCTGCTCCAGCCGGGCCAGGATGACGCCGGTGAGCCCACGCAGATAGGCATCGGGCTTGATGATCACGAGGGTGCGTTCCTGCATACGGGTAGCTCCAGCAAGGTCCGGGGATCGAGGCCACCCGTAGGCTAGCAGACGCTCGCCGGCCAGCCGTCCGGCCGACGGCGGGCGGCTGACGTGGAAGGAGTGACCCGGTGGCGCACCAGGATGGCAAGCACGAGGGGCCCGGTCACGGCGCGGGAGAAGACGAAAACGGCCAGGCGTCCCGCCTGCCGCGCAAGGTCTATGAGAAGGAGCTGTTCCGGCTCCAGGCGGAACTGGTGAAGCTGCAGGAATGGGTGCGCGCCGAGGGCGTCCGCCTCGTGGTGGTCTTCGAGGGCCGGGACGCGGCGGGCAAGGGCGGGGCGATCAAACGGGTCACCGAGTACCTCAACCCCAGGGTCGCCCGGATCGCGGCGCTGCCCGCGCCGCACGAGCGGGAACGGACTCAGTGGTACTTCCAGCGCTATACCGAGTACCTGCCCGCCGCGGGCGAGATCGTGCTGTTCGACCGCAGCTGGTACAACCGGGCGGGAGTCGAGCACGTCATGGGCTTCTGCACGAAGGAGGAGTACAGCCGCTTCCTGCACCAGTGCCCCATCTTCGAACGGCTGCTGGTCGAGGACGGCATCCTGCTCCGCAAGTACTGGTTCTCCGTCAGCGACGCCGAGCAGGAGCACCGGTTCCGGTCCCGGCTCGATGACCCGATGCGGCGCTGGAAGCTCTCCCCCATGGACCTGGAGTCGATCACCCGGTGGGAGGACTACTCACGGGCCAAGGACGAGATGTTCGTCCACACCGACATTCCCGAAGCGCCCTGGTACGTCGTGGACAGCGCCGACAAGCGCAGCGCGCGGATCAACATGATCGCCCACCTGCTCAGCACCGTCCCCTACCACGCCGTGCGGCCCCCGGCCCTGCGGCTGCCGCCGAGGCCCGCGTCGAGGGGCTACGTGCGGGCCCCGCGTGAGTCGCAGACCTTTGTGCCCGACCACGCCGCGACCCTCATGGCCTGATCAGCCCCGTACATGGTCCTCCTGACCGGCCGGGGCGGGAGCGTCAGCGACGGCGGCTCGACGTCCTGGTAGGGGACGGTGCTGAGCAGGTGCGCGATCATGTTGATCCGCGCGCTGCGCTTGTCGTCGCTCTCCAGCACGTGCCAGGGCGCCTCGGGGATGTCGGTGTGCACGAACATCTCGTCCCTGGCCCGCGAGTAGTCCTCCCACCGGGTGATCGACTCCAGGTCCATCGGGGACAGCTTCCA
>JBPYDM010000129.1:0-2877 GCA_051986255.1 Solirubrobacteraceae bacterium | reverse complement strand
TCGGCGGCCTCGAGAAGGTCTACGAGATCGGGCGCAACTTCCGGAACGAGGGCGTGGACGCCACGCATAATCCGGAGTTCACCATGCTGGAGGCCTACGAGGCGTACGGCGACTACACCACGATGGCGACCCTGACCCGGGAGCTCATTCAGCGGGCCGCTGTGGCGGCGCTGGGCGGCACCGAGCTGCACCGTGCGGACGGGACCGAGGCCGAGATCGGCGGGGAGTGGCCGGTCAAGACCGTGTACGGCGCGGTGTCCGAGACGCTCGGCGAGGAGGTCACCCCGGACACCAGCGAGCACGAGCTCCGTGTCCTGTGCAAGAGCGCGGGCGTGCCCGTCGAGCCGGGGTGGAACCGCGGGCAGATCGTGCTGGAGATGTACGAGCGGCTGGTGGAGCGGACCACCGTGCTGCCCACGTTCTACCGCGACTTCCCGGTGGAGGTCTCCCCGCTCACCCGGGCCAACCGCGAGGACCCGCGGCTGGCCGAACGGTGGGACCTGGTTGCGTTCGGCACCGAACTCGGGACCGGCTACTCCGAGCTCACCGACCCGGTCGAGGAGCGGGCGCGCCTCACCGCCCAGGCCTTGCTCGCCGCCGGGGGGGACCCGGAGGCGATGCAGCTCGACGAGGACTTCCTCCAGGCGCTCGAGTACGGCATGCCCCCGACCGGGGGCATGGGCATGGGCATCGACCGCATGCTGATCATGCTCACCGGCGAGAACATCCGCGAGACGATCCTGTTCCCGATGGTCCGCCCCGAATAGCCGCCCCGCGCCTTAGCCGACGATGCGGACGGCGCCCACGTAGTAGGCCCACATGACCGGCTGCACCTGCACGGCCTCGCCGAAGTCGGGCGCGTCCACCATGAGCCCGTTCCCGATGTACATCCCGACGTGGCTGATGTCCGCGTAGAAGAACACCAGGTCACCGGGCTGCAGCTGGCTCTTGGACACGTGGATGCCCATGTTCCACTGGGCCCCGGTGTAGTGCGGCAGGCTGATCCCGACCTGCGCGTACGCCCACATGACCAGCCCCGAGCAGTCGAAGGCGCTGGGGCCTGCCGCGCCCCAGACGTACATGTCGCCGCGGCGGCTGAGCGCGTAGCGCAGCGCCTCGGCGCCGATGGTGTTGGCCGTGGGGATGCTGATGTTCGGGTAGCTGCCCGTCCGGCTGAAGACGTTCATGGCCTTGCTGAACACAGCGCTGTTCAGGATGTTGATCTTGGCCTGAGCCTGCCGCCGTTTGACGGCCATCTCCGCGCTCAGCTGGGCGGCCCGCTTGCTCTGTTGCTCCGCGGTCTCCCGGGCCCGCTGGGCGGCGGCAACACCCTCCGCGATCTGGCTGACCCGGTCGCCGTTCTCCTGCTGGATCTCCTGCATGAACGCCGCCCCGCTGATCAAGGTCTGCGGGGAGCTGGACGTCAGCAGGGCGAACGGGGAGTCCATCCCGCCGTTGATGTAGCTCTGCGCCGCGAGCTGGCCAACGGCAAGCTTTCCCGCCCCGAGCCGGGCGAGGTCCCCGGCGTAGGTGCGCTGAGCGACCGTCGCCTCGATACGGGTCTGGGCGAGCTGGATCCGGAGCCCGTCGTACTGCTGGTTCAGGCTGTTGATCTCGTTGGACAGCGCCTTCGCCTGGGCGACCAGGCTCTGCAGGCTGGGCATCGGCTGGGCGGGCGTGGCGCCGCCGACGCCGCTGGGGAGAACGAGGCTTGCCAGCGCGGCTGCGCCGATCACGGTGACTGCCCGCGCCCAGGCCCGGCCTGACCTGATGCGAGCACTTCGTGGACCACTTGGCACGTACCTGCGGGGACGCAAGTGCTCCACACAGTCTCCTTTCTCTGCCACCGCTCCTCGCGCTGCTGCAGGGGCCCTCGGGCCGTACCGCTGTGAGCGCGCTCAGCCTTGGTGGTGGCGCCGGACATTAATGGCACCGCCACCGGATCGACTGAATCTTTGCACAGCGCGGAGCAACGGGTGGGCCAGTCCGCATATGCGGAGTCCCGGGCGATGAATGGCGTGATCTGCCCGTGATCTGCACGAATAGGATGACGTGGCTTATACCTCGCTGGTGGCCGCGCTGCCGGGTGCTCTAACCTTGCGGCGCGATGAATTACGTAGTCAGGCGGGCCAGGACCGCGGACGTGCGGGCGATCGCCGACCTGGTGCACCAGAACGTCGCGTCCCGCCGCCTCCTCGGCAAGGCCACGGTGACGCTGTACGAGGACGTCCAGGAGTTCTGGGTGGCCGAGCGCCCGGCCGACGGCGCGGTCGTGGGCTGTGGCGCGCTGCACGTGATGTGGGAGGACCTGGCGGAGATCAGGACCGTGGCGGTCAGCCCGGACTGTCAGGGGCAGGGCATCGGCCACCGGCTGGTGGCGGCGCTGATCGACAGCGCGCGAACGGTGGGCGTGCGCCGGGTCTTCGTGCTGACCTTCGCCGTCGGCTTCTTCGGCCGGCACGGCTTCACCGAGATCGACGGCACGCCGGTCGCGCCCGCGGTGTACGAGGAACTGCTTCGCTCCTACGACGAGGGGGTGGCCGAGTTCCTCGACCTCGACCGGGTCAAGCCGAACACCCTCGGCAACAGCCGCATGCTGCTCCATCTATGACCCGAGTTGGGCCACGTTTTGGCTTTGAGCACATCGGCTCGGCTCACGATGACGCGGGAGCTGGAGCTGCTGAAGGCGGCGGCTCGTCAGAAGCTGGCGGCCGGTCAGCGCTTATTGAACCGATCGGGAAGCGGCCGCGTTCTCCGAAGGGGTGAGACCCCGATTCTCGATCTTGGGAGGCTGCACGTGCCCAGATCCCCCATCGCGTCGAAACCACGGAGCTGGCCGCTTCGGTGGCTCGCCGGCGGCGCCGGCGCGGTCGCGCT
>JBPYDM010000128.1:0-2511 GCA_051986255.1 Solirubrobacteraceae bacterium | reverse complement strand
CAGCTTTGCCATCTCGGCCGTGCTGGTTTCTCAGATCCGCGTGCGCAGCCGCCCTACCGATCGAGCGGATAGATCCGAGAGCCCCCTGCGACAGATGGCGATCGGTGTCCGGACGATCGTCTCGCTGCCCGCCGCTCGCACCCTGGTGGCCTTCTGTGCCCTGGTGAGCTTTTTGTACGGGACCGACACGGTGCTGTTCATGGGCGTCTCGGCCCAGCGGCTGGGCACCGGGTCCCACGGCTTCGGCTACCTGCTGGCCGGCCTGGGGGTTGGGGGAATCATCATGGCCGCCGGCGTCGACCGGCTGGCCAGATCAACTCGCCTGGCGCCGATCATCCTGGTCGGCGCACTGGGCTACTCCCTGCCCACCGCGCTGCTCACGGTGATCCACAGCCCCGGTCTGGCCTTCGTCGTGCAGATCATCCGGGGCGCGGCCACCCTGATAGTGGATGTGCTGGCGATCACCTCGCTTCAGCGGGCTGTCCCGTCCGAGCAGCTCGGTCGGGTGTTCGGCCTGTTCTTCGCCTTCGTGCTAGGGGCCATCTCGCTCGGAGCCCTGATCACCCCGGCCGTGGTCAGCGCTCTGGGGCTCAACGGCGGTCTGCTCCTGATGGCATTCGGGCCGGCCGCGCTGGCCCTGCTGGGGGCGCCCGCGCTGGTCCGGATCGATCGCCGAACGAGAGCTCGGGCGCAGGCGCTGGCCCCGCGCGTGGCCCTGCTCGAACAGCTCGATCTTTTCGCCGCCGCCTCGCGCCCCACGCTCGAGCGGCTGGCAGATCTGGGCACCGAGGTGACGTTTGTCCCGGGCGACGTGATCGTCCGTGAGGGCGAGCCGGGCGACGCCCTGTATGTGCTCCAGGACGGGGACGTCGAGGTCACCGCCACCGGCGAACGGGCCGGACCGCCGCGCCGGATCCGCACTATGCACGCGCCCGGCTACTTCGGGGAGATCGGGGTGCTCGAGCACATTCCTCGCACGGCCACGGTGACGGCTTTGGTGCCGTGCCGGTGCCTACGCATCGAGGGAACAGCCCTGCTGGACGCTCTGGCCAACGAGCCAGCCTCCTCCTCGCTGATGGAGAACGCCCGGGCGCGGCTGGCCGTCACCCATCCTTCGGCCGCGATGAGCTACACACCCGCGGGTTAGCGCGGGGTGTCCGCGTGGACGTTCCGGCGGTCAACAGCCCAATCGACCCCGGGCTGCCCGCCGGGTGGGGCGTTGACGGCGCACGGAGCGGTGAACATCCCAACGCATCCCCCGGGCGGTGGGGGTTGGGACGTTGCCGGCCGGGCCGGGCCGGGACGCGTCGACGCGGACGGGCGGGCCGGGACGCGTCGACCCGCCCTCCGATTTGGCCGGGCCCGCGGGCGGGTAACCCCAACGCAATGAAAGCGCTTGTGGTGACCCGGTAGAGGCCATCCAGGACGCGCTCCAGACCTTCCCCGCTGACCGGATAGTCCTGTTCCGCCACGCTGGGGACGAGCGGAGCTACCGCGAGGATTTCGGCCTCGTGGAGGCGCGTGAGCGGTTCGGGATGCCCGTGGACGAAGCGCTGGCGTCGGCCGACTGAAGGTCCGCCAGCAACGTGCGAGCGTTGGCCGGGGCGTAACTGTTCCAGTCGTTGTTGAAGTACACGTACGCTTCCTCGGTGCGCCGCCAGCTGGTGATCGTCCTGGCCCAGTCCGCCAGCTCGGCGCGTGAATAGTTTCCGGCCCGGCCACGGGCGCCGTAGTGGAAGCGGACAAACCTCCACGACGCGGTGGCATCACGTGTCTGGAAGGGGCGCTTCGGGTGGTGCCCAATGGTCAGCGCCACCTGGCGTGAACGCAGCAGGTCCATCACCTCCGGGACGAACCAGCTGGGATGGCGGAACTCAATCGCGTGTCGACCTGCGGGCAGGACCTCCAGCCAGCCCTCCAGTCGAGCGTCATCCCGGTGAAAGTTCTCGGGCAGCTGCCACAGCACCGGTCCGAGCTTGTCCGAGGTAAGCAGCGGGCTGAGCGGTTCGTAGAACCGGGCGATCCCCTCGCTGATGTCGACCAGTCGCTTGACGTGAGTCAGATACCGGCTGGCCTTGACCGCGAACAGGAAATCTGACGGGGTCTGCCCGACCCATCCCGCCACCGCCGTCTCCCGGGCCAGCCGGTAGAAGGTGCTGTTCACCTCGACCGTGTCGAAGTGTCTGGCGTAGAGCTCAAGCCAGCGCCGCTTCGGCTCGCGCTCCGGGTACAGCCGGCCCCGCCAGGAGTCATACATCCAGCCGGAGCAGCCAACCCGGACGAGCTTCACGTCCGCTTCTAACCCAGCGGGCCCTGCGGAGTCAGCCACCGCCTCCCCTGCTGCAGGGCTTCGAGCAGGGCGTCCAGCTTGCCGCGCTCCGATAGGGGCACGCGGCCGTGCA
The DNA here is from genome assembly GCA_051986255.1 of Solirubrobacteraceae bacterium. GTDB lineage: Bacteria > Actinomycetota > Thermoleophilia > Solirubrobacterales > Solirubrobacteraceae > Palsa-465. The sequence continues at coordinate 109 of JBPYDM010000128.1, read as the reverse complement.
TTGCCAGGGTCCGCTGGCCTGGAGCCTCGTCGATCTTGGCCTCAATCCAGTAGGAAACGTCCGAGCCACCCTTCCCGTTCCGGTTAGGGCCGATCGGTATCCGGCGGAG
>JBPYDM010000127.1:0-8359 GCA_051986255.1 Solirubrobacteraceae bacterium | reverse complement strand
GACGAAGGGGTGGCCCTGAGGCGGGCCCGGTCGGGGGCCCATGTCTTCCGGGTCGACGCCTACGGTGCTCCGAGCTACCCCGAGCTTGTGCTCTGCGCCACCGGAGCCAGCCTGCGACGCGACCCCTCGCTGGCCCGGGCAGTGGTCGGCGCCCTGGTTCGGGGCTACGACTTCGCCATCGAGCAGCCGCGGGCCGCCGCGGCTGCGCTCGAGTCGCAGGTGCCCGGGCTGAACCCAGCGCTCGTGTCAGCCCAGCTGGCCGCGCTGGAGCCGGCGTTCCGAGGCCCTGGGGGAGCGGTGGGCCAGCTCGACATGGATGTCCTGGAAAAGTGGGCTCGCTGGGAGGCCAGGTTCGGGATCGTCAGGCGCCCGCCGGACGTGGCGGCGATGTTCGATTCGAGGTTCCTGTCCTCAACCGGAGCCCCCTGACAGCCGCTCCACCAGAGCGGCACCCTCGCGGGCCATCCGCGAGCGGGGGACGACCTGATCAAACCCCGCCTCCAGTGCGAGCGTCCGGACCTCGTGCTCCACGTGTGAATAGAAAGCCAGCGTCCCCACCCCCGAGCCCACATGCTCACGGACCACATCCAGCCGGCCGGGCACATCGCTCGTCAGGTCGACCACCAGCACGTCGGCTCCCGGCAGCTCCTGGCTCAGCGAGCCGGGGTCGCTCACCAGCACCGCCTCGTGGCCGGCTCTCTCCAGTGCGGCCAGGACCCCGGAGCCGAACAGCAGGTCCGGTATGTAGGCGATCACCCGCAACGCGGGCTACTGCGCGCGGAGGCGGCCGAACTCGCGGCGCACGGATTCCGTCCGACCCCACATCTGCATCACTTCGAGACGGCCGGTGCGCACGCTGCGCACGGCCAGCTCACCCTCGATGCCCGCCTCGTCGAGCAGCCTCAGGGCGGCGTGGACCGCCGGAGTGGCAGCTGCGTGCCCGAAGCGATGGGCCACCAGCACACGCCAGTGCCAGTCGCGCTGGGAGTAGGGCTGGGCGTTGCACGTGACGAGCAGGACGGCGGCATCGATGTAGCGGCGCTCATCGAAGATCCGCAGGTCGAATTCGAGGTCGGTCCAATCGTCGGGAAGCGACTCGATGATCCGTCCGAACGTCTCCGCCAGCGACATGTTGATGCTGAGCGTACCCTCGCTAACCCAGCTGGGCCACGAAGGTGTACACGACCATCAGGCTCAGGACGATGACGAACAGGCGCAGGGCCCAGAGCCCGACGGCGGTGCGGGGGCTGAGCTGGGCCCGTGCGACCGGGCGCGTCCGGTGCTCGACCAGCTGGTCGGACTCCAGGTAGTCGATCAGGGCCTCATCCTCGGACAGGGGAGCCCCGCCGGTCCGTTCGCGGAACATCACGCCACCTTGATGGTTTGGAGGAAGGAGTCGATGGCGTAGGCCGCGCCGCACACGGAGATGAACGCCGCGATGGCGATGACGACCCAGTTGTGGGCCCGCCGGTTGGCGTGCCGGCCCATGAGCTGATGATCGTTGGCCAGCATGATCATGAACACCAGCGCCACCGGCAGCAGCACCGTGGCCAGCACGTTCGCGTTCAGGGCGATCGAGAGCAGAGGGACGCCGGGGATCAGGATGATGCCGGCGGCGATCAAAGCGGCGGCAAGATTGGCCCCGTAAAACACTGCCGCGCTCCGAGCCGAGTTGTTCAGGCTGTGGGGCGTGCCGATGCATTCGCCCACCGCGTAGCCAGTGCTGGCCGAGATGGTCAGCACTGCCACCGCCCCCGCCTCTATCAGGCCCAAAGCAAACAGGGTGCCCACCAGGTGACCGGACACGTGCGACAAGGCCCCGGGGAACCCTGCCCCGGCCAGCCCCTGGATGTTCGCTCCGCCGTGGTGGAACAGAGCCGCGCCGGCGATCAGCGCCCCGCAGCCGAACACCATGGCCAGCACCGCGCCGCCGATCGTGTCCCAACGGCCGTGACGCACGTCGTGCGGGGTCAATCCCTTGTCCGCGGAGGCGCTCTGCTGGAAGAACAGCATCCACGGCGTGACCGTGGCCCCGATGGTCGAGGCAATCAGGAGCAGGAGCGTGTTGAAGCTGCCGCCCGGGAAGGGCGAGAACGTGACCAAGGCGTCTCCCACGGAGCCCCAGCTGGGCTTGACCAGGATGGCGCTCGCCAGGAACAGAGCGTTGAAGATGGCCATGCCGAGCACCACCCGCTCCCAGCGCCAGTATCGCCCCCCGCTCAGGGTGAAGATGACCAGGGCCAGGCCCAGAAGCGCGGCCACCGGCGCGCCCAGATGGAAATAGGCCAGCCCCACGCGAATGGCCACAAATTCAGCGATCAGCGTCACCAGGTTGGTGAACACCAGATCCCCGGCGTTGAACCATCCCCACAGCCGGCCGAAGCGCTCCAGCACCAGCTGGCCGTAGCCGCGGTGGGTCACCGCCCCAACCCGCATGGCCATCTCCTGGCACGCGGCGGCCATGCCGAACGTGACCATGATGAACGGCAGGAAGAAACCCAAGCCGAAGGTGGCGCCGCTGGTGGCGTAGGAGATCATGCTGGGGCCGTCGTTCTCGGCCAGCATGACCAGGATCCCCGGCCCGACCAGCAACCAGAGGAGATACCAGTGCCGGCCCTGGCGCCGGGCCATATGGACGCGGAAGCGATCGCTCGAGCGGATCGAGTCCTCTGGGCTCAGCGTCGCGGGGACGCTGCCCCCCGGGACCGCGGCCTCGAGCGCCGGCTGGGCGGCCTGACGGGGCGGTGGAGTCATCGCGTCACCTCTACGCGCATGGCCCGGGCCAGCTCCCCGCCGAGCACATGGATCGCTTCGCCAAAACGCACGAAGAGGGGCCCCTCGAAGGGCTGCTTGTCGGTCACCTCGAGTTCGTCGCCCGGAGCGATCCCGCGGTCGGTCAGGAAGCGGAGCATCTCGGGGTTGGAGTCCGAGACTCGGGTGAACCTTCCCCGGTCCCCGATGTGCAGCGCCTGAAGGCTCTCGGTCGCCCCCTCTTCGATGGTCAGCTCCCGGGTCGGGATTGGATCGCCGTGGGGGTCATGGGTGGGATCCCCGAGCTTGGCCGCGATCAGCTCCTCGAGTTCCTCGGAGAGCACGTGCTCGAGCACCTCCGCCTCCTGGTGCACGCGATCCCAGGGAACACCCAGGCTCTTGACCAGGTAGAGCTCCAGCAGGCGGTGGTGACGCATGACCTCCAGCGCCACCCGCCGGCCATGCTCGGTCAGCGACACCCCGTGGTAGGGGCGGTGCTCCACCAGTCCCAGCTCGTCCAGCCGCTTGACCATCCCGGAGGCCGATCCCGCGGTCACGCCCAGCCGCTCGGCCAGGGCCGTGGTGGTCGCCGCACCATGACGGCGCTCCAGGGCATAGATCGCCTTGGCGTAATCCTCGATGGCCGAGGTCCGCGATGGTTCCGAATGGCTCATGATGTTTGACTGAGTTCGCGACAAATTATGGCAGGCCTAAAACTCGATTTTGCCACAATGACAGGTGGGCCGCCGCTAGCGACTAACGTTTTGTTTGTGTCCGCGACTGCGTTCGCCCCCTCCTCGGCCGAATACAGGGTCATCACCGAGGGCTGTGGACTGTTCGATCGCTCCGTCCGGGGAAAGCTCTCGCTCAGCGGCAGCGAGGCCAGATCATTCCTCCAGGGACAGGTGACCAACGACGTGGAAGCCCTGCTTCCGGGGAGCGGCTGCTACGCGGCGTTCCTCACTCCCAAGGGCAAGATGCTGGGCGATGTCCGGATCTTGGCCGCCGAGGACGAGTTGCTGCTGGATACCGAGAGAGTGGCCCTCCAGCCCCTGTTCAATCTGATCCGCCGGGGGTTGATCGGCTATCAGGCGGAACTGCACAAGCGCACGCTGGAGTGCGGTCTGCTCTCCCTGATCGGGCCTCAATCGGTGGCGCTGGCCGGCGTCCCGCACCTCGGCGACGCTCCGGAAAACTCGCACGCCCCGGTGCGCATCGCCACCGTCGAGGCGCAGGCCATCCGCACGGACCTTGGGGTGGATTTGCTATGCGACTCCATCCACACGGCCGAGATGGAGAACGCGCTGCGCGAGCTCGGAGCCGAGCCCGTGGGCGAGGACGCGGTGGAGTGCCTGCGGATCGAGGGTGGCCGACCTCGATACGGCATCGACCTCGACGAGACGGTGATCCCGCAGGAGGCCGGGCTCAACGAGCGGGCCGTGTCGTTCAGCAAGGGCTGCTACGTGGGGCAGGAGACCGTGGCCCGGCTCCATTGGAGGGGCAAGCCGAACCGCCACCTGCGCGGCCTGCGCCTGACCGCATCGGCCGAGACGGGTCAGGAGCTGTGGAGCGAGGAGCGAGTGGTCGGCCGGCTGGGCAGCGTGGCCAGCTCGCCCAGGCTCGGGCCGATCGCCCTGGCCCTCGTTCGCCGCGAGGTGGGCCCGGGGGCTGAGGTCGGGGTGGGCGATGACCGAACCCCCGGTCGGGTGTCCGAGCTGCCGTTCGTCTGAGGACTGGCCAGAAACCTGGCCAGCGTCGCGGGGTCGGGCACGGGGTCAAGCCGTAGCTGGGGCAGGTCGGGGTGTGAGGCGTGGTAGGTCGTGAAGATGCGGACCTCATCCACCTCGTCGGGCGGTAGGTGTGCCCCCACCTCCCAGGGACGCCCCGCGCGACGCATGGCCAGCTCCGTCCGACGGGCCACGTCCTCCGCCTGGGCCGGAATCGCCCCCCAGTCCACCACCCGCCCGTTCACCCACCAGAAACCCTCTTGTCGGCTCGGGTCCACTGGATGGCTGGCCAGCAGCAGCAGCGGCAACGTATGGGTGGCCTGCAGAAGGCCGTCGACTCGGCTCAGGATCACCCGCAAACGCCGCAGCCTGCGCCGCAGCCAGGCCGCTCGCTCGTAGGTCCGGGCGGCCGCAGCGGATCGCATCTGCGCCTCGACGTGCTCCAGCAGCGCGGTCGCACCCTGGGCGCCCAGCACCCGCAGCGCGTCATCCAGGCGCCGGCGGTACAGGTTCGGGTCCAGGTCGCCCAGGCAGGGCGACAGGCAGCGGCCCATCTGCCCGTAGGCGGACGGATACTCCCGGCGGGCCAGACGCCGTCCGCAGTGCCGGAGCTGGAACAGCGAGTCCACCTGTTCGACCAGTTCGATGGCCAGCGACCGGCCGCCCAGCGGCCCCACGTTCATGGCGTGGCCCGCCGCCGGCCGGCGGGAGACCTCCAGGATGGGAAACGGTATGTCGAGCCGGCAGCGGATGTAGACCAGGCGCTCATCCCGGGCGCTCAGGCGGATGTTGCCCGGTGGCCGGTGCTGCTTGATCAGCCGGTTCTCCAGGATGAGGGCGCCCAGCTCCGAGCACGTCGGCTGGTAGTCGACGACCGCGGCGTGGACCGTCCAGTCGGCGGCCGGGGTGGACGGCGCGAAATGAGCCCGGGCCCGGCTGCGAATCGAGACCGACTTGCCCACGTAGAGCACCCTTCCGGTGGAGTCCCGAAACAGGTATACGCCCGGATCGGTCGGCAGCTCGGAGAAGTCCAGCTCGGGTCGGGCTGCCGAGGACCACTCCCGCCTGCGCGTGCTTCGCGGGACCCGGCGTCGCCGGGGAGCCAGCAGCTCGACCGCCTCGGCGACCGTCCCGGCGTGGGCACACAGCCGGGGGAAGACCGCGCACAGGACGCGTGCGCAGGTTTCCGCATCGGCCAGGGCGCGGTGGGCGACGGGCGCCTCGATGTCGAGGCTCGAGGCCAGCGCGGCCAGCCGCCGCTCCCGGGCCAGCGGAAGCAGCACGCGCGCCATGGCCGCCGTGCAAAGAAACGGTGGACGAGGCCAGTCCCGCCCACACCGGTCGAATGCCTGTCGCAGCACTCGCCTATCAAACGGGGCGTTATGAGCCACCAACACGCGGCCCTCCATCAGTGGCTCGAGCAGCGGCACGACCGCTTCCAGCCCGGGGGCGCCGTCCACCATCGCCTGAGTGATCCCGGTCAGGCGCCGGATTCCCCGACGGAGCGGGAGCTGCGTGCGCACCAGGGAGCTCCAGCGCTCGTGAAGCTCTCCCCCACCCACCAGGACCGTGCCGATCTCCACGAGCTCGCACTCGTCTCCCCACAGTCCGTTCGTCTCCGTGTCGAGGACCAGGAACTCGGCGCTCGCGATGGGCTGCTCGGCCAGGGTCAAGCCAATCGTGATAGCCGACCCGCCGGACGGCATGCACGCCGAGAGCCACGCCGCGACTCGCCTGCCTCAAGTGGTCTAGGGTTCAGCCTAGGAGAGTTACGCCATGTTGCGCAGGATCACCATGCTTGTCGTGACCGCTGCCGTCGTGGCGGGCTGCGGCTCTGGGGGTGGGCATTTCGCCAACCTGCCCCGTCCACCGAGCCCGGTGAACGTCACGGTGTTCATCGATGACCAGCGGGTCTCGATCTCACCAAGCTCGGTGGGTGCCGGCCCGGTGGTGTTCATCGTGACCAACCAGGCCAGCCAGTCCCAGTCGATCAACATCCTGCCCGCCGGCGTGGCCGCCGGTCAGCCCCTGGCCGACACGGGTCCCATAAGTCCGCAGGCCACCGCCCAGATCACTGTCGACCTGAACCGCGGCAAGTACTCGGTGGGCACGGGACCCGTCGGCGCCACCGAGGCAGCCCAATCCCAGCCCAGCGGGATCACGCCGGCCTCGCTGCAGATCGGCAGGCACCGACCAAGCGCGAGCGGCCAGTTGATGAACCCATAGGGGTTCCCGGCGCACTCCGGAGGGGCCGTGGGATGAAAGTCACCCTATATGTGACTTATCGCCCAAACCTCCCCGATCGCGGTAGGGGGACCTGGCCGCCGCCTGAGCGCGGGCTGTTCACTACAGTTCGCCCTCCCTCTGACCGCGAGCGAGGAAGCTTTCCATGGCCGTAGACCTGAGCCAGATCACCGAAGTCGGCGCCGAGCCCGGCGAGCTGCCCGACACGATGGCGGCGTGGGTGATCCGCCAGGAGCGCGAGGGGGAACCCATGGACGCCTTCCAACTCGAGGAGATCGAGGTTCCCGAGCCAGGCGCGTTCGAGGTGATCGTCCGCGTGATGGCCGCGGGCGTCAATTACAACAACGTTTGGGCCGCGCAGGGCAAGCCGGTGTCGGTATTCCCCTACGGCGACCACCCTCAATGGGGACATCACATAGGAGGTTCGGACGCGTCCGGAATCGTGTGGAAGGTGGGCGAGGGCGTGACCCGCTGGAAGCCGGGCGACGAGGTGGTCATCCACTGCAACATGGCCTCCTACGAGGATCCTGAGGTCCACGGCCTGGACCCGCTGGCGGCGCCGTCCCAGCTGATCTGGGGCTATGAGACCACCTGGGGCTCGTTCGCCCAGTTCACCAAAGTCCAGGCCCAGCAGCTCCTGCCCCGCCCCCAGAACCTGACCTGGGAGGAAGCGGCGTCCTACGGGCTGGTCTATTTCACGGCCTACCGGATGCTCATCGACCGGTGCAAGCTTCAGGCCGGACACCGGGTCTTGATCTGGGGTGCCGCCGGCGGATTGGGCGTGTTCGCCATCCAGCTGTGCCAGGCCGCCGGCGCTGAATGCGTGGGAGTCGTGTCCTCCGAGGACAAGGGGCGCCTGGCCATGGACTTGGGCGCCACCGGCTATATCAACCGCAACGAGTACGCGGGAATGATGCGCCGGGGCGGCGAGACCCCGGAGGAAGAGAAGGCCCGGTTCGCAGAATCCCGTCGGTTTGCCAAGGCGGTGAAGGAGATCCTGGGCGAGCCTCCGGACATCGTGTTCGAGCACGTGGGCAAGGCCACCTTCCCCACCTCGGTGTTCTGCGTCAGGCCCTTTGGCAAGGTGGTGATATGCGCTGGCACCACGGGCTATAACCTGGACTTCGACGTGCGGCACCTGTGGATGCGCCAGAAGCAGATCATCGGCTCGCACTTCGCAAACGCCTATGAGTGCATGAAGGCCAACCAGCTGATCGAACAGAACAGGATCCGCCCGGTCCTGTGGCGCACGTTGGGCTTCGAGGGCGTGCCCGAGGCCCACCAGCTGATGCTCGAGAACAAGCACCTGGGCAAGATCTCGATTCTGGTGGGAGCGCCCGAGGCGGGCCTGGGCAAGACCGCCGAGGGCCCCGGCGCCATCTACGCCGAGGTGGGAGTGTAGGGATGGCCGGCCTGGTCCACATCCAGTGGTACGCCACGGTCTTACGTCAGGACCTGATGGCCGACGAGGTCAGCGTGGCCGCGGAGATCGCGCTCCGCTACGGCGCCACCCAGTACTCCGTGCAGCGCTCCCGAGACGATCGCTACAAGATCATTCAGATGGCCTGGTTTGAGTCAAAGACCGACTGGAACCGCTACTGGGACGGTCCCGAGATGATCGAGTTCCGCCGGCGCAA
>JBPYDM010000126.1:0-15426 GCA_051986255.1 Solirubrobacteraceae bacterium | reverse complement strand
GGCTGTCTCCCACGTGCATGGCTTGCCCGGGTTCGGCCTCGGCCACGGCCAACCCTCGGCGAAAGATCTCCCTGCGCGGCTTGCGGGCGCCGACGGCCGCCGAGGTCACCACCCCGTCCAGCCAGCGCGTGAGATCGAGGTCTCCGAGCACGCGGGATAGCGATACGTCCCAGTTGCTCACCACGACCAACCGCAGGCCGAGCTCTCTGAGTTCGCTCAGAACCGGAGTGACGTCCTCAAAGGCCGTGAACCTCAGCGAGGCCAGCAGCGCCTCGACGATCGCGTCGTCCTCCGGCGCGCAGGCAGCGCCGTCCGGAAGCTCACTCCAGAGCACCCGTGCGCATCGCCGGCGCAGCGCGTGCAGGCCGGCGTCGTCGCGACCCTCGTCCAAGTGAGCCCGGTAGTAGGCAATCTCCCGGGCGATGGCCCGCTCAGCCTCGGCATCCGTGACCGACAAGCCGAATCGGTCTAGCAGCTCGCGCCGGAGCCGGGGGACCGGTGGCTCGAGGTTCACCAACGTTCCCAGGGCATCGAGCAGAACGGCGCTGCGCCTCAGACCCATCTGGGCACCGGGTTGTGGGCCTCGGGCGGTGAACCGCCACGTGGCCGATTCGTTGAGACGGACATCACGAACCTCCCTGGCGAAGTCTCGCACCCAGGTGCAGGAGCTTTAACCAGGGAACAAAAAATCGCCCCTGGGTACACTGGTTGCCTGAGCCCTGGTTGCCTGAGTCTGATGGCCCCTCTGCGCCGGGCTCAAGGAGTAGGCCGGGACCAACTGCCTCTCATGCTCGGACCAACCGCCTCATGAGTCGACGCGAACGACGACGGCAACGCCGCCGGCGCCGCGGCCATCCCGTACGCCGCGTGGTGGGCATGACCGCGCTGGTCGGGGTATGCACGCTGGCGCTCGGTGCGCTGTTCGCCGCCAGCTGGGTGGTGGCAGTGGCGGACTCAGCTCCGAACCTGAGCGATCTCAAGGCCCACCAGGAACACCCGCTGACTGCGATCTACGCCTCCGACGGCACCCTGCTGGGCTACGTCCATTCCAACACGCTGTACAGCTATGTGCAGGGCTCCCGCATCCCGGGCATCGTCAAGAAGGCCACCGTGGCGATCGAGGACCGTCGCTTCTGGCACCACGGCGCCTTGGATTACCAGGGAATCCTGCGAGCCGGGCTCCGGGACGTGTTCGGCGGTGGGAACGGCCTTCAGGGCGCGTCCACCCTGACCCAGCAGCTGGTCAACAACCTATACCTGGACGGCACCCGCTACGCGGCCGATCACGACCTCAGGTACAAGATCATCCAGGCCAAGCTGGCCACGCAGCTCGAGGCCCGCCACAGCAAGTCCTGGGTTCTCAACACGTACCTCAACCACGTTCCGTACGGGACAGTGGGCGGAGAGACGGCCGTCGGCGTGGGCGGGGCCTCGGAGGTGTTCTTCGACAAGCCGGTTTGGGACCTGAACCTTGCCCAGGCGGCGCTGCTGGCCGGCCTACCGCAGTCACCCAGTGGCTACAACCCGTTCCTGTATCCGGCGGCGGCGATGGCTCGTCGCAACCAGGTCCTCCAGGCCATGGTGGCCTCGAACGACATCACCCCCCAAGCCGCGTACGCGGCCGAGCGCCAGCCGCTCCAGGTCCATCCCGATTCGGCTTACTCGATGCACAGGCAGCCCTATCTCTTCGACTACGTGGAGAACGAGCTGATCAACCGCCTGGGCTTGAACGAGGTTCAGAACGGCGGGCTCAAGGTGTACACGACGATCAACTTCCAGGCCCAGCGGCAGGCCCAGGCGGCCATCATGGCCCACCAGCCCGGAGGACCGAACCTCGATGCTCAGCCGGCGGCTGCCCTGGCCAGCGTCGATCCATCCAACGGCCATGTCGTGGCTCTGGCCCAGTCGGCACCGTACTCTCAGACGAACTTCTTCTATCCCGTCATGGCCCACCGCCAGCCCGGGTCGGCGTTCAAGGTCTTCGCCCTGATGACCCTGATCCACGACTACGACGGCGATCCCAACAAGACCTACTACACGTCGAAGTTCCTGGCGCCGGGCTGGCTGCCCCAGGATCCCACCTGGTCGGTGCACACAGCCGAGGAGACATACCAGGGAACGATCAACGTGACCAAGGCGACCACCGTGTCAGACAACACCGTATTCGCTCAATTGGCGGCGGACCTGGGGTGGACTAAGCTGGATGCAACCGCGCACGCCATGGGTATCACCTCACCGCTGGACGGCAACCCCGCGGAGGTGATCGGAGGGCTGCGGGTTGGAGTGACCCCGCTGGAGATGGCCGACGCGTACGCCACCCTGGCCAACGGCGGCTACCACATCGCGCCCACCATCATCAGGCGGGTGGTGTTCCCCGATGGCAGCGTGCTCAACCTGGGCGATCCGCCACGCCACCGGGTCTTTTCCTACGCCGAGACCTACGCGGCCACCCAGGTGCTGAAGACCGTGATCGAGAGCGGCACCGGCACCGCGGCCAACTACGGCTGTCCGGCGGCCGGCAAGACAGGTACGGCCGAGAACATGGACAACGCGTGGTTCGTCGGCTACACGCCCCGGCTGTCGACCGGCGTATGGGTGGGCTATCCGCAGGGCAACGTCCCTATGGCCAACGGATTCGGAGGCGCGCTGGCCGCCCCCATCTGGCACGACTTCATGCTGTCGGCCTCAAACGGCTTCTGTGGTGACTGGACGCCACCAACCACGCCGTGGACGGGGACGGCTTTCGTCGGACCGCACTCGGTTAAGGCACCTCCACCCAAGCCCGTCATTGCGAATCCCTACCCATCGAACCTGTACGCGCCGGCTCCGCAGGCTCCTCCGGCTGGGGGCCCGAGGACCCGACATGGCGCAGGCGGCGGACCCCCCGCAGGCGGCGGACCCCCCGGAGGCGGACCCCCCGCAGGCGGCGGACCTCCCGCCGGGGGCGGCCATGGCCGTCACGGCGGAGGCGGCACGGGCCCCCCAGGCCACTGAGTGCGTCCTTTCTGCTGGTAGCGTTACACCGGCACATGCCCAAGGAAGAGAAACTCGAGCTTGAAGGCGAGGTGGTGGAGGCCCTGCCCAACGCCATGTTCCGCGTCAAGCTGGACGACATGGACCGGACCGTTCTGGGCCACGTGGCGGGAAAGATGCGGCGGTTCCGGATCCGGATCCTCCCCGGAGACCGCGTCCGGGTCGAACTCTCCCCGTACGACTTCGACCGCGCGCGGATCGTCTACCGGCACAGGTAGAGCTCCCCGCGCCTATGCGCGAGCTCGACCTGATCGATCGCGTCGAGGCGATGCTGCCGGCGGCCGGGCCGCGCGTCCTGCGAGGCCCCGGGGACGACGCCTCGGTGGTCCGGGCCGGCGGCTATGCGGTCACGTCGATCGACACGATGGTCGAGGGCGTTCACTTCCGCCAGTCACAACTGCCGCCCGAGGAGATTGGGCACCGGGCGCTGGCCGGCGCTGTATCTGATTTGGCGGCCATGGCAGCCAGCCCGTCCGAAGCGTATCTGGCGCTCGGGGTTCCTCCCGGCGCCTCAGAGGACTTCATCCTGCCAGTGGTATCCGGGGCGGTGCAACTGGCCCAGGCGCTCGAGATCAGCATCGCCGGGGGCGACGTGACCCGGGCGCCCGCGCTGGTGCTCACGTTCACCGTCGTGGGGTGGATCTCCGATCCGGGCGAGTTGGTGGGCCGCGACGGCGCGATGCCAGGCGACCTCGTGGGCGTGACCGGCGCCCTGGGAGGCGCTGGAGCCGGGCTGGCCCTACTCGAGGGTCGAGCGGACGCCGCCGCCCTGCCGGCCGAGCTCGCCGACGGGCTCCGTGCCCGCTACGCCCGGCCCCAGCCACAGCTGGAGCAGGGGCGAGCCCTAGCCCGGGCAGGTGCGCGCGGCATGATTGACATCAGCGACGGACTGGCCACCGATGCTCGGCACCTGGCCCGGCGTAGCGGCGTCTCGCTCGAGCTCTGGCTGGGCAAACTGCCGCTGGATCGCGGGGTGGCGGAGGTGGCCGAGCAGCTCGGGGCCGACCCGAGGGTGCTGGCGGCCACGGCCGGTGAGGACTACGAGCTGTGCGCCTGCCTTCCGCCGGCCTGCGCCGAGCTTGCCCAGGCCAGCTCGCCCCGGCCCTTGAGCTGGGTCGGGCGGGTGGTGGATGGTCAGCCCGGGGTGTCCTTCATGGATTCGGGCACCCGGCTCGAGGGCTTCGAGCATCGGATCTGAACGCCGGCTTCGACGAATGTCATGCGGAGCGGGCCGTACCGAACGGCACCGTGCGCATGAGACGGGCAAACACGACGATTCTTTGGGCCGCGCTGTACAGCGGGTTGCAGGCGGAGAGGACCAGGCGGTCGTACCCCACGTTTCGGGTCACCCACCAGGCGGTGGGCACGACGATGCGGGTGTACTCGACCGCGTAGAAAAACCTGCCGTAAGGCATGGTCACGACGATCGAGTTGCCCGGGCGGAGCGCGTCGATATGTCGGAAGGGGGCCAGGTAGGTGGTGCGGTGCCCGGCGATGGCCACCGTCTGACTCAGGCCGGGTAGAGCGGTTGACGGGTAGTGGCCCGGCCCCTCCTCCAGACTGGCCTGGTCGGTTCCCTCCACGACCGTGTAGGTGGCGCCGATCTTGGGAATGTCGATCCGGCCGAGCGCCGCGCCGGTCGGGACCTGACGCTGCTCCCGGCGGGCCAGGTAGGCGATCCGGTGGGGCAGGGTGTGGAGAGCTGAGAGCGCGCGCTGGTCAAGCGCCGAGAGCGGCGCTGTGCGGTACTTCAGGTAACGCTGGTTGATGTCCTCCCGCTTGACCAGGGCGATGACCGCGGTCAGCGGCTCCTGCCAGATCAGCGTCACGCCAGCGTCGATGAGCAGAAGAGCGCCCGAGATGATGAGCACCCAGGACACGTCGCGAAGCAGCCGGCGCCAGAACGGCCGGCGGCGCCGGCCGGCGGAGAGGGAGATTGGCAGCAGGGATGCGGACTGGGTCATGGCAATACATCAGCTCATCTTCGGAGGGCTGATTCCGTGCCTCCCAGCGACCCAGGGCCGGCATAGGAGACGGGTCCCCGGATGCTGATGCTCATCTCCTCCTTTCGCACCAGGCGGGCCGAGCGCGCGGCGATCACTACCACGGCGACGGCGCACCCGGCCAGCACGCTCCACTCGAGCGCGCTCGCCACACCTACCCCGCCGCCGGCCAGCAGCAGCACCCCGCTCCAAGCCACGCCGACCGGCCCCAAGCCAAAGCTGGTGGCGAAGTAGGCGGCCAGGAGCGCCGGAGCCGCCAGCCCCGCCAGCACGAACAGGATGTTGGCCGGAATAGGCAGCCGACGCTGAGAGCCCACCACCCAAGGCCACAGGTGCAGCGCGGGCAGGAGCAGCAGGGCGGCGAACGGGTTGGTGACCCAAACCGCCAGAGAAACCAGGCACAGCACCAGCAGCACGCCGGCAGCCGGGCCAGTCTCCGAACCGGCGGCGTCATCCCGCAGACGCCCCGCTCCGCGCCGGCCTCGGACCCGCGCGATGCGGCCATCCAGACTTCCGTCCAGCCGCAGAGAACGGACCAGTAACGGCCGCAACCAGGCCAGGCCCGAGCCGATGAGGAGGACCAGCACCACCAACAGCGCGATTCCGCCGGCGCCCAGGGGAACCGCTCCGGCCGCCACCGGCCCCGGCGGGGCAGGGGCTATCCATCCCGTCCACCGGGCCACCTCCACCAGCAGAACAGCCAGCCCGAACGGCAGCCCTGCCGCCAGCACCCATCCCACCCAGCGCGAGATGACATACCCTCTCCGCCGGGCTCTGGCCAGGCCATCGACGGTCATGGCCAGCACGGGGATGATCAGCGCCAGGACCAGCAGTGCGATCGCCCAGGCCGGGACCACCTTTCCATCCCAGAGCAGGTAGGACGAAGGGCCGGGCACGGCCGTCCCGGCATCCAGCGCGGTGATGGCCTGAAGGACCGCCCGTCCCATGGCGATCATGCGTGGCTGTGAGGTGAGCTCGACGGGCGAGGGGCTGTTCCCGCCGGATAGCGAGAGCAGGACCGCGGGAATCCCCTGGGCGTTGAGAGGCGCCTGCTCGCCGCCGGTCATCGGGAAGGCCAGATGCGCCACCTGCGCCGGCAGCGCCCAACCTCCGGCGGACAGTCCCGTCTGCCCGGCCAGAGTCGCCGACAGGGTGTTGCGCAGCACCGTTGGCGCCACCTGCTGCGCGTTGGACCAGGGGACGACGATGGGTTCCCGCGTGGTGACGCCGGCCAGGTCGCCCAGCACGAGCACCGCGTCCACTGGGGCGGCAAGCTGCGATGCCAGACGCACGGCCCCAGCAGCGCCGTCCGAGCCACTGGTGGAGACCATGACCAGCGTCCGCCGGAGACTCTGCCCGGACAGCACCCGGGCCAGCTCAAGCATCACCGCCGTGCCCGACAGGCTGGCCTCGGCTCGTCGGCCCAGCGCGTCCCGATGGGAAACGATCACGATACTGCCCGGTCGCGCTCCGGCCCGGACCCCGACCACGTTCCGGAGCGTCCGGGTGCCGTCCACGGTGGAGGCGGCGAAGCTGTCGGTCGACACGGAGAAGCCGTCGCCCTCGAGCTGCCGGGACACCGCCGAGGCGAGCCGATCGTCCCCCACCGAGCCAGGGCGTCGGTCGGGGTAAGCGGCGGCTAGCGACTGCATACCGGCGTAGGCGCTGCCCCCGTTGAAGGCGTCAGGCATGATTCCCGTGCTCAGCGCTCCCTGCTGGTCCCTCAGCGAGAAGGCCAATACCACTACCGCCAGCAGGGCGGGTACAAGGGCCTTGCGGTAGATCCGCGGCTCGAGCATTGCCCCCGGAGACTAACCCCCGAGCCGGGGGGATCTTGTGTGAATTACCCTTTGTCTCACAGGAAGGAAGATCGTGGCGGAAACAACAGCGCGCATCCTGCTCGTCGATGATGAGCAGTCGATTCAGACGCTGCTCTCCTATCCATTGCGCCGCGATGGCTACGAGGTCGTTCAGGCCACGAATGGGCGTGAGGCGCTGGACCGGTTCGACGAGCAGCCGTTCGATTTGGTCGTGCTGGACCTGATGCTTCCCCAGGTGGATGGTCTCGAGGTGTGCCGCCGGCTGCGAGGACGCAGCTCTGTGCCGATCATCATGCTCACCGCGCGCTCGGATGAGATCGACAAGGTGGTCGGGCTAGAGCTGGGAGCGGACGACTACATCACCAAGCCGTTCTCGCTGCGGGAGTTCTCCAGCCGGATCAAGGCCGCGCTCCGCCGGGCGGAGATGAGCCGCCCCGCGGATCCTTCGGGGGAGGAGACGCCGCTGGAGATCCACGAACTGCGCCTCGACTTCGCCAAGCGCTCGGTCCGCCTTCGCGGACAGGACGTCGAGCTGACGTTCGTCGAGTTCGAGATCATCTCGCTGCTGGCCCGAGCGCCCGGCCGGGTGTTCACCCGCGACATGCTGCTCTCGCGTATCTGGGGCGATGCCGCCTACCGCGACCCGCGCACGATCGACGTGCACATCCGCCACCTGCGGGAGAAGATCGAGCGCGAGCCCAAGGATCCCGAATATCTGTTCACGGTGCGGGGGGTGGGCTATCGCTTCCGGGACACCGAGTCGTGATGGCCGGCCGGAGGCGAGGACTCGCCCGGCTGCAAGGCGGACTGCGCGGCTCACTGCGTAACCGGCTCACCCTGATCTTTTTCGCCATCACGGCCGTGGCCATCGCCGTCCTGTATCTGTTCGTGGCTCCGGGGCTCAGGTCACGACTGGTAGGTGCCCGGCTCACCTCCCTGTCCACTGCGGCGCGGCAGTATTCAGGCCAGATCGTGGCCACGATCGGCCCGGGCAGCCGATATCCCACGCGGGTGGTGGAAGACCGTGTGAATGCGGCGGCTCTGGAATCCGGCTATCGCGTCACGCTGATGCTGGCCACCCGCACTCCGGCCGGCCTGGAGCTCTCCCCGGTGGCGGATTCACCCAAGCCCGGGACCGCGGCAACGCTGCCGCCAGACGTGGCTTTGAAGGCGGCTCAATCAGGCCAGCCGCAGACGGGCACGAGCCACACGAACGCCGGGACTTTGGCTGAGGCTGCCTACCCCGTGGCTTTCCAGGGGCGAGTTGACAACGTGGTCGTGTACTCCTCGCCCGTCTCGGACGTGGTTCACAGCGTGGACGTGGTCCGCCGGCAGATCCTGATCGCGGGTGGAATCGCCCTGCTGATAACGCTGGTCCTGGGGTATCCGGTGGCCCGGGCGTTGACGCTCCGGGTCAAGCGCCTGGAGAGGGCGGCCGAAAAAGTGGCCGGCGGCGACTTCGAGCAACAAATCGAGGTCGACTCTCCGGATGAGCTGGGACAGCTCGCTCGCACCTTCAACCAGATGCAGCACCAGTTGGCTCAGCTCCAATCCGCTCGAGAGAGGTTCATCGCCACGGCGTCCCACGAACTCCGCACCCCGATCTTCTCGCTGGCCGGATTCATCGAGCTGCTCGAGGACGACGACCTCGACCCGGAGACCCGCCGCCGGTTCCTGGACCAGCTCTCCGAGCAGGTGGAGCGGCTCAGGAAGCTCTCAGTGGATCTACTCGATCTCTCTCGCCTGGAGTCAGGGGCGATGCAACTCCGCCCCGAGCCGGTGGACCTGGCGGAACTCACCCGGTCGGTGTCCTCGGAGTTTGAGCCGGCCCTGGCCCAGCACGATGCCCACCTCGAACTGCGGCTGGCCACCCGGACGATTGACGCCCTCTGCGACCCGGTGCGGATGGCCCAGATTATGCGGATCCTGCTCGACAACGCCCTGGTCCATACCGGACCGGGCACCCAGATCGTCGTCACGGCGGGCCGCATGAACGGTCACGTCCGCCTGGCCGTCCGCGACGACGGTCAGGGCATCGACCAGGGAGCTCTCAGCCGAATCTTCGAGCCCTTCTACACAGGCGATGACATCCAGGGCTCGGGGCTGGGCCTGGCCATCGCATCTGAGCTGGCCGAGCGGATGTCCGGCCGTCTGACCGTGCGCTCCGAGGTGGGACAGACCACGTTCACGCTCGAGATCCCCGACCAGGAGTAGGTGCTTATCGCCCCTACCGATACGGCCGGTCGGCCAGACCCCGCGCTCGTCCTCGAGCTGGCCCAGCATCTGCGCACGCGCGTCCTCCCTGAGCTGGGATCACACGCCGGGCGGAAGAGTCACGGCGAGGGCGCCGGCGGAGACATCACCTTCGCCGTGGACGCGCTGGCCGAGCGCTCGCTCCGGGAGTTCCTGGCCGAGCGCGCTCCGCGACTGGCCTTCTACTCCGAGGACCAGGGACTGGTCGCGCCCGATGACGCGACCCACGTGCTCGTCGTCGACCCCATCGACGGCACGCGACCCGCCATGGCCGGGCTTGAGTCGGCATGCGTGGCCGTGGCCCTGGCCCCCCTGGACGGCTCCAACCCCCGCATGGCTGACCTCCAGGTGGGCTGCGTGGTGGAGATCAAGGCCGGGGACTGGTACTTGGCCCAACGGGGGTCCGGAGTCAGGTCCAGCCGCCCCGTCGATCTCAGCCCGGTGACCGACGTCGGGCGGATGTTCTGGGCCTATGGCTTCCGGGGACGGCCGGTGCGCCCCACCGTCGAAGTGCTGGGTGACCTGATCGACGCCTCCTCGGTGGGGGGCGGCACGTTCGACCTTGGCTCGCAGGCCTTCGCCATGACCCGGATCGTCACCGGCCAGCTCGACGCCGTGATCGAGGTGGGATCGCGCCTGATCGACGACGTGCCCGGCATGCGCCAGGAGTTCGAGCGCGTGGCCGGTGGGGCCGTGCTCAACAACTCTCCCTACGACCTCGCGGCTCCATGGCTGTGCCTGCAAGAGGCGGGAGGAGTGTGCACGGATGGCTGGGGCCACCCGCTGGATGAGCGCCCGCTGCTGGGGTCCGGTCACGAGTTTCAAATGTCCAGCATCTCGGCGTCCAACGGGGCGCTCCACAAAAAGTTGCTCGGGGCCGTCGAGGACGGAGTTCGCCGGCTGCGCGGGGCCGCATCCTGACCGCGTCCGCTCGCGCTATCTTCCGCCCGCGACTTCGCTGAGAAGCCGACACGTTTACATGCTCCAGCCCGTTTCCGTAGCCCAAAAGAACCTGTCGGACTACGCGAGCATCGTCGGGCGCCCGCTGATCGAGGAGATCGAGCAGCTGGCGGCCGCGTTGAAGGGCATGCGCATCCTCCACCTGTCGGCCACGGCGTTCGGGGGAGGAGTGGCCGAGATCCTGAGCACGCTGGTGCCGCTGATGATCGACGTGGGGCTGGAGTGCGAATGGCAGGTGATCTACGGCCGCGAGGAGTTCTTCAACGCCACCAAGCTCATGCACAACGCCCTGCAGGGCAGCCCCAACCCCCTCAGCGAGGAGCAATGGCAGATCTGGCAGCGCTACAACGAGATCAACGCCGCCCAGCTCAGCGACGGCTGGGATGTGTGCATCATCCACGACCCGCAGCCGGCGGCCATCCCAATGCTGGTCCGGGACAAGGGCCGCGAGTGGGTGTGGCGCTGCCACATCGACCTCAGCACGCCCCACCAGGACACACTTTCCAGGTTCGTGCCCTACCTGGAGCCCTATGCCGCCGCGGTTTTCCACATGCAGCAATACGTCCCGGAGGCCGTCGATGGCCGGGCCCACATCCTGCCACCGGCCATCGATCCGCTGGCCCCCAAGAACATGGCGTTCTCCCCCGAGGATGCTGTGTACATCTGCGGCCAGTTCGGGATCGATGTCGACCGTCCGCTGCTCTGCCAGGTGTCGCGTTTTGACCCCTGGAAGGATCCGCTCGGAGTGATCGACGCCTACCGGATCGTCAAGGAGGAGATGAGCGACGTCCAGCTGGCCCTGGTGGGCTCGATGGCCACCGACGATCCAGAGGGGTGGGACTACTTCAACGCCACCGTCGCCCACGCCGATGGCGACCCGGACATCCACATCCTCAACAATCTCAACAACGTGGGGGCGATCGAGGTGAACGCCTTCCAGTCCTACTGCGACGCGGTCATCCAGAAGTCAACCCGCGAGGGGTTCGGGCTCACCGTCACCGAGGCAATCTGGAAGGCCCGCCCGTTCATCGGCGGGGACGTGGGCGGCATCCCCCTTCAGGTCACCGACGGCGAATCCGGGTTCCTGGTCAGCAGCGTGGAGGAGTGCGCGCAGCGCTCCCTGGAGGTGTTGGGGGATCCCGGTCTGGGCAAGCAGCTCGGCCGGGCCGGGAAGGAGGCCGTGCGCAAGCGGTTTCTCATGCCGAGGCTGCTCCGCGACTGGCTGGGGCTGATCGGGCAGCTGGACGCCTGACATGCCTGAGCTACGGGCTGGGCCGCACCGAGCGGCCGGCGGCCGGACGTTCCGAGGGGGATGCCGGAGGCCTGACGTAAGCGGCCGGACGTTCCGAGGGGGATGATGTAAGCATGGCCGATTCGCCCCTGGTGCTTGTGTCGAATCGCGGGCCGGTGACCTTCGGCCCCGATGGGGAGGTCCGCCGGGGGACCGGCGGACTGGTCACCGCCTTGATCGGGCTGGCCTCGCATCGAGACGTGACCTGGGTGGCCTCGGCCATGACCGACGAGGACGTGATGGCGGCCGAGGAGAACCAGGGACGGCCGTTCGCCGTGATGGCGCCCGGCGGTGGGGATTACCGGGTCAAGCTGGTGGCCTCGGATCCGGACGCCTACGACCGCTTCTACAACATCATCGCCAACCCGATGCTCTGGTTCATCCAGCACTACCTGTGGGACCTGAGCAACGCGCCCGACATCCGCCGGAACGAGACGGAGGCGTTCGAGTTCGGCTACAACGTGGTCAACGAGGACTTGGCCAGGGCCGTGCTGGAAGAGATCGAAGGGGTACCCGAGCCAGTGGTGATGGTGCACGACTACCACCTGTACACGCTGCCGGCGTTGCTCCGCCGCGCCCGTCCCGACGTGTTCCTGCACCACTTCGTCCACATCCCGTGGAGCCAATCGGACTCCTGGCGCGTGTTGCCCACGATCCTCCGCGACGAGGTCTACCGGGGCATCCTGTCCAACGACATCATCGGCTTCCACACCCGCTCGTACCGGCGCAACTTCCTCCAGTGCTGCGAGGATCTGATGGGACTCGAGGTGGACTTCCAGCGCGGGATGGTGAGGTTCGATGACCGCGAGGTCTGGGTGCGAGCCTACCCGCTACCCATCGACGCCGGAGCCGTTCAGGCCGTGGCCGAGCGACCCCGGACCAGAGAACTCGAGCGGGAACTCCTCCGGCGCCGGCGCGACTACCTGATCCTGCGCGTAGACCGAGCTGATCTGTCCAAGAATGTGCTGCGGGGCTTCAGCGCGTTCGACGTGTTCCTCGAACAGCATCCGGAGTTCCGCGAGCACGTGACGTTCATCGCCCAGCTCATGCCTTCGCGAACCGATGTGCCGGAGTACGCCGAGTACCTCGAGCGGATCGAAGCCGTCGTGGCCGTGGTCAACCACCGGCACGGCTCGCCGGATTGGATGCCCATACAGCTCAAGCTTCGGGACGACCTCGAGGAGGCGGTGTCCGCCTACAAGCACTACGACGTCCTGATCGTGAACGCGATGTTCGACGGCATGAACCTGGTGGCCAAGGAGGGCCCGATGGTCAACGGGCGGGCGGGCGTGTCGATCCTGTCCGAGAACACCGGCGCCCACGAGGAGCTCGGGGACTACGCGCTGTCAGTAAATCCGTTCGACATTCAGGAGCTGGCCGACTCGATTCACGCGGCCCTGACCATGCCCGAGTCAGAACGCCGGCGCCGGCACGAGGGGCTGCGATCGATCGTCACAGCCCGCACTCCGGGTGACTGGGTGGACGAGCAGCTGGCGGACATTCGGCACAAGGCGGCTATCAAGTTCAGCGGATGAGCGACGGCGCTTACTGCGAGACGCTCAGCGAGTCGGCGACACGTGAGCCGGTCCCACCCGCGATTTCTGGCTCTGAGCGTCGCCATTGCGACACTCAGAGCCACACTTCAGCCAGCGAGGCGTACGTCAGCGGTTGTCTGCCTGCCGCCATCAGAACCCCCTAATCAGGGCGGCCGCTATCCTCGCCGGACCTGATGGCTGAGCAATCTCCCCTCTACGACCTCCTGCTCCTGCTCTCCAGCGATGCCACTGCCGAACAGCGGGAGAGGGTCCTGTCCCTGGTGCAGTCGGCGATCCAGGGCGCGAACGGGACGGTCGAGCGCGACGACGACTGGGGGCGGCGGCCGCTGGCCTACGAGATCCGCCACCAGCCCGAGGCCGAGTATCACCTCCTCCAGTTCCACGCCCCGGGATCCATGATCGACGAGCTGTCTCACACGCTCCGGATCACCGACGGCGTCCTGCGCTTCCGGATCATCAAGGTCCGGCCAGGCACGCCACCGATCAAGTCATCGCCGCCTCCGGTCGTGGCCGCGGTCACTTCCACCGGCTCCGGGGACACCCATTCTGCCCCGCCGCGGTCGGAGCCGCCGAGCTTGGACGAGGCTGAGGATCGGGGTTCGGACGAAGAGGCTGAGGATCGGGGTTCGGACGACCAGGCTGAGGATCGGGGTTCGGACGACGCGTACTCCGACGAGGGGTAGCCACTCGTCTGTGGCCGCGGTCGGCGTCCGCGGCCCGGCTCCCTGGCCGGTGTGCCCCGCGGCTATGCTGCGACCGGCGGAATGACCTCCGGCAGCTCCGCCTACAGATCCGCGGGTGTCGACTACCGGGCACTTGATGCCGGCAAGCGAGGAGCGCTGAGCGAGGCGCTCAAGACCTCCGAGCTGCTCGAGCGATACGGGGGCCGTGCGCTGGACGAGTCTCGGGGCGAGCCGGCCTTTGTGTTCCAGTGCGGCGGGCTGACGCTGGGCTTCGTGGTCGAGGGCCTGGGGACGAAGTCGGTCATTGCCCGCCAGCTTCGCGACCGGGTAGGCGCGACGGGGTTCGCCAGCGTGGGCTACGACACGGTGGCCGCGATCGTCAACGACTTGTGCTGCGTGGGCGCGCTTCCGCTCGTGGTCAACGCCTACTTCGCCACCGGATCCTCCAGCTGGTACCACGACCAGGAGGCACACGAGGCCCTTCTCGTAGGCTGGCGGGAGGCCTGTCAGGACGCGGGGGCGGCGTGGGGCGGGGGCGAATCTCCATCCCTGCCGGATCTGGTTTCGTCCGAGGACATCGAATTGGCGGGCAGCGCCGTGGGAATGGTGCCGGAAGGCCGGGCGGCCCTCCTGGGTCAGGACCTCGCGCCCGGTGATGAGATCGTGCTCGTCAGGAGCAGTGGATTGCACGCCAACGGCGCCTCGCTGGCTAGGAAGGTGGCCGCCGACCTCCCGGGGGGGTACGCCACCGTGCTGCCCAGCGGCCGTCAGTTCGGCGAGGCCCTGCTGGACAGGAGCTTCGTATACGTCGGGCTGGTCCGGGCGGTGCTGGCCACCGATGTGCCTGTCCATTACCTCAGCCATATCACCGGTCATGGCCTGCTCAAGCTGATGCGCCCCCGGCGCGAGCTGACCTACCGGATTAGGCGGCTGCCGGAGGTTCCCGAGGTGCTCAGCTTCCTATCGGGCCAGGCGGAGCTTGACCCGGCGGCCGCCTACTCCACGCTCAACATGGGAGCGGGCTTTGCCGTGTACTGTGCCGATGGCTTCGGCGACGAGGTGGTCAAGCTGGCCGAGCGAGAGGGATTCCACGCGGATGTAGCGGGGACGGTCGAGGCGGGTCCCCGGCGTGTGGTGCTGGAGGAACTGGGCGTGGTGTTCGAGTCCGAGGAACTGGATCTCGGGCCCGGCGAGCCAGCCCGATAGACCGGCCCGGCCGCTTGCGCTCTCGTTGTCTACCCGGTTGACTCAGGCTGGGTGTTTGGCTGGCGGGGCGGGCGTGGAAGCGCGAGGACACCGTGTGGCGTAACAAAGCGCGCACAGCCCGCGACGCCGAGTGACGCCACACGCCTATAGCGGAGGTAGCGTCACTTAGCGCCGAGAGTGCAGGGCGCTACGTGACGCTGCACCGCGCCCCTGGGCTTACCGGGGCGCCCTGCCCGTATCGCGCCCTGCCCCGGCCGGGGCGCATGCCCGTACCGCGGCGCATGCCCGTACCGGGGCGCATGACCGTTTCGCGGCGCATGCCGGTACCGCGGCCCCCTCCCCGTACCGGGGCCCCCTCGTCCGCACCGCGCCCCCCTCGTCCGTACCGCGGCCCCCTCGTCCGCACCGCGCCCCCCGGGTTGCGCAGCGCGCGATTTGAACTGGCTCCAACAGCCCGACCTGGGCCAACCGAATGTGGGCCTACGCGGCAGCCGGCGGCGCTGGCACCGTGATCCGTAGCGCCCGCCGGAGCGCCGCCAGGTCAGCGGTCTCCGCCTGGTCCCCTACCTGGGGGAGCAGCCGGAGCGTCCAAAACGTGGCCTCGGCCGCCTTCCCTCCGAG
>JBPYDM010000125.1:0-16704 GCA_051986255.1 Solirubrobacteraceae bacterium | reverse complement strand
GTCAGCCCGAGTACATGGTCTCGATCTCGCCGGCGTACTTCTCGGCGATCGGCTTGCGCTTGAGCTTCATGGTCGGCGTCAACTCGTCACCGCCCGGCAGCCAGTCGCCCGCCACGACGGTGAACTTCTTGATCTGTTCCACCCGGGCCAGGTGCCGGTTGGCCTCATCGATCCCCTCCTGGACGGCCTCGATCACCTTCGACTCACCGGCCAACTCCTCCAGCGACGTCCCCTCCAGCCCGTTTCCCTTGGCCCACTGCGGGGCGAAATCGGAATCGAGCACGATCAGCGCCGTGTTGTAGCGCCGCCGGTCACCGATGGTCACCGCCTGGCCGATCAGCGGGCTGGCCGTCTTGATGGCCGCCTCGATGTTGGCCGGCGACATGTTCTTGCCGGCCGCGTTGATGATGATCTCCTTCTTGCGGTCGATCAGCCGCAGATAGCCGTCCTCGTCCAGCTCTCCGATGTCGCCGGTGTGCAGCCAGCCGTCCGGGTCGATCGCCTCCGCGGTCTTCTCGGGCTGGTTGCGGTAGCCGAGCATGACGAACGACGCCTTCAGCAGGACCTCACCGTCATCGGCGATCTTGATCTCGCACCCAGGCGCCGGTGGCCCCACCGTTCCGATCTTGACCTCACCCGGCCGGTTGCACGTGCCGGCACCGCACGTCTCCGACATCCCCCACAGCTCGGCCAGCTCGATACCCAGCGCGTGGAAGAACTCCAGCACCTCGACCGGAGTGGGCGCGGCACCGACGTTGACTCCCAAGACCTGGTCGAGGCCGAGCATGCCCCGGATTCCAGCGAAGTACTTCTGATCCGCCTCGGCCGCCCGCGCCTCGATCTCCTCTCCTACCGGCTCGCCGGACTGGCGCAGCCGCAGGCGCTCGAGTGAGGCCGCCATCGCCTCCTCAACGGGCTTTCGCTGCTCCTCCGGCTGACCGGCCAGCATGGCCTCGAGGCCGGCCTTGAGCTTCTCCCAGATGCGCGGTACGGCGAAGAACCACGTGGGATGAACCTGGGGCAGGTAGGTCAAGATCTCCCGCGGATTGGGGCACGTGGTCACCGTTCCCGCGAAGACCACCGGCAGATAGTGGTGGGCCATGCGCTCAGCGATGTGAGCCGCGGGCAGCCATGAGATCACTCGGCTGCCCGGTTCAAAGGTGATGATCTCCTCGGTGGACTGCGCGGCGACCATCACGTTGTGGTGCGTGAGCTGGACTCCCTTGGGCGGCCCCGTGGTCCCGGAGGTGTAGATCAGCGTGAGGATGTCGTCGGCCTCGGCCGACCCGACAGATGCCGGGTCGAAGTCCGGATTAGACCCTTCGACCTCGGCCAGCGCCAGCGTCCCCTCGGGCGCCTCGCCGTCCACCACGATGACGTGCTCGAGCTGGGGGAGGTTCTTCCGCGCCTCCAACATCACGGGCAGGAACGCCTGCTCCACGATGGCCAGCCGGCTGTCCGCGTCATTGATCAGGTACTCGATCTCCTCCGCCGGGTAGGTCGTGTAGATCGAGAAGGGCGTGGCCCCCAGCGTCACGCCGGCCAGATCCGCCAGATGGAACTCAGGGCGGTTGCCCAGCATGATGGCCAGCGTGTGGCCACGGCGGAGTCCGAGCTTGGCCAGACCGCCGGCCAGCGCGTCCACGCGGGCCAGGAGTTCGGGCCAGGTCAGGGAGACGCTGTCATCGGCCGTGCGCACGGCGACGATGTCAGGATGGTTGGCCGCGGTGCGGCGGAGTGCCTCGGTCAGGGTGGGGGCGTCGACCGCCCGGCCGATCGCCGCTGTGATCGTGCTGCTCTCCATGCTCTCTCCTCAGCCTCGTTTCACCTGGAAAGTGGGAGCATAGAGCGAAAGGGGCCACCCTTTCGCCGGGGGGCGGGCGCAACCACCCGATGACCTAGTGGACGTTGAACCCCGAGCCGGAGAGGGTCGAGATGTCGTTGGTCAGCCCGATCACGAAGATGATGATGATCAAGATGAATCCCGCCGCGCTGGCACGCTCCATCACCTCGAACGGGATCCGCTTTCCCCGCACCTTCTCGGCCACCGCCCAGAAGATGTGCCCTCCGTCCAGGGGTAGGAAGGGGAACAGGTTGATGATGGCCAGGGACAGCGAGATGAGGGCCAGCACCCACAGGGCCCTGGTGGTGTCCTGGGCGAAGGATTGCTGGGTGACCTTGTAGGCGCCCACGACGCTGGAGAGCCGCTGCTGGGGTTTGGGGTTGACCACATGCGCCACCGCTGACACGGTGGCCTTGGTCACGTACCACAGTTCGCTTACGGCCAGCGAGGCTCCCTGGCCGACCCCCACCGACTGCTGCTTCTGGCCGAACGCGAACCCGAGGAGCATCTCGCGGTCCGACGCGTTGTAGCGGGGCTTGATGTTGAAGGTCAGCAGATGCCCGTCGCGCCTTACCACTACGTGGGCCGCGGTGCTGGCCTCACAGCCGTTGGTCAGTGGCCCTGGGCAACGGTGCTTGATGATCGCGTTGTGGATGGTCTCCGCCGAGCCGCTGACGCCGTCCACCGAGACGATCTGGTCACCAGGCTTGAGGACCTTGGACGCCGGAGCGGCGTCGACCGCGGCCACCTGCTTGTTGACCACGGCCTGCCCGTTGGACAGAAACAGCGCCCACACGATCACGAAGGCCAGCAGGAGGTTCATGACCGGCCCGGCCGCGATCACCACCACCCGCTTCCACACCGGCTGGTTGTAATAGGCCCGCGGGACCGCTTCGGGCGGGATGTCCTCGTGCGGGTTCATGCCCGTGATCCGTACGTAGCCCCCGAGCGGTATCGGAGCGATGCCGTACTCGGTCTCGCCCCACTTCTTGCGCACCAGCAGGGGGCCGAAGAACAGCGAGAATCGCTCCACCCGCATCCCCACCGCCTTGGCGGCCAGGAAGTGCCCGAATTCGTGCAGGATGATCAGGGCGGCGAAGCCCAGGAAGGCATAGACATACGACACCGCAGTGAGTGTGGCAGGCACCCCTTAAAGGACGCGAAGAGTCCGTGTCGTGGGCTGCTCGACTCGCCTATGCCGCCGCTCGGGCGCTCACCAGTTCGCCGGCCAGCTCCCGGGCCCGGTGGTCGGCCTCGGCCAGGGCATCGAAGGAATGGACTCGCTGCGCGGGTTGTCCCTCGAGCGTCTGTTCGATCACGTCAGGGATGTCCAGGAACTCGATCCTCCCGGCCAGGAAGGCGTGTACGGCCACCTCGTTGGCCGCGTTGAGCGTGCACGGGGCCGTGCCGCCCGCCCGGGCCGCCTCCCGGGCCAGGCGCAGGCAGGAGAACGTCTGCTCGTCGGGAGCCTCGAAGGTCAGTTCGCCCACGGCCACCAGGTCCAGCGGGGCCACGGGCACGTCAACCCGTTCTGGATGATGCAGGGCGTAGGAGATCGGGACCCGCATGTCTGGATAGCCCAGGTGGGCCAGCGTGGCCCCGTCGCACAGCGAGATCAGGCTGTGGATGATCGACTGGGGGTGGACAACCACATCGATCCGGTCGTAGGGCAGGCCGAACAGATGGTGGGCCTCGATCAGCTCCAGTCCCTTGTTCATCAGCGTGGCCGAGTCGATCGTGATCTTGCCCCCCATCTCCCAGGTGGGATGGGCCAGCGCCTCAGCCACGGTCACGCCCTCGAGCTGCTCCTGGGTCCGGCCGCGGAACGGCCCTCCGGAAGCGGTCAGGATCAGCCGATCTACCGTTCCGGGTCGCTCCGCCGCCAGCAACTGGAATAGGGCCGAGTGCTCGGAGTCCACGGGCAGAATCTGGGCACCCGTGGCTTGGGACAACTCGGAGACCAGCTCTCCCCCCACCACCAGCGACTCCTTGTTGGCCAGCGCCAGGTCGATGCCCTCCCCCAGCGTGGCCACCGTGGGCAGCAGGCCGGCCGAGCCCACGATCCCGTTCAGCACCATGTCGCACTCGGACCGGGTGATCAGCTCCACGATCCCCTCCGGCCCGACCAGGACCTCGCCCGTCCAGGCCTCGGCGGCCCGGGCCGCCGCGTCTCGGTCGGCCAGCGCGATCCGCCTCACGCCACAGCGCTCCGCCTGTTCCACTACCGACTCCCAGGCCTCGGCCGCGCTCAGCGCCAGGACTTCAAGCTCGCCCGAAGAGCGGGCGACGACATCCAAAGCCTGGATTCCGATTGACCCCGTGGAGCCCAGAATGGCCACGCGGCGAGGCACGGGCTGATTGTAGGCAGCGGCCCCCAGCTCGCCGTGGGCCTCAGGATGAGCCGAGGTCCGCCATCAACGCCCAGGACCCGCCGAGAGCCCCGTCAACCGCCCAGCGCCAGCCACACGAAGTACGCCGCGGACAGGGTGAACAGGGCCGCATCGCCCCGGTCCAGCACCCCGCCGTGTGGTCCGAACCAGCGGCCGGCATCCTTTGCCCCCGCGTCGCGCTTGATCATCGACTCGAACAGATCCCCCAACGGGGCGAATACGGCGACCGTCACGCCGAGCACTAGGGCATGGCCCTGGCTGAGCCAGTTCTCCTGAAACAGTCGCGCCAGCAGGACCGTCACCACGGCCGCCAGAGCTCCGATCAGCAGGCCCTCGACCGTTTTCTTGGGCGAGATGCTCGGGGCCAGGAGCCGGCGGCCGAACATCCGCCCCGCCAGGTACGCGGCCGTGTCCCCGATGAAGGTTGCCAGCAGCACGTCGATGATCACGCCCTTGCCATTGGGAAGCTGACGCAATAGGACCGTGAGGGTTACCGCCACGCCGATCCAGGACACGCCCAGCAGCGTGCCGGCGACGGCCACGCTGTGCCGCCCCCGGCGCCGGCCGGCCACAAACAAGAACGCAACCGGCAGCGCGGCGGCACCCACCAGCACTATGTCACGCTCTCCCCCGTGCCGGGCGGTCAGGACCATGGCGATCACCGCCGCGAAGCCCACTATGGTCACCGGCCGCCAACGCTCGAGCAGCTGGTAGAGCTCGTGCAGACCGGCCAAGCCCACCGCGATCATGAACACGGCGAAGGCCACGCCACCCAGGTCGATGAACACGACCGTCACCGCCGCCAGTGGAATGGCCACCAGGATGCGCGTGAGCAGGTCCGAACCGCGCCGAGGCGTGGTCTCCCGAGTCTCCCGGGCCCGGCGGGGAGTGGGCATCACCGGCCCCCAAACCGGCGCTGGCGAGCGGCAAACTCGTCGAGGCTCTGCTCGAACGCCTCCCGCGAGAAGTCGGGCCACAGCTCGTCACGGAACACCAGTTCCGCATACGCCCCCTGCCAGAGCAGGTAGTTGGACAGCCGCTGCTCGCCGCTGGTCCGGATGATCAGGTCGGGATCGTGCATCTCCGGGGCGTACAGGCGCCTGCGGAACTCCAGTTCGTCCTGGCCGTTGAACCCGCGCGCGGCGTCCAGGATCTCGGCCCGGCCGCCGTAGTTGAAGGCCACGAACAGCGTGATCCGCTCGTTGTCCCGAGTCACGCCCTCGGCCCAGTCCATGCGCTCAATCAACTCGGCCGGCACCGGGTCCTGACGGCGGCCGATGAAGCGTATGCGCACGCCCTCCTCGTGGAGCTCCGGCGTCTCCCGGTCAATGCGCCGGGTGAACATCTCCATGAGCCCGGACACCTCGTCGGGAGAGCGGTTCCAGTTCTCGGTGGAAAACGAGTACACCGTGAGCTGGGCGATGCCCAGGTCCACCGCGTCGCGCAGGCGAGCCTTGACGGCGTCGGCGCCTGCTTCGTGTCCGGCCATGACGGGCAGGCCCCGCTGCCGGGCCCAGCGTCCGTTGCCGTCGGTGATGATGGCCACGTAGCGAGCCCGGGCATCCGGGTTCCCGGGCTCCATCACACCTCCAGGATCTCGGCTTCCTTGTGCTTGAGCAGCTCGTCGAGCTCCTTGACCCGGGCGTCGGTGAGCTTCTGGAGCTCTTGCTCAGCCCGGTGCTCGTCATCAGACCCCGCCTCCCCGGCCTCCTTGAGCTCGCGCAGGTCGTGCATGACGTCGCGACGGATGTTGCGCACGGCCACCCGGCCGTCCTCGGCGATGTGCCGAACCACCTTGACCAACTGCTTGCGTCGCTCCTCGGTCAGCTCCGGGACGCCCAAACGGATCAGGTTGCCGTCGTTGGACGGAGTCAGCCCAACGTCGGATTCCATGATGGCTCGCTCGATCGACTTGATCGAGTTCTTGTCGTAGGGCTGGATGGTCAGCAGCCGGGCCTCGGGAGCGTTGATCGTGGCCAACTGCTTGAGCGGCGTCGACGTGCCGTAGTAGTCCACGGCGATGCGGTCCAGGAGCGCGGGGCTGGCCCGGCCCGTCCGGACCGATCCGAACTCGTGGCGAATCGATTCCACCGATTTGCCCATTCGCTCGTTGGCATCGGACAGGAGTTCATCGATGAGGGTCACCCCGTGCCTCCCTCCGGGCCGCGGGGCACCACGCTCATGGCCAAGCGAGCTGCCTCCGTCGATGGGCGTGGTCCGCCTCGCTGCGCTCGACTCGACCCAGCCATCTTCTATGTCCTCACCAATGTCCCCACGCGCTGCCCGGACACTATCTTGTCGAGATTGCGCCCGTCAGCCATGTTGAAGACCACGATCGGCAGGGTGTTGTCCATGCATAGCGCGAAGGCGGTGGAGTCCATGACCTGCAGTCCGCGGGTCAGCGCGTCCTTGTGGGTGATCTCCGGAATGAACTCGGCCGATGCGTCCAGCGCCGGGTCGGCCGTGTAGACACCCTCCACCCCATTCTTGGCCATGAGGACCACCTCGGCGTGGATTTCGGCGGCTCGCAGCGCAGCCGCCGTGTCCGTTGTGAAGAACGGGTTGCCCGTGCCCGCGGCGAAGATGACCACCCTTCCCTTCTCCAGATGCCGTATGGCCCGGCGCCGGATGTACGGCTCCGCCACCTCGGAGATGGTGATCGCCGACTGGACCCGGGTGGGCACGTCCTCGCGTTCCAGCGCGTCCTGGAGAGCCAGCGCGTTGAGGACCGTGGCCAGCATCCCCATGTAGTCCCCGGTGGCCCGATCCATTCCTCTGGCCGCGGCCGCCAGGCCCCGGTAGATGTTGCCCCCGCCCACCACGATGGCGATCTCAACCCGTCGGGCGTGAACCTCGGCTACGTCTCGGGCGATAGCCTGGACGCGCTCCGGATCGGTGCCGTACGCGAGCTTGCCCATCAACGCCTCGCCGGACAGCTTCAGCAGCACCCGCCGGAAGGCCGGCTGCCCCGCCGCGCCCCCGTCCACCACCGGAGCTTTCTCAGTCACCGACCTGGAAGCGGGCAAACCGCCGAATCACCACGTTCTCACCCGTCTCGGAGGACAACGCCGCCCGCAGCTCCTCGATCGTCCGGCCCTCGTACTTGTCGGAGTTGACGTGGGGCTGACGGAGAAGGACCACTTCATCAAGCCAGCTCTCGAGCTTGCCGGCGATGGCACGGTCGCGCGCCTGCTCGGGGACATTCGACAGCTGCTCGGCGGCGATCCGCTCCTCGCGCTCACGCGCCTCCGGGGGCACGTCCTCGTCGCGGATGGCCAGGAGGTCCCGCTGGGCCGCGATATGCAGGGCCACGTCGCGGGCGAACTCGATGAAGCGCTCGGTGCGAGCGACGAAATCGGTCTCGGAGTCGACCTCGACGAGCACGCCGATCTTGTTCTGGTGTATGTAGGCCTGGACCACGCCCTCCCGCGCCTCGGCCCCGGCTCGCTTGGCTGCCCTGGCCTCGCCCCGGGTGCGCAGGATATCCACGGCCCGCTCGAAGTCCCCGTCCGCCTCTGCCAGCGCCTCCCGGCAGGCCAGGATGGGCGCACCCGTGCGCTGGCGGAGCGTTTTCACGTCTTGGGCGGATACGGCGCTCATGGAACCTCCTCCTGGGTAGCGCTGTCGGTGGCAGCCGGGCCGGGCGTTGGCTCCTCGGCCGGGACCGCCGGCTCCTCCGGGGTGGCGGCCGGCTCAGGAGGCGCGGGCGGCTCAGAGGCCGGCGGCGCCGGCTGCGTTGGTGGTGCCTCGGGGGCGGGCTGGGGTGACGCGGGCTGGGGGACGCGTGGCGGAGGCGCGGCCTCCGCCCCAGCCGGTGATCCTGGTTCGACCGTCGTGGCGGCCGCGACGGCCGCTGCCTCCTCGGCCGCGCGCAGCGCTTGCTCCTCGGCCTCCCGACGGGCCTGCTCCTCGGCCTCCCGACGGGCCTGCTCCTCGGCCTCCCGACGGGCCTGCTCCTCGGCCTCCCGACGCTCGCGCTCCTGCCTGGCCCGTTCCTCCTCGGCCAGGTATGCGCTGTAGGAATCAGCCACCACGTCCCCGATGGCCCGGGTAATGGCCGCGCAGGAGCGGATCGCGTCGTCGTTGCCCGGGATGACGTAGTCGATTCCGTCCGGGTCGCAGTTGGTGTCCACCAGACCGATGATCGGGATGCGCAGGCGCTGAGCCTCCCGGACGGCAATGGCCTCGGTCTTGAGGTCGATCACG
This sequence comes from Solirubrobacteraceae bacterium, assembly GCA_051986255.1. Lineage (GTDB taxonomy): Bacteria > Actinomycetota > Thermoleophilia > Solirubrobacterales > Solirubrobacteraceae > Palsa-465. The sequence goes on along the minus strand of JBPYDM010000125.1, from coordinate 8,265 downwards.
AACACAGCGTTGGGGATTCGCTCCATGTTTTTGACCCCGCCGAGATTGGCACGCAGCTTTTCCAGGTCGGCCTGAGCGGAGATGCGCTCGCGTGTGGGCAGGAGCTGAAGCTGCCCCTCGGCCTCGTAGCGCTCGAGGTCGTGCAGCCTCCGAATGCGTTGTGAGATCGTCTGGAAGTTGGTCAGCAGTCCGCCCAGCCAGCGGTGGTTGACGTAGGGCATCCCGCATCTGTCGGCCTGCTCCTGGATGACATCCCGGGCCTGTTTCTTTGTCCCCACGAGGAGGATCGTTCCCCCCCGCCGGGCCAGATCGCCGGCAAACTGCCGCGCCCGGTCCAGAAGCTCCTCGGTCTGGAGAAGGTCGATGATGTAGATGCCGTCCCGCTCTCCGTAGATGAAGCGGCGCATCTTCGGGTTCCAGCGGCGGGTCTGGTGGCCGAAATGGACCCCAGCCTCCAGCAGCTCCTTGACGCCAATGCCGCGCACGTTTTCTCCCTATTTCGTTTCAACTGGATGCCCGCCGGCGGTTCTCGCAGACCTCGCGGTGCGAGGCAGGGTGCGCTCCTTCCGGCGGGGACGAAGACAGATTCGGATTTGAGTGTAGAGCGCCTCGCTGCCCGCGACCCTGGGATCCGGGCCCCCCGAGCTGGTTTCCCTGTAGCTTTCCGCACTAACGTTCCCCCGGGCAACCAGCCCCGTTGAGTAAGGAAGGATGCGTATGTCTCGCTCGCCGGTGTTCAGGTTCCTTCCGATATTGGCCGTCCTGGCCGCCCTGGGACTTTGGGGAACATCCACGGCCTCGGCCGACGTGACGACGCTGGGCCTAGCCGGCTGGCAGGTGCAGAGCAGCGCAAAAGCACCTCAGCCGGGCGGCGCAATCTCCAAGCCGGGGTTCGTTCCCCGATCTTGGCTGCATGTCCACCCGGATGACGCGGGCGCTCCAGGCACAGAGGTGGGGGCGCTCGTCCAGACCGGACACTGCCCGAACGTCTTCTTTGGCACGGACATGAAGAGGTGCTTCGGTTACCTGAGCGGGATCGGCCCGGACACCATCCGGCGGTTCGCGGTGCCCTGGTGGTTCCGGACCACATTCACCTCCCGCGTGACCCGCTCGGAGCACGCCCAGCTCATCATCAACGGTGTGGTGGGCCAGGCCGATGTGTGGCTGAACGGTCACCAGATCGCGAGGCGCGTGGTCGTACAGGGCGACTACACGCGGTATTTCTTCTACGTCACCGACCTCCTGCGCCACGGCCGAAACGCCCTGGCCCTGGAGGTCTACCCGAACGACCCAAACACGATGTTCACGCTGGACAACGTGGACTGGACGGAGATCCCGCCCGACAACAACACCGGCATCCAGTTCCCGATCCAGCTGCACACTTCGGGACCGCTGGCGCTGAGCGACGCTCACGTCGTGCAGCGGGATGCCCCTGGCTTCGCCCGCGCGACGCTGACGGTCAAGGGCCTGATTACAAATGACTCCGCGCGCGCCCAGTCGGGCACCGTCCAGGCGACCGTGGCCATCAGGGGCAGCAGACGAAGCGTGGCGCGGTCGATCACCGTGGCGCCGCGGGCCACCAAGCTCATCAGCTTCACGGTGGTGATCGACCACCCGCGCGTGTGGTGGCCGTACCGGATGGGGAGGCAGCCGCTCTACGACCTCACGATGAAAGTTCGCCAACCCGGGCAGGCCCCGGACTCGGAGTCCGAGACCTTCGGCATCCGCACGATCACCACGCGGCTCATTGGGCGCTCGGCTATGGCCCCTGACGGCTCCCGCCAGTTCCTGGTCAACGGCCGGCCGTTCGTCTTCCGCGGCGGGGGCTGGTCCGAGGACCTGTTCCTGCGTTACTCGTCGGGCAACACGGCCACTCAGATTGCGCTGATCAAGAACCTGGGCCTCAATGGGATCCGCACCGAGGGCAAGCAGATGCCCGACAACTTCTATGAGCAGATGGACCGCGCTGGAATCCTCATCGACGCCGGCTATCAGTGCTGCGACGCGTGGCAACTCCAGAACAGCAAACAGACCAGCCCCCGCGATTTCCTGGTGATGTACAACTCCGCTCTGACCATCGCGGAGAACCTGCGCAACCACCCCAGCGTGCTCAATTTCAGCTGGAGCGACGACAGGCCGGTCCCCCACCAGGCGGCCGTTTCGCTAAAGGCCTTCCGCCAGGCCGACTTCCAGGACCCGCTGATCGCTTCCGCCGAGTACAAGAGCTCGCCCAAGCTCGGGCCGTCCGGGGAGAAGGAGGGCCCGTACGACTGGGTGCCCCCGAGCTACTGGTACGACCGGACGCACTACCTTCGAAACGATCCGACGCGGACCAACGTGGGTGGTGCCTGGGCGTTCGATAGCGAGGCCAGTGCCGGCGACACGGTGCCGACGATGGACTCAATCAAGCGCTTTTTGTCGCGGCCCGAGCAGGCCGCGCTGTGGCAGAAGCCCAAGTACCACCAGTACCACCTCAACTACGAGAAGGGACTGCCCGCACCCAGCAACTTCGGCTACGCATTCGGGACGCTCCACGACTTCGACACTGCGCTCAGGGCGCGTTACGGCCCCTGGTCGAGCCTGTCCGGCTACGTCGAGAAGGCCCAGGTCCAGGACTACGAGACCCAGCGGGCCGAGTTTGAGGCCTACATCGACGACTCCACTCAGCGCCACGCCCCGTCGACCGGAATCGTCTACTGGCAGCTGAACAAGGGCTGGCCCACGTTGTTGTGGGACCTCTACAACCATGACTTCGACCAGGCCGGAAGCTACTTTGGGGCCAAGAAGGCCAACGAGCCGCTGCACGCTCTCTACGCCTACGACAACGGCTCGGTGGCGGTGGACAATCTGGGTCCCACCACCGAGCGCGGCCTCTCGCTCGAGGCAAACGTCTACGGGCTGCACGGCAAACGCCTCGATCACAGGACGCGCGGGGACATCACGCTGCGCAGCCAAGAAGTCGCCACGAACATGCTGCATCCCACCGTGCCCGCAGCCACGAAGCCGCCCAGGCGCGCGCATACCTATTTCGTCGAACTCCTGCTGCGCCAGAACGGCCACGTCGTGGACCGCAACGTGTACTGGCTCTCGACCCAGCGCGATCAGGTCAACTGGCCCAAGACACTCGGCATGCCGCAGGCCACCATGACCCGGTTCGCGAACCTGAGGGCGCTGCAAACGCTTCCCCCCGCGCGCATACGCGTCACCGCCCGAACCCTCTCCCGGCCCGGGCTCGACGGCGCCGACAGGGTGACGCGGGTGACAATCACCAACACCTCGAGAGGCCGAGCGGTGGCGTTCTTCCTCCGGGCCGACATCAGGCGCGGGACCAAGACCGGGTCTCTTCGCCCCGGGGACAACCAGGTCCTGCCCATCTTCTGGAGTGACAACGACATCACGCTATGGCCGGGCGAGTCCGAGACGCTGCAGGCCGACTACCGCCAGGCTGACCTGGCCGGGAGCTCACCCGTGGTGACCGTGTTCGGCTGGAACGTGGCCCGCCGGCACGTCAGGGCGGGCTAGCCCGCCGACGGCACCACGGCGGCCCTTTGCTGTTTGGGGAAGGGCTGGACGCCTGCGCGGCGAAGTGCTCAGAAATGGCTGAGCAATCGCACCCCGAAATGGCTCAACAGCCGCACGCGATGGCGATCGACGAGGCCGAGCAGCGCGCCCGCTACCGGCTGGCGTTGACGTTCGGTTCACTGAGCGACTTTCTTGACCCGCGCCTGGCCTACCGGCGGCTGTTCTCGGAGCTGCTGGGCACGTTCTTGCTCGTCCTGGCCGCCGCTGGCGGCGGGCTCCTGCACGGCAAGGGCTCGATCAGTCTGGCCGCGGCGGTGGTCGCTCCGGGCCTCACCGTATTGGCCGTCATTCTGTTCATGGGTGCTGTCTCCGGGGCGCACCTGAACCCGGTCGTGTCGGTGGCCTTCGCGCTGCGAGGTGACTTCCCGTGGCGGCGGGTGCCCCACTACATCGTCGTCCAGCTTGCCGGAGCCGCCTTGGCCTGCCTGTTCCTGCTCGCCGTCTTCGGCAACGTCCAGCACCTCGGGGCCACCCTGCCCGGCCCCGGGTACCGGCCGTGGCAGGCCCTGCTCATGGAGATCGCGCTCACTGGTGGCCTGGTCAGCGTGATTCTGGGCACGGCTTCCGCCGCCCAGAACGTCGGCACGATCGGGGCGCTGGGTGTCGGTAGCTACATAGCACTGGCGGGTCTGTGGGCCGCGCCGGTGAGCGGCACCTCGATGAATCCGGCCCGGTCGTTCGGACCGGCCCTGGTGTCCGGGGACTGGAGCGCCTACTGGGTCTACGTGGCCGGCCCGTTGCTCGGAGCCGGGATCGCGATCGGGTGCGCCTGGATCCTGCGAGGTCGGGGCGGCGACACGGTCGCCCGGGCCGCGGCCAGCGGACGGCTGGATGAACTGCTGTCCTCGCAACCGAAGAGAGGTGGGTACGTCGATGGCTAAGACCAAGCCGAACAAGCCCGAGCCTGGCCAGCTGCCGATCCGCTGGCGAGGCGACGTGGCCAAGCACGACTACGCGGCAGCAGAGGCCTATCTCTCGCTCAAGCTGGACGACCGGGCCACCAACCACGCCGTGTCCCGACTGCGCAAGGCGGAGCTGACTACCCGCCGGGCCAACGACATCCTCCGAGCGGCCGGGCTCAGCCCGGCGCCGCTGGATGACCCGGGGGTGGTGAAGGACCTGATCAAGGTGATCGAGGGGCGGGAGCTCAGCCCGGTGCTGGTGGTGAGCAACCCGGATGGGGCCGACATCGCCGACGGGTTTCACCGGGTGTCGCTGGTCTACCGAATCGATCCCTACGCCGTGGTGCCGCTCAAGCTGGTGGTGGCCGGGGGTTAACGGGCAGTGGCCTGCCCCGGCCCCCGGGGCGTTTCGCTAAGTAGACCGGCTGGGACCTGGGTCATGGGCCGCCCGCTCGAGTGCCCGCCGCAGGTCCTCCGGCAGAGGTGAGCGCACGTCGACCGGCTCGCCCGTGACAGGGTGCGGGAAGGCCAGCCGCTGAGCGTGCAGGAACTGACGCTCGAGGCCGAAACGCCCGGCCACGCCGTACAGGGGGTCACCACACACCGGATGGCCGATGGCCGCCATATGAGCTCGGATCTGGTGCGTCCGTCCCGTGTCCAGCTCCACCCGGAGCAGCGCCGAGGTGGGCAGGAGCCGGGTCAGCTCGAAATGCGTCCTCGCCTCGCGAGGGATGTCGGTGTCCACCGAGACGCGCAGGCGATCGCGGCGGTCCCGGCCCACGGGCGCCTCGATCGTGCCCGTGCGGGCCGAGGGATGACCGTCCACCAGCGCGGCGTACTCGCGACGGAGCCGCCGGGCCGACAGCAGTGACTTCAGCGAACGGTGGACCGCTTCGCTACGCGCAACTACCAGCAGGCCTGATGTATCGCGGTCGAGCCTGTGGACGATGCCGGCCCGCCCCTCCTCCCCTCCCCCAGCCTGCCCGGCCAGCGCCTGCGCCAGTGTGCCGGTGGCATGACCTCGCGCGGGATGAACCACCACTCCGGCCGGCTTGTCCACCACGAGCAGATGCTCGTCCTGATAGGCGATAGTGAACGGCACGTTCTCGGGCTCTGCGCCCGGGCCGTCGCGCTCCACCTGCTCGGGGCGAACGGCCTCTACCACGTCTCCTGCCCGCAGCAGATACCGCTTGGGCCGCGGAGAGCCGTTGACCTGCACCCGCCGGGCATCAATCAGCGTCTGGGCCGCCGCCCGGGAGCCCAGCGGCGCGGCCAGGAAGCGGTCCAGGCGGGTGCCGTCCTGGCTCGGCGGCACTGTCAGCTCGAGTCGGCTAAGGGGCACGGACTCCCGAGCCGGCGGTCCGGCTGCGCCGGCCCCGAGCATCGGGTCGCTTTCCCTCCAGGACCCAGAGGAGCGCCAGGACCCCGAACGTGATCGACATGTCTGCCACGTTGAACGCCGGCCAGTCCGGCAGCTTGATGAAGTCGATCACCGACCCGGTGGCCAGGCGGTCGATCAGGTTCCCGAGCGCCCCCCCGATGAGCATCCCCGTGGGCAGCCACAGCCAGGGCCGCTGCGGGTGGAGCAGGAAGTAGCCCAACAGCAGCCCGAGGGCGATCAGCGTGACGAGCAGGACAAGTAAGCCCCCGCCGGAGAACAGGCCGAAGGCCACGCCGGTGTTTCGCACATGCACGAAGTTGATAGCCGGGAGGAACTTCTGCTGCTCCCCGGGAGCAATCCCAGCGGCGATCGTATGCTTGGTCAGCTGGTCGAGCCCGATCACCGCAACGAGCACAATGGCGGCTCGCAGGATCGCGGCGCGTCGCGAGATGGGCGCCCTCTCCTGCGCGTGCTGATCAGTCACCCGCTCAGCCCGCGATCGCGTTGTAGATCAGCGCTTGGAGCACGTAGAGCACGATGATGGCCACCATCGGAGAGAAGTCGAACATTCCCACCGAGGGGATGAAACGGCGAAACAGGCGCAGGTACGGCTCGGACACGTCTCGCAGGAAGGTCATGAAACCGTCGAGCACGCGCGAGTAAGGCTTGCGCAACCCGAGCGAGAACATCAAGTTGAGCAGGATGTAGACGAAGATGATGAGGATGTAGACGTAGAACAGGGCCTGCACGTAGTTGGCGATGTCACCGCGGGTGAGCGCTAAGGCGAGCATCAGCGTCCCTAGTTGCTACCGCCGATGAGACCGATCTGCATGGCCCCAACGTTATCCACCTGAAGGTCCCTGACCTTCCGCCCAAGTCAGGACTGGTTGAAAAAGCCCTTCTCGACCAGCCGTGCCCGCTCCTCTGCGGACACCTCCACGTTGCGCGGAGTGAGCAGGAACACCTTGTCGGCCACCCGCTGCATTCCGCCGTCGAGCGCGTAGGTGAGACCGCTGGAGAAGTCGATCACGCGCTTGGCCAGATAGTCGTCGGCCCCTTGGAGGTTCAGGATGACCGGGATGGTGTCCTTGAACTTATCGGCCACGTCCTGCACATCGTTGAAGCTCTTGGGGGCAACGAAGTGCACTCGCACGTCGTTGCGGCCGTTACCCCGGCCCGAGCCGACGGGCCGCAGCGAGGTCGCGCGGCGATCCGCGTCGTCGTCGGCGAAGATGTCGTCGATCTCGTCCCGGCGCCGGCGAGCGCTCAGCCGACGCACGTTGGGACGTTCGCGGTAAGGCTCAGCGGGCTCTGGCTCAGGCTCGCTGTAGCTGTCCACATCCTCGTCGTAAGCCTCGTCCTCGGCCAACCCGAAGTAGACGAGCGCGCGGTGCCAGGTATCTCGGAAGGCCATATGCGATTCGGGTTTCGCCCGTCGGGGCGGATTCCCTGCCCGTGATTATGACGCCCCGGCGGACGGCAAGATCTCTTCAGTGGTACAGGGTCGAGCCCAGGCGCAGGATTGTGGCGCCTTCCTGTACCGCCACCGGGTAGTCCTGGCTGGTGCCCATCGACAGATGACGCAGTCCCTGGGCCTCGGCCAGCTCGCGGAGCGCGGCGAAGTACGGACGGCTGTCCTCGGGGCGGCGGGCCAGTGGCGGCATTGTCATGAGCCCCACGACCGGCACCGGGCACCGCTCGAGGAACCCGGCCAGGTCATCCGGTGCAATCCCGCTCTTGCCCGCCTCTCGAGCCACGTTGACCTCGACCAAGACCTCCGTGTCCGGGCCGGCATGCCTTCGGAGTTGCTCTAGCGCCGAATCGCTGGCCACGGACTGGATGTACCGCACGTAGGGCAGCACGGCCGCGACCTTGCGGCTCTGCAGGTGGCCGATGAAGTCCCAGGTGAACATCCCGGGATGGGCCTGGGCCTTGGCCGCGAGATCCTGCGCCCGGTTCTCCCCGACGAGTCTCACTCCACCCGCGGCCAGCGCCGGCAGCTCCCCGACGGGCAGGTATTTGGTGGCCGCCAGGATCTCGATCGTGCCGGGGTCCCGGCCCGCGTCGACGATCCCCGCCCGTACTCGCTCGAGGTTGGCGGCCACCCGCTCGGCGGTCAGGCCGGTGATCAGCTCAGCCAAGCCACCCCCGCCTGTCGTCCGGTCACCCCATCGTCCCGGCGGTGAGAGAAGAAGAGCTCTGGATGACAGGACGTGCACAGCCCGAGGGTGTGCACCACCCCCACCCCGGCCCGCTCTAGCTGGCGGCGGGCCACCGCCTCGAGATCCAGGTTCCGGCCCCGCCACACCTCGGACCCGTAGGCGGTGAATGCCTCCCGCACCTCCGGTCCGACCTCGTAGCAGCAGGCGCCGATCCCTGGACCGATGGCCGCCTCGAGTC
>JBPYDM010000124.1:0-4569 GCA_051986255.1 Solirubrobacteraceae bacterium | reverse complement strand
GCGCGCCGGTCCACCACGCGACAAGACCTTCAGGGGTCGTTCACTCGGGTTCGAGATCGATCCGAACCGTGGTCATCTGGGTGGCCGTGCCGCGCAGGAGCAGCCCGTCGAGCCGGTAGCCCAGGCGTCCTTCCCCCAGCTGGCGGTGACGTGACCGGGCGTCGTCGTCGTACATCGGGTGGGCTGTGCCCGCCCGCCAGCGGAGACTGCGGTGCTCGGCCAGTCCGATCCTCACCCGGGGCTGGGCGAGCAGGTTCTGGAAGTAGTGGGCGTTGGGGCCGTGGGCCGAGATCAGCCAGAACGTGTCGCCGCGCAGCCCGTTGGCCACCGGCGTCTGGCGTCGGGCGCCCGTCCGGCGTCCAATCGTCTCCAGCACCGCGTACGTTGAACCCATTCGCCCCGAGAACACCGCCCGGCGGGTGAGCGGATTGGCCACCCGGCGCTCGAAGCGCCGGGACAGCCGACGCTTGAGGCTACGCCACCGCGGACTGGACATGGGCCTCGGGTCGCACGCAGTACATCCCGTCTGAGAACCCCTCGCCCTCGATCCCCAGGCTCCAGTTGAAACGCGAGTACAGGTTCTCCAGGGCCACGATCATGGTCAGCTCCACGATCTGCTGGTCGTCGAAATGGTCGCGCAGCCGGCCGAACACCTCGTCGGAAACCTCGACCGGGGTGCGCGAGACCGCCTCGGCGTATTCGAGCACCAGGCGCTCGGGAGCGTCGAACTGGTCCGAGTCGCGCCAGCTTGACAACGCGCGTAGCCTGTCCTGGCTTTCCCCGGCCCTCTGGGCCAGGTAGGAGCCGAAGTCCAGGCACCACTCGCAACCGATGACTTGGGCGGCGCGCAGGCGGGCCAGATTCTTCAGCCGCTCGTCCACCGAATGCGCGAAGCGCTCGTCGGCAATCGAAATCGCCCCCAGTCCAGCTAGCAGCGGCCGGTGGTGAGCGATGATCGTCGTGGGCTCGAGCGGGCGGCCGTACATGCGCCTGCCCGCGGCGAAGATGAGACGGCGAACCGGGTCGAGTCCGCGGGGTTCAGCGGGCGGCAACCTGGGCATCAGGTCTCCTCACGGTTGACACGGCCAGCGCCAGGCGGCTGGCCTCCACGGCGCTGGCCCAGGCGATTTCCGACAGGCAGCCGGGGGCGGCCACCATGTCGCCGGCCAGAAAGGTGCCGTCGCCCCTGTCCACCGAGGGGCGGTCTCGCCAGCTCTGGCCCGGGAAGTCGAGTGCCCCCGTGCGTCCCTCCATGACCTGACGGCGGCGCCAGCGTTCACGCTCTCGCCAGTCGGGGAAGGAAGCGTCGAGCAGCCGCTCAAGTCGCTGACCGGCGTTGTCCGGGGACTCTCCCGGCCTGATCGGCATCTGCGCCTGGAGGAGCTCCTGCCCGGGCGGGGCCAGCGAAGCATCGGCGGCGGTATAGCGCTCGACCCATCCCGCCTCCTGGAGGTCCACGACCACAAACGGGTCTCCCCTCCGATGGCTCAGGGCCAGGTCCAGGCAGACGGCGTTGCCGGAGGTCCAGTCGAGGCTCGGATCGCCGAGCAATGCGCGCGCGTCGCTCAGCTCAGTGGCCACGATCACCGGTGGCTCGGGGAGGTGCTCCACCCGCCGGCCGGTCTCGATCTGGGCGCCAAGGTCCTGCGCCCGGCGGCGCATGCCGTCGACCATCGTGCTCCACCCTCCGATCGGGTAGCGCGCGCTCGGGGGCGCAGAGAGCAGGCCTCGGACCAGCGGCTCCCACACGAACGCGGCTGACAGCTCGCCCGGATCGTGGTGGTAGGTGAGGATCCCCACGCTTCGGGCCAGGATCTCCGCCGCCTCCTCGCCCACCTGGTCGGTGACCCAGGTGCGGAAGTCCAGGTCCACCGGGGCCGTGCGTCCCCGCAGGCGCAGGGCGGACACTGTAGCCCCGACTGCGGGGACGCGGCGGATGTCGTCGCGCCAGCGGAAGCGCACTCCGGACAGGCGGGGACGAGCGTAAGGAGGGAGCAACCCACGCTCCCCGAGCCATTTCCACAGCGGGCTGCTCGACAGGATGGCGTGGGGCCCGAGGTTGGCCTTGTAGGGGCCCGGAGAGCTCCGAGCCCGGCCACCGAGCTCGTCGTGGGCCTCCAGAAGCGTGACGCTCGCGCCCTCCTCGGCGCATGAGATGGCGGCTGTCAGGCCCGCCAGGCCGCCACCCACGATTGTGATCGGAGTCATGCCAAATCTCCTCGGTTGTTCGGCGACGGACCATACGGGGAAACTGGTCCGCTGTTAAGGTCCAGTCATGGTCACCGATAATGGTCCAGTTGGCCCGAGCGGCCCTGACCTGCTGGTGACGCTTGACCGCGGCCGCGGCGCCGCGATGCACGAGCAGCTCGAACAGGCCCTTCGCGAGCAGATCCGCTCCGGTCGCTTGCTGCCCGACGCCAGGCTCCCGTCATCCCGCGCGCTGGCCAGGCGACTCGGGATCTCCCGGGGCGTGGTGGTGGAGGCGTACGCGCAGCTCACGGCCGAGGGCTATCTCCTCTCCGGTCAGGGGGCGCCGACCCGGGTGGCTCCCACCGCCAGCGCCGAGCGACCGCCGGTGCCGGCTACATCGCTGGAGCCCCGCCGGCTCTACGACTTCGCCCCCGACGTACCCGATCTGGCCTCGTTCCCCCGGGAGCAATGGCTGCGCTCACTTCGCTCAGCCGTGCGCGAGGCATCGTTTGCGGCGCTTGGCCCGGGGGATGCCCGCGGCGCGGCTGGGCTGCGTAACGCGCTGATGGCCTACCTGGCCCGGGTGCGCGCCGCCGCTCCGGAACCTGAGCACACGGTGATATGCGCCGGCTTCGCCCACGGGTTCGCGGCTCTGTGCCGGGTTCTCCGGGACCGGGGGGTCGGGCGGATCGCGGTTGAGTCTCCCGGTCCGCCGTCGCATGCGCTCGTGGCCTCTGCCGTGGGACTCGAGCCGGTCCCGATCCCGGTTGACGAGGTCGGCATCGAGGTTCGGGCGCTGGCCTCGTCGGGCTGCGAGGTCGTGGTCGTCACCCCTTCACACCAGTATCCGGCTGGGGTCGTGCTCGGTCCCGAGCGCCGGGCGGCGTTGCTCGAATGGGCCGAGGACGAGGACGCCCTGATCGCGGAGGATGACTACGACTCCGAGCTCCGCTATGACCGCATGCCGGTGGGGGCCCTTCAGGGCCTGGCCCCCGAGCGCGTGTGCCAGATCGGCTCCCTGAGCCTGCGGCTAGCTCCCGGGTTGCGGTTGGGATGGATGCTCTCACCCTCCTGGCTCACCGGTGCCCTGACCTACGAGCTGGGCATCTCAGGGGGCACTCCGCCCGTGCTCGACCAGCTGGCTCTGTGCGACTTCATCACCCGCGGCGAGCTTGACCGGCACCTGCGCCGGATGCGGGGGCATTACCGCCTCCGGCGTCAGGCCATGGTGGCTGCTTTGGCCCGGCAGATGCCGGCAGCCCGCGTGGAGGGGATTGCCGCCGGCACGTTCGCGCTGGTCTCGCTGCCCGATGCCCTGGTTGCCCAGGCGGCCGTGAGCGCGGCGGCCGCTCGCGGGGTGGCCGTCCGGGCCGCCGAGTCGCATTTCCCGGGGCTCGTCCTGGGTTACGCCAACCTCACCGAGCCGGCAATCGAGCGGGGGGTGGCCCTGCTGGCCGACGCCGGCGGTCCCCGATAATCCTGGTCGTGGACCTCGGACTGCGCGAGCGAGCCTGCATCCTGACCGGCGCCTCGCGCGGTATCGGACGCGCCACGGCGCTGGCGCTGGCCGGGGAAGGAGCGAGAGTGCTGTTGGTAGCCCGTGATTCGGGGGCGCTGGACGATGTGGCCGCGGAATGCCGCCAGGCGGGTGGCCGGGCGGAGACAGCCATCCTGGACATCACGCACCCGCACGCGGGCGAGCGGCTCAGAGATGAGTGCCGGAGCCGCTTGGGCCGGGTGGATGCGCTGGTCAACAACGCCGGCACCAGCTCGGTCCGTTCAGTCGAGGATCTGACCGACGCCGACTGGCAAGCTCAGTGGGAGCTCCATGTGATGGCTCCCATGCGGGCCATGCGCGCCGTCGCGCCGGTGCTGGCCGAGCAGGGCTGGGGGCGGATCGTCAACGTCTCCTCGTCCTCGGGGAAGCGCCCCTCGGGCACGAACATGGCGTACTCGGTCACGAAGGCCGCCGTCCTGTCGCTGTCGCGCGCGTTCGCCGACCTGTACGCAGGCCGGGGCGTCCTCGTGAATGCGGTAACCCCCGGGCCGGTGGGAGGCGAGCTGTGGCTCGCCCCGGGCGGCATGGCCGACCAGCAGGCAAAGGCCCGGGGCGTGACGCGCGAGCAGGTGCTGGAGCAGGTGGCCGGCCGCACCCCTGTGGGTCGATTGGCCCGCGAGGGGGAGATCGCCGCGGTGATCGTGTTCTTGTGCTCGGAGGCCGCCTCGAACGTGGCCGGCGCCGCCTGGTCCGTGGACGGCGGCACGGTGCCGGTGATCATCTAGTGACCTGAGTCGTTAGTTCGTAGGCATGCTGGGTTTGGGGGCGAATCCATCGTCGGTATCTACGACGATTGGAGGCGGTTTATGGCGCAGCGTGTG
>JBPYDM010000123.1:0-5818 GCA_051986255.1 Solirubrobacteraceae bacterium | reverse complement strand
GCCTCGCACTATCAGGAGGCGATCGTCGCCGAACCGGACGCGGACGACGTGGCCAGCCTCCGAGCCTCGGCCCGCGGGCGTCTCACGGTGGCCGGCCAGGCCGCAGCCTCACTGGCCCTGGGCCCCGAGGCCGAACGCTACTTCGAGCAGGCGGCCGAACTAGCCGAGGACGACCTGGTACGCGCCGATTTGCTCGAGCGCGCCGGGCGTGCGCTGTGGGTGAGCGGGGACGCCGCCTCGGCCGAGCACCGGCTGCGCCAGGCCGTGGAGCTGTATGAGCTGGGCGGCCGGGACTCCGGGGGCACAGCGGCAGTGACGCTTGGCTTCCTGCTGCGCAACCTCGGCCGAGTCGAGGAAGCCAGGAGGCTCCTGGAACACTTCCGCCAGGCCCACGACGGAACCGATCGGGTAGTGCGGGCTGAGGGACTCGCCGAGCTGGCGGCCGCCATGCTGGCCGAGGGCAAGCTCGATGAAGCAAGCCCGCTGCTGGAGGAGTCCCTGCTGACCCTCGAGCTGGAGCAGGCGTGGCCGGCGCTGGCCAATGCTCTGATCACCCGCACCGTGTACCTGACCTACCGCCATCGGCCCCAGGAGGCAGTGGCCGTGTTGCGCCACGCGCTCGCCTTGGCCGAGCAATCTGACCGGCCGGCCACCGTCTTGCGCGCCCGCTACAACCTGGCCGCCCTGGACATCGAAGCGGATCGGTTCACCGAGGCGCTCAACGAGGTGGAGCGGGCGCTCGAACTCGCCCGAGAACGCGGAGACCGGGCTCTGGAGCGCCGACTCCTGGCGCAGATGATCTTCCCCTTGTACACGCTCGGTCGCTGGGATGCGGCGGCTTCTACCGGCTCCACTCTGATGGAGGGCGCGCTCGATGCGGATGCCGTGTTCGCTGCCTCGGCGATAGCCACCGTGGCGGCAGCTCGAGGGGACGACGCCTTGCTGGACCGCTGCCGCACCGTGGCCATGGCCCTGCGGGAATCGACGTATGCCGACCAGCGCGCGTGCGCCGACCTCGTGCTGGCGCGCGACGCCCTGGAACATGGCGCACCGGACGAGACACTCCGCCTGATCAAGCACGTCGAGGAGGGAAACGTGGGCGGAGAGGCAGTCGAGGAGGGGTATGGGCTGAGCGTGGAGGCAGCGATTTCGCTGGACGACCCGGAGGCCATCTCCGAGCTCGTGGAGCTGGTGGCACGACTTCCTGGGGCCAGGGCAACGCCGCTGCTGCGGGCCGGCCGGGCCCGGATGGAGGCCGAACGAGCCTTCCGAATTGGCGATCGCGAGGCGGCGGAGCGGTGGGGCACGGAAGCGCTCGACCTGCTGCGCTCGGTGGGAGCCCGGCCGCACCTTGCGCAAGCACTGCTGGAATGCGCCCGCCGCTATCCCGATGCCGAGATGGTCGCCGAAGCGCGGCAGATCTACGAACAGCTCGGCGCTGTGCGCTGGCTGGACCGAATCGATCAGCCCAGCGAAGTGACCGCGTAGCTTGCGGCCTTGCCGTACACCGCTGTAGATTCCGAACCGTAAGGAAGCGAGGGACCAGATGAGCGACAAGATCGTGGTGGGCACCGACGGGTCTGAGACGGCCAACCGCGCCGTAGGCGAGGCCGTGCGCCTGGCCAAGGCGCTGGACGCCGAACTGCACGTGGTTACGGCCTACAAGCCGCTCCGGGGAGCCAAGATCTCCGGCGCACCCGAAGGGGCCGCCAAGGTGTGGGCGCCGCTGCCCGATTCCCAGGCGCAGGCCGTGATCGACGAAGCTGCCTCGAGGGTCCGGATGGCCGGTCTGGAGCCGCGTACTCACATGCTCGACCGTGATCCCGGCGATGCTCTGCTCGAGGTGGCCGACGAGGTGGGAGCGACGATGATCGTGGTGGGAAACCGGGGGATGAGTGGCGCCAGGCGAGTCCTGGGCAGCGTCCCCAACAAGGTTTCCCACACGGCCCACTGTCACGTGATGATCGTCTCCACCGGTGAGGCCCCTGCGGACCCAACATGACCACGGCCCCGGGGGTGGCGGGACTCAGCGATAGCCAGCTGGTCCAAGCGTGTCGCCAGCATGATGAGGGGGCGTGGACGCTGCTGGTCGAGCGCTTCTCTCGGTACGTGTACGCGATCGCTATCCAGGCCTACCACCTGCCCGAGCAGGATGCCGAGGATGTCTTTCAGGAGGTGTTCGCCCGGACCTACGAGCACCTGGACCGGCTGCGCTCCGATGAAGCGATCCGGCCCTGGATCGGGCAGCTGACTCGGCGGCTGGCCATCGACCGTCTGCGGGCCGCGCGTCGCGAGCAGCTTGGGGAGGGCGCACTGGCGCTCGTTGACGGAAGGGCAGACGAGGCCCTCGAGCGTGTCGAGGTGGCCCTGGCCGTTCACGCCGCCATGACCACGCTGCCCGAGAACTGCCAGGAGATCCTGGATCGCTTCTTCGCGCGGGGAGAGAGCTATCACGAGATCGCGGAGGCGCTCGAGCTGCCGATGGGCACCATCGCCAGCCGCATCAGCCGGTGTCTGGCCAAGCTGCGCCGCCAGCTCGAGAAGCCACCCCAATGACCGCTCCGGAGGTCGAGCTTCCGGCCTGGAGCCTGCGACGCGACGATCTGGGGGCGGGCAGCCTGCCCCGGGCTTGGCCGCACCAGCTCGACCGCGAGTGGGCCTGGGGAGGGTCGGACGGAGCCGGCGCCCGGGTGGCCATCGTGGACAGCGGGATCGACGGCAGCCACGACCTCGTGCGCGGCGTGCAACGCGCCGTGGTGGTGGAGAAGGGGCCGGACGGTGAGGTGGAGGTGGTGCCCGACGCAACCGGCGACGTGGCGGGCCACGGCACGGCCTGTGCCGGCGTAGTGCGCTGGTTCGCCCCCGCCTGCGAGCTTTGGAGCGTGCGGGTCCTCGGCCCGGGCTCCAAGGGCGGCGCTGGGGCCCTTCTGGCCGGGCTGAGATATGCCGTGCACGAGGGCGCCGACGTAGTGACCCTGTCTCTCTCGACCCCCAAACGGGAGACGGCGGCGCTTCTCCACGACGTGGCCGACGATGCCTACTTCGCCGGCACGGTGTTCGTGGCCTCGGCTCACAACTTCGATGTCCGAAGCTATCCCTGGCGGTTCTCCTCGGTCGTCTCGGTGGCCAGCCACGATGGCGAGGATCCCTATGAGTTCATCTACAACCCGCAGCCCCCCGTGGAGATCTTTGCCCGGGGGATCGACGTCGAGGTGGCCTGGCTCGGAGGGACCCGCATCACAGCGGCCGGCAACTCATTCGCCACCGCCCACGTAACGGGAATCTGCGCCCTGATCCTGGGCAAGCACCCGGGGTTGACCCCATTCCAGCTCAAGGCCGTGCTGCGCGAGACGGCCAGCAACATGGGTGACGTGTGACTGAAGACGACGACCTACGGGCCGCGGTGGCTGCCGGGGCGCTGGCCGCCCGGGCCGGGAGCCGTCCCCTGCTCCAGGCCATCGTCGAGGTGGCACGGGCCATCTTCGGTGCCCGGGCCGCCTCGATCATGCTCCTGGACGAGGCGGCCGGGGAGCTGGTGTTCGAGGCGGTTACGGGAGAGGGCGAGGACACGCTGGTGGGACGGCGCATCCCCAGCGGCGCGGGTATCGCCGGCTGGGTGGCCAGCTCCGGCCAGCCGCTCGTTGTGGAGGACGTCGCCACCGACCCCCGCTTCGCCCTCGAGGAGGCTCGGCGGACTGGCTACGTCCCGAAGGGCCTGATGGCGGTGCCGTTGATGCACGACGAGCGCGTGCTGGGCGTCCTCAATGTGCTTGACCGCCCGGAGCGGCGGCGTTTCAGCGTGGCCGAGATGGACCTGCTGGGAATGTTTGCCAACCAGGCGGCGGTGGCGCTGGACCTGCTTATGCACGCCCGGAGGATCGAGGCCCTTCTGGCCGCCTCGGGAGACGAGTTGAACGCGGTGGCCTCACTGGCGGGCGCACTGGAGCGCCTGGAGGGCGACGCGCGAGCAGCCGCGCTGCGGTTGCTGGAGGCTCTTCAGGAGGTCCTGGCCAGCTAGCTCCGCGCTCCGCCCGCGCGGCAAGAAGACGGGGCGGCCGTGGCCGCCCCGTCTGAGAATCAGTAGGCGCGCACGCCCGCGCCTTGAGCTCAAAATCGCGTGAACCGCGTGCCCGGCTCCTCGGGGCCTTCGAACATCCGGTGGGCCTCCACCTCGTCCTCGTCTTCTTCGGTGCGGGCCCGGACACCCTCCTCGTCCGGCAGCTTGTGGGCCTCGACCTCCTCGTCGTCGCCCTGCTGCTCAGGACTGCGCTCGTCCTGCATATTTCCTCCTTCGGGAGAGAGAAACGATGCCCACAAGACGGTGAATCGTGAACAATCTTCCCACCGTGCCCAATCTTCTCACCGCGCGACTGATTTCGGGTGTGGCCGAGCTGAGCGAGCCGGTGGCCACCCAGATGGCCGATCCGCCCGGCGGTGTGGCCACTGCGCTGGTGGTCGCGCTGGCCGCCGCGGTGGCCGCCGCCGCGGCCGAGGGCTCGCGCGCAGGATGGGACCAGGCGCCAGCCGTGCGGGCTCAGGCTCAAGCACTGAGACGGCGGGCGCTGGCACTGGCCGAGCGCGACGCCACCGCCCACGCGGGTGCCCGGGAGCGGCTGGCAGCCCGCGGCGGAGCGCACAGCCAGACCGAGGACTGGGAGCTCGGCCAGGCCATCGCCGCCGCCGCCCAGCCTCTCGTGGAGCTGGCGAGGAGTGCCCGAGACCTAGCCCAGTTGGCTCAGCTGCTGGCCGGGCACGCCGAGGGGGACGTCCGCCCCGACGCCGTCCTGGCGGCGATGCTCGCCGCCGGCGCAGCTCGCGCCGCCGCTCACCTGGTGGAGGTCAACTTGGTGGCGGGAGCCGACGACCGGCGCGTGGCCGAGGCCCGGGCGTGCGCGCGGGAGGCGGAAACCGCGGCCATCGCGGCCAGCGAGATCAGGTGAGCCACTGAGGCGACACCTCTTAGGGAAGAATCGACGCCCGCCATCCGTCAAGTAGGCCCGTGCCGATGATGCCACTGGCAGAAGAAGAGCTCGCCGAGTTGATCGCCCTGCTCCCCCCGCCTCCCCCGGGCTGGGTACAAGCGGCCGCCGAGCTGCCCGCCGCCTGGGCCGCGGTGGACCGGCTCGTGGACGAGGCCGTGGCGGATGCCGCGGCCCGCCGAGCGATCCTGGCCGACCTCGAGGGGGCCCTGCTCGCCGCCGGCGTCGATCCTCGTCCCCATCTGGTCCGGCAGCTGCAGGCTCGGCTCGGGTCGGCAGGCTAGTGCTTCGTCCGCGAACGTTCACCTGGTGACGGCGGCTCCCGCGGCCCGCGGCCTCACCGGGGTTCTTGCGCAGTGGTTCGGGCGATACGCCTCCGCCCTGCGTGTCCGCGACCTGCGCCTCCTTCTCGGAGCGCTGGCCATCTCCGAGACCGGAACCTGGGCGTTCAACGTCTCGCTGCTGGCGTTCGTGTTCAACCGGACGCACTCGCTGGGATGGGTCGGAGCGGCCGGCCTCGCCCGCTTCATCCCGGCCTTGGTTCTGAGTCCCCCTGGCGGACTGCTGGCGGAGCGGATCGAGCGGATCCGGCTGATGGTCGCCTCCGACGTGCTGTGTGCCGTCTGGCAGGGCGGCCTCGTCGCCGTCGCCGCCACCAACGGCCCGGTCGTGCTGGCGCTCGTTCTCGCTGGGCTCACGGCAGGGACGAACATCGTCTACCCGCCGGCGGTGGCGGCCACGATCCCGTCGGTGGTAAAGGAAGACGACCTGCTGGCCGCCAACGCGCTGAATGGCACGATCGAGAACCTGGTGGTGGTCGTGGGTCCGGCCATCGGGGC
>JBPYDM010000122.1:0-4834 GCA_051986255.1 Solirubrobacteraceae bacterium | reverse complement strand
ACTCCTCAGGCGGCAGCGTGAGGGCAGCCACCCGGGCGATGGCCTGGACAGTGGGCGAAACCGGGCGCCGGAAGTCCAGCCGCTCGAGCAGCTCGTGGATCAGGATGCCTCGGTCGGTGGCGCTGAGGCGTCCCGGTTCTGAGGGCTCACCGGACGGGACCTCGTCGGCGTCCAGAGGCGGCAAGCCGAGCACTCGCTCGACATAGAAGCGATACCCGCAGCGCCGGTGCTCCTCTAGGGAGGAGTAGCTGATCTCGGTGACCGCCGGCGCCGGCGCGTCGTCGGGCGCTCCCGGGCCCTCCGCGGGAGGGGTGGGCGAACCGACCGGTGCCGGCACCGCCCCGGTCGGTGGTGTCGGCGCCTCGCCCACGTCGTCGACTCCCACGAACGTGAATCGCACGCCATCCTCCACCCCGTCGGCCCGCTCGGACGCCCGGGCGGCCAGGTCGGGCACCAGCGCCGGGCCAATCCATGCGATCGGGCTGGGTGGGCGGGATCCGTTTCCGGAAGGCCAGCCGTCGAGCTTGGCCGCGCCGCTCAGGACCAACCGCTCCCGGGCCCGCGTCATGGCCACGTAGAACAGCCGGCGCTCCTCGAGCGCGTCGGCCTCGGCCTGCTCCTCGCCCAGCGCCTTGTAGTCCAGCGCGGGCTCGGCTCGGCCGGTTCCCGGTTGAGCCAGGCGAAGCCCGAGCCGGCCGTCCCGCCCGACGCGGATCAGCTCGGAGCGGGCGCGGGGGCCCCGGCCCAGATCGGCCACGCACACGACGTCGAACTCGAGGCCTTTGGCCCGGTGGATGGTCATCAGCCGCACCGCGTCCAGGCCATCTCCCTCCACAGGCGCCTCGGCCTCCGAGGAGTCCGCGGCGCTCCAGGCCGCCGACCTGAACCGAACCAGCTCGAGAAACTCCCGCAGCGGGTCGCCGCCTGACGCCTCCTCCTCGCGCCCCAGCCGCATCAGCTTGCGCACGTTGGCCAGCCTTCGCTGCCCCCCTGGCATCCTCAGGATCACGTCGTCGTAGCTGGTGCGCTCCAGCACGCGGTCGATCAGCTGTTCGACGCCCAACCGCGCCGAAGCGCGACGCTCCTGGGCGAACCAGGCGGCGAACCCCACGAGCTTCTGGGCCTCCTCCGGGGGCAGCTCGTCCAGCCTCCCCTCGGGCTCTCGGACCACCCCCCACGGATCCTGGTCGGCTGCTCGGGCGGCGGCGGCCAGGATGACCAACGTGTCCATGGAGACGCCGACCAGTGGCGAGGCCAGGACCGTGTAGAAGGCCACCACGTCAAGCGGGTTGGCCAGCGCTCGGAGGTAGGACACCATGTCCAGCACCTGCGGGTGGGACCAGTAGCCGCGTCCGCCGATCACGTAGGTGGGGATCGCCCGTTCCTCCAGCGAGCGCTCGTAGAGTCGCATGTCGGTGGCCGCGCGCAGGAGGACGACCACGTCCCTGGGGCGGCACCCGCCCTGCATCAGCTCGGCCACTCGGTCAGCCAGGGCCCGGGCCTCGGCCACCCGCCACGGGCTGGCCACTCCTTCGGATTCCCAGTCCGCCCCCTTGTCGGCCAACAGCAGCTCGACTCGCGGCTGAGGCGCGCCCGGGCCCGCCGCTGATGTGCCGTCCTGCTCCGCTGCCCGCCCGGCCACCAGCGGCCGAAACCGGTCCCCCAGTTCGCCTGCGAAGGCCCGGTTGAGCACGGCCAGGATCTCCGGCCGAGAGCGGAAGTTAGTCTGCAGCGTGGCCCGGGCACCCGCCTCCGCCAGGCGGCGGCCGCGGGCCTCGAACAGCTCCACGTCGGCGTGGCGAAAGCCGTAGATCGACTGCTGGGCGTCGCCGACGGTGAACAGGTTGCCCGACGCCAGCTGCTCGATCAGCTCGAGCTGGACATGGTTGGTGTCCTGAAGCTCGTCCACCATGATGCGGGCAAACCGCGTCCGCAGCCGGTCGCGGAGTGCCGAGTTGCGGCGGACCAGCTCGAGCGCCATCAGCTCCAGATCCTCGAAGTCGACGGCCGAGGCCTCCTGCTTGCGCCGGGCGTAGCCGGCGCTGAACCGAGCCAGCAGCTCGTCGAGCAGACGGCGACCCCCAACCGCCCAGCGATACTCACAAGCGGCGCGGAAACGGTCGAGCGCGGCTCCGTAGTCCCGGCAGGCGTGGGTGCACAGGGCGGCGCCATTACCACCGGGCAGGGCCAGCGCGCTCACCCCGGCCGGCCAGGGCTGCGCCTCCTCCAGCGTTTCCGAGCACCGCTCGAGCCGCCTGAGCGCCTCCGTCACGCGCACGGACGGGGCGTCGATGGCGCCGAGCTCGCGCGCCGCCAGCGCGGCGGCGTCGCGCAATCGTCTCCGTGGCGCCTCCAGGTCGGGAGGCGGACCGAGCGGCGGAAGTCGAGGCTCACTCTCTCCGCGAGAGCGCAGCTCGGTGTGGACGGCCAGGATGGCCGAACGCAGGCCGAAAGCCCCGTAGGCGCTGATCAGCTCGAGCCCGCCGGGTTCCTCCTGGCCGAGGTGGTCCAGCGCCTCGTCGAAGGCCAGGTCGTCCAGGCGCTGCGCGTCCAGACCGTCGAGCACCCGAAAATGCGGATCCAGTCCGGCCCCCAGGGCATGGATGCGCAGGAGCCAGGCGCAGAAGCCGTGGATGGTGGAGATGAACGCACCCTCGGTGGCCCGGGCGGCGTCCGCCGCGCCCAGTTCCCGGAGGCGCAGACGGATCCGCTCGCGCATCTCGGCCGCCGCCTTCTCGGTGAATGTGATCGTGAGGATCGAGGACACGTCGAGGCCGTCCTGGAGGACGGACTGGACAAATCGCTCCACCAGCACCGACGTCTTGCCGCTGCCAGCGGCGGCGTCCAGCAACAGATCCCCCTCCCGGCGTTCGATGGCTTGCCGCTGCTCATCGGTCCACAGGCGCTCCGAGATGCCGGCGATGGCGCTCACCCGCCCTCGATCAGCTCTCGCTGCGGCAGATGCCCGGGTACGCGCACCCATCGCGTGAGCAGGTCCGCGGGCAGGGCTCGATCAGGCCTGAGCGCAGCGTAAGCGCCAGTTCGACCGAGCGGTCCGCAGCCGCCTGTAGCAGTTCCTTCAGCTCGCTCTCGTCCCGGCCGTCGTTGGCCACCAGCCGTTCCGCCAGGCCCGCATCCTGGAGGAACACGCCCCGCGGGCGAAGCTCGGATCCGCCCAGCGGCTGGTAGAGGCCCGACACGGGGTCCAAACCCATCAGCTGGCGAACGGCCAGCATGTACAGCGCCACCTGAAGCTGGCTGTCCTGGAGCCAGCGTGCCCCCTGGTACTCGGACCGCCAGGAGCTCTTGTAGTCGCGCACGATCGCCCGCCCGCTCCCCGACGGGTCGACATCCACCCGGTCGATCAGACCCCGGACGCGAACGGGATCGGTGGCCTCCCCAAGCAGGAGCGCGGGCAGCGCTCCCTCCTCGCCCTCAAAGCCGAACTCGAGCTCCAATCCCTGCGGTTCCCAGTCGCGGCCGTCGGCTGCCTCGTGGCGCAGGTACCGGCGGAGATCGGCCTCGATTGACCTCGCGGTGGCGGCCCGCACCGAGCCTGAGCGGCCCGCGGCGATCTGGGGCGGGATCTCCTCCATCACCTCCCCCAGGATCCGCTCGGCGTCCGGCAGCGAATCCGGGGTCACGGCGCGGTCCAAGCGCCCGATGACCTCCTCAAGAACCATGTGCATATAGCCGCCCCGGACCAGGGGGTCGGGCTCGGGCCCAAACCGGGCAGGGGCCAGCTCGCGCTCCACCAGCCACTTCATCGGGCAGCTGGCATAGGTCTCCAGGGCGCCGGCGGACACCACCTCGCGGTGGCGGACGTGACCCATGGCCCGCTCGGAGAGTCTGCGCCGTGGCCCGGCTGGAGGAGGACCGGCCGCCGTTTCCTGCGCGGCCAGGGAGTGACGGAGCTCCCGCTCGGTCGGGGCGTCGCCGGGTTCCCAGACAACGTCGGACAGAAGGCGTCGTCGCCGGCGACCGAACCAGTCCGGGACCAGCAGCTCGGCCACGTCGTCGATGAACGGCGAGGGCAGGGCCACATTGCCCTCCTCGTCGGAGCTGCGGAAGCTCAGCACGACCTGGTCAGTGGCCCGGGAGACCGCGGAATAGAACAGGTAGCGCTCTCCGGCCAGGGCATCGTCGCCCAGTCGGAGTCGCAGGCCGCCCGTAGCCGCCAGCTCGCGGCGGCGCTCGTCTGAGAGGAATGGCTCGGGCGCCGAGAGCCGCGGGAACTCGCCCTCCTGAAGGCCGCAGACGAACACGGCGGCGAACCGCCTGGCCCGGATGGACAGCGGCTCGCTGATCTCCACGGCGCCCACGCGCTGCGGCCTCGAGGCGTCCACTCGCAGCGCCTCCAGCAGCCGGACCAGGTCGCCGTCCGTCGGCACCAGCTCCAGCTCGCGGAGCTCGTCCAGCGCCTCCAGCATCCGGACCAGGGCACGGGCATCGACCTGCTCCGCCGGTTCCAGCAGGGCGGCCTGGCCGGCACACGACCCGGCCAACAGCCGCCGGGCCTGAAGCGCCAGCTCGGCCGCAGGATCGCCGCTGCCCTGCACCGCAGCGATGGCCGCCGGACGGAACCCGAGACGCTCGATGGCCTGGTCGGCCCGCTGTAAGCCCTCGCGGCGGACCTGGGCCTCCAGCCAGTCGGCCACCTCGAGGCGCTCGAGCACGCCCGGCGCCCTCAGGTACTGGAGCAGGTCATGGGCGCTGGCCTGCTCCTCGAGGAGGGCGCACCGGGCCAGAGCGAGCACGGCACGTCCGAGCGCTGTCTGGGCGAACGACAGCGGCCAGTCGATGGCCGTGGGAATGCCGTACTGGCTGAACACGC
>JBPYDM010000121.1:0-8797 GCA_051986255.1 Solirubrobacteraceae bacterium | reverse complement strand
GCAGATCGTCAGGATGACAGGCATGCTCGAGGAGGATTGGAACGCCGAAAATCCCGCCGAAGATCTACTCCGGCGGGCTCTGCTGGACGACTCCGCCTCAGCCGCGGTGTCGCTGAAGGTGGGCGGGCTACCTGTGAGCGAGGCCGTGACCGTCATCTTCCACGGTCGGCGGGACCTGGGCACGCTGCAGACGTACGTGACCCGGGGCCGCCTCGGCGCAGGGACCACCGTCGCGGCCAGCGAGCTCCTGCGGGTTCCGTGCGACCTGGATCTGGCTGAGGCCGACGACAAGGCTGAGGCCGAACGGCTGTACGTGGAGCAGGCCAGCGCGCTTCGCGACGCCCTGGTCGGCGCCGACGTTGTGCTCGACGTGTGGCGGGAGCCGCTGGGCGAGCTGATCGGCAGCGAGGTGGCGGTTGATCATTCGCTCGAGCTGTCCGTCCGCCTTCCCGCTCACCGCCTGCTGCCTACCGCGCTGATTGCCCAAGAGACGAGGCTCGTGGTCACGCCGGTGTGCAGTGCCAGGACGCTGGCCAAGGGCCGCCCGCCGATGGGCATTGCCTGCGCCCAGCAAGACGTGGCCCGCGTGTATCCGCTGGCCGACGACCCGGGCCGCTGTGTACAGGACTTCCTCGAGCTGGTGGCCGAACATGCGCGGGCGCTGGCCGAGCGGCTGGATCACCAGGAGGCCTCGGTGGAGCGCTTCCTGGAGTTGCAGTAGCGGCCAGCCGCGAACTTCCGCTGGCTAGCCTGCACACGTGCGCCGGCTGCGCCTGCTCCTGATCGCCCTGGCGATCATCGTGTTCGTGCTCATCAGTGGTCTGCTGGCCCGGGCGTTCAGCATCGACGGGGCCGAGCGGTCGGCCATCACTCAGCTTGTTCAGGATCAGGCTCGCGGGGACGCGGCGGCGATGAGGCAGCTGATCACGGGCTGTGAGCGCAGCGCATTCTGCCGCTCACGGGTGGCCGCGAACGCCAGAGCGCTCCGGCGCTCCGGGCAGGTGTCGATCCTCGAGCTGAACCCCTCCGCCGGTTTCTCGCTGACCAGCACCCTGGGGGTGGCCCGGGTGGCCTGGCGGGCTGGCTCGGCACTGCCGGTGACGCAGTGCGTGCGCGTTCGCCGAGCCGGCAACGTGGTCAGCGGCCTGAACGTGGAGTTACTGGAGATCAGCCGCCGCATCGGCACGGGTGCGGACTGCCCGACCCGCTTCTGAGCGCGGAGCTTTTTAGCGACCGGCGGGCGTCGGCTGCCGCTCGGGCTCGCGCGCCGGGCGGCGCGGGCGGCTAGGCAGCAGGTCACCCAGGCGACCCGGCTCACGCAGGCGAACCCGCGCGGGCCGGGCACTGGGCAGCGGAAGGCCACCCGGTCCCGGCTTTGGCTCCGGGCGGCGGGGAAGCCGCTGCCCGCCGCCACCATCCGAGCCGCCGCCCGGATGCCGAGGCGGCTCGTGAGTGTCGCGCAGCGCCGGCAGGATCAGCATGAACGCAAACACCAGCGCAACCACGTGGAGACCCGCGATCATCAGAACCAGTTGGTCGCCGGGCGACATAGTCAAAGGGTACCCCTCCAACCCACCCATGAGAACCCCCCGTCGCTACCATCGTCGGCTCGATGTCAACCTCAGAAGCCACCTCTCTCTCGGTCCAATCACGGGTTCCCTCTGGCTCTCGCTCCGTCCGCCGGCTCCGTCGCTCGGGCAAGGTGCCGGGCGTGGTGTACGGCGGCGGCCAGGAACCCCAGGCGTTTCAGGTAGATGCGCGTGAACTGCGCCTCGCTCTGGCCCACGCCGGCGCGGTTCTGGACCTGGCCGTCGATGAAGGCTCCACCTCTCCGGTCGTCCTGAAGGAGCTCGCGCGGCACCCCGTGACGGGTGAGACTATTCACATAGATCTCCTGCGGGTGCGGCTCGACCGCCCGATTCACGCCACGGTCGTGGTCGAGCTGATGGGCGCAGAGGAATCGCCGGGCGTCCGCGAGGGCGGCGTGCTCGAGCAGGTGACCCGCGAGATCGAGATCGAGGCGCTGCCCACGGACATCCCGGATGCGCTGCACTACGACGTTTCCGAGCTCCAGATCAACGACACCGTGACCGTCGAGACGCTCCAGGCGCCATCCGGCGTGACGGTGCTGACCGACGCCGAGGCCGTGCTCGCCACTCTCAGCCCGCCGCGGCTCCAGGTCGAGGAAGAGCCGGAGATCGAGGAGGAGACCGAGCTCGTGGCCGAGGGCGAGGCTCCGGAGGGCGAGGAGGCCGCCGGCGAGGAGGGTTCCGCCGAAGGCGGCGACGAGGGCGAGCGCGGCGAGTAGCCACTAGTGCGCTTCGGGACCCCCCGGGCGGATTGGCTGATCGTTGGTCTCGGAAATCCGGGATCCGAGTACGCCGGAACCCGGCACAACATCGGGTTCGACATCGGGCGACAGCTGATCGATCGGTGGGGCCTGCGCAAGCCAAAGTCCAAGTACCGCGGCCTGCTGACTGACGGCCGGGCCGGCCCGGGCGGACCGCGGGTGGCCATCCTGCTGCCCCAGACGTACATGAACGACGCGGGTAAGTCGGTCGGTCCCGCCCGGGGCGCGTTCAAGGTGCCGCTCGAGCACGTGCTGGTGCTGCACGACGAGATCGATCTCCCGTTCGGCCGCATCCAGGTCCGCACCGGAGGTGGCGTGGCTGGTCACAACGGGCTCAAGTCCGTCCGGGACGGGCTGGGGTCGGCTGGCTTCAGCCGGGTCCGAGTGGGCGTGGACCGCCCGCCGACCACCGATCCTGAGCGCGTCTCGGCGTACGTTCTGGGTCGCTTCAAGGAGCCTGCGGACGAGGTCCAGGCGCTGATCAATTCCGCCGCTGACGCTGCGGAGGAGCTCATTCTGGGGAGCCCCCCGCCGACATAGACTCAAGAGAAGGATGCTGTCCACCCTTCTCTCCCATGCCGAACTCGATCCCCAGGCCACCGCGTTGGCCGAGCAGGGAGGCTCGGCCTTCGTTTCGCAGTCGCTCCAGCCATATCTGCTGGCCGCCCTACTCGATCGCGCCCCGTCGGAGCCGGCCATCGTGGTGGCCGGCGACGACCGCCGGGCCCGCGATCTGGCAGCCGGGCTACGGGCCTGGCTCGACCCCCGGCCCGTGCGCTTCTACCCGAGCCGCGGCGTCACCTACGAGTCCCACCTGGTGCCACCGCCCCACCTGGTCGGATTGCGCATCGCCGCGCTGGACGCTCTGCTGGATGGCGAGGGTGAGAGCGGGGCTCCCGTGGTGGTGGTCAGCGCGGTGGCCCTATCGGAGAAGGTCCCCGATCCCTCGCTTCGCCCCCACGGCTTTGTCATTCGCACCGGCGAGGAGCTCGACCTGGCCGAGGTGGCCCGCCGCCTGGTGGCGGCGGGGTACGAGCGGGTCGATCAGGTGGAGGACCGAGGGCAGTTCGCCATCCGCGGGGGGATCCTTGACCTGTTCTCGGCCACCGAGGACCGGGCGGTCCGGGCGGAGCTGTTCGGCGATGAGATCGAGTCGTTGCGCTGGTTCTCCACGTTCACCCAGCGCTCACTCGGCGAGGCCGAGTTCGTCGAGGTGGCGCCCGCGGCCGAACTGGACGAGGAGCACCGCGAGCTGGCCGAGATTGCCGCACTGGAGGAGGCCTCAGAGCGCCCGGACATAGCCGAGCTCCTCCCCGTAGAGGACTTCCACCCCTTTCTGGAGCTCGCCCCGGCCCGGGCCAGCATCCTGATCGCCGGGGAGGAGGATCTGACCCCCGCGCTGGCCGACCACTGGCAGGACGTGTGCGCAGCCTTCCACGACCAGGACGCTCACGACCTGTACGTCGCTCCTGAGGCCATCCACGGCGCGCTGGGGGACCGGGCCAGGATCCGAGTGGCCGGACTCGATCAGGACCAGACCTACTCCTTCCGCGCCCAGGCGGCCGACGTGCAGGCCCGGGGCATCAAGGAGGCCGAGCCCGAGCTCGAGAAGCTGATCCGGTCTGGCTACCAGACCGTGGTGGCCTTCGCGCGTCGCGGGGAGGGCGAGCGGTTTGCCTACAACCTCGCCCGCTTGCGGACGCAGTGGCTGAACGGGGCCCTAACCACAGGGTCGGTGCCCGCGGAGCGGGCGGCCGACCCCATCATCCTGACCGAGGCCCGGCTCCAGGCTGGCTTCATCGCCCCCCAGTTCAAGCTGGCCGTGATCCCCGATCACCGGCTGCTCCGGCGCCGGCGGCCGGCTCCGGAGCGACCGGAGCGTCGCCGGGGCATCCTGCGCAGTTTCGCCGACCTGCGCACGGGCGACATCGTCGTGCACGAAGACCACGGGATAGCCCGGTTCGCCGGCTTTGACACCAAGACGGTGGCCGGGGTGACCCGCGATTACCTGTATCTGGAGTACGCCGGCTCGGACCGGGTGTTCGTGCCGGTGGACCAGCTGGCCAAGATCAGCCGCTACGTGGGGGCGGGCGGAACCCATCCGCCGCTGTCCCGGCTCGGGGGAACGCGGTGGGAGCGGATGAAGGCTCGGGCCCGCCGGGCCGCCCAGGAGCTGGCCGGCGAGCTGCTCAACCTGTACGCCGAGCGCAAGCGCCGCGAGGGCCATGCCTTCCCGCCGGACACTGACTGGCAGAGAGATTTCGAGGCCGCCTTCCCGTACACCGAGACCCCCGACCAGCGCGATGCCATCGAGATGGTCAAAGCGGACCTGGAGGCGCCTCGCCCGATGGACCGGCTGATCTGCGGCGACGTGGGCTATGGCAAGACCGAGGTGGCCCTGCGGGCCGCCTTCAAGGCAGTCCAGGACGGCAAGCAGGCGATGGTCCTGGCCCCCACGACAATTCTGGCCCAGCAGCACCTGGGCACGTTCTCAGAGCGGCTGGCCGACTACCCGGTACGCATCGAACACGTGTCGCGCTTCCGCTCGGCGGCCGAGCAGAAGGACGCCATCGCCCGGTTTGCCAAGGGCGAGGTGGACATCCTGATCGGGTCCCATCGCCTGCTCTCCCGGGACATTCGGCCCAGGGACCTGGGCCTGCTGGTGGTGGACGAGGAGCAGCGCTTTGGCGTCCGCCAGAAGGAGCTGCTGCGCCAGCTCAAGCTCCGGGTGGACGTGATCTCGATGAGCGCCACCCCGATCCCGAGGACGCTCCAGATGTCGCTGGCCGGAGTGAGGGACATCAGCGTGATCGAGACCCCGCCCGAGGGCCGGCGGCCGATCAAGACGTACGTCGGGGAGTACGACGAGGAGCTGGTCAAGCAGGCGTTGGAGCGCGAGTACGCCCGGGGCGGTCAGGCCTTCTTCCTACACAACCGGGTGGAGACGATCGACGAGACGGCCGAGCGTCTCCGGGCGCTCTGCCCTGGCATGCGTTTCGAGGTGGCCCACGGGCAGATGGAGGAGAAGACGCTCGAGAAGCGGATGCTCGGCTTCCTGCGGGGCACGGCCGACGTGCTGGTATGCACCAGCATCATCGAGTCCGGAATCGACATCCCCCAGGCCAACACGCTGATCGTCGAGCGGGCGGACACCTTCGGCTTGGCCCAGCTCTACCAGATCCGCGGCCGGGTCGGGCGCTCGCGCGAGCGGGCGTATGCGTATCTCCTGTATCCGAGCGCTGCCGCGCTGACCGGAGAGGCCGCTCAGCGGCTGTCCGCGCTATCTGACTACACCGAGCTGGGGGCCGGGTTCAAGATCGCCATGCGCGACCTGGAGATCCGGGGCGCGGGCAACCTTCTGGGCGACGAGCAGTCCGGGCACGTGGCAGCGCTGGGCTTCGAGCTCTACATGCAGATGCTGGACGAGGCTGTGGCCGCCGCCTCCGACGGCGCCGGGCCCGACCAGGATTGGGAGCCGGTGCGCCTGGACGTCAACGTGGACGCGTACGTGCCGCCGGACTACATCCCTTACGAGCAGGCCAAGGTCGAAGTGCACCGCAGGATCGCGGCTGCCCGGGAGGTGGCGGATCTGGCGCTGCTCCGGGAGGAATTGGAGGACCGCTTCGGAGACATCCCCGACCCGCTATCCAACCTGATCGCCCTCCAGCAGGCCCGGATCAAGCTCGGTCAGGCCGGGGCTCGGATGGTCAGCTTCCGGGGCGGCCGGCTGGCCGTCACGCCGATCGAGCTCGACTCGGTCCGAGCCAAACGCGTGCGGGCTGAGATCCCGGAGGCGCTCTACGAATCGGGCAAGTCACAGGTCTCGGTGCGCGTCCCCGAGGACCCGGTCAAGCGCTTCCCGGCGGTGGTGAAGGCGGCCGACGTCCTGCTGGCGGTCACGCGAGAGGCCGCGTAGGCGAGAGGCTCTCCGGTCCTCTAGCGAATACGATCCGGCGCACCGTGTCGCGTTACGAGCTCAACGGGAAGGTCGCGCTCATCACCGGAGGGGCCCGAGGAATCGGGTTCGGGCTGGCCGAGGCGCTGGTGGCCCGGGGCGCCGTCGTCTCTCTGGTCGACCTGTCTGCCGAGGCGGCTGAGCAGGCCGCGGCCGGCCTGGGCAGCCACCGGGCGATCGGCCTGGGGGCGGACGTCACCGATCGGGCGGCCGTCGAGGGCGCGGTAAAGGAGACGGTGGACCGGCTGGGCGGGGTGGACGTGGTCGTGGCCAATGCGGGCATCGCCAACGCGCCCGCCCCGATCCGGCTGATCCCTCCGGCAGAGTTCGAGCGGGTTGTGGAGGTGGACCTGCTGGGGGTCTACCGGACCGTGAGCGCCGCACTGGACCCGGTCATGGCCCGGCGCGGGCAGGTGGTGGTGATCTCGAGCATCTACGCCTTCGCCAACGGGATGATGGCCGGCCCCTACGCCGTCTCCAAGGCCGGGGTGGAGCAGCTGGGACGGGCGCTACGGGTCGAGCTCTCGATTCACGGCGTCGGCGTCACGGTGGCCTACTTCGGCTTCGTGGACACGGTCATGGTGCAGCAGGCGTTCGAGCAGGGCCGGGCGCGCTCAGGGCGAGAACCGGGCGACGATCTCCCGGCCTTCATGCTCAGGCGGATCACCCCCCGGGAGGCCGGCGAGGCCCTGGCCCGAGGGATCGAGCGCCGGCAGCCACGGGTGATCGCTCCGCGGTGGTGGGCCATCGGGTCGGTCCTGCGCGGCCTCCTGGGCCCGCCCATGGACTACCTCGCCACCCGGGCGCCCAGGGTCCGGAACGCACTCAGTGATTCCGAGGCTGGGGCAGCCCGGGCTGCGGGGTCGACGGAGCGGTCAAACGAAGAAGTTCCGAAGGAGGCGCGGTAGACCGGGCGGGGCCGCTACCATCAGCCCGCGTTATGACTCATGTGATTAGAAGGACAGCGGCGCTGGGCGCCTTTTTTGTTTGCGGCATCCTGGTGGCGGCGTGCGGAAGCGGCGTCCCGGGCAACTCGGTGGCCGACGTGGCCGGGAACCCGATCACCGTCCGGGCGTTCGATCACTGGATGTATGTGGCGGCCAAGAGCCAGTCCGCGCAGAACCCCGGTGCGCCGGTTATCGTGCCCAACGATCCCCCGAGCTTCACGAGCTGCATTGCCCAGGTCCGCAAGAATGTCCCCCAGCTGGACAAGACGCCGGACAAGCAGATCAAGGCGGACTGCAAGCAGCTGTTCACCTCGTACGCCAGTCAGGTGATGGACTTCCTGATCAAGGCGTACTGGTTTCAGTCCGAGGCGGCCCGCGACCACATCAAGGTCACGAACGCCGAGGTGCAGAAGTCGTTCAACACGGCAAAGAATCAGCAGTTCCCGAGCGCCTCGCAGTTCAACTCGTTCCTGACCACAACCGGGCAGACGCTCCAGGACGTCCTGTTCCGCTTCCGGGTCAATGACATCGAGCAAAAGCTTCTGGCCAAGCAGACGGTCAAGGTCACGCCCGCTTCGATCGCGGCCTACTACCACGCGCACCCGAGCCAGTTTGGGACCCCGGAGACCCGTGACATGCGGATCGTCCTGACCAAGACGCAGGCCCAGGCTCAGACGGCCAAGCATGCACTCACCTCTCACCAAAGCTGGACGGCCGTCGCCAAGAAGTACTCGATCGATCCGACGTCCAAGAACAACGGAGGGCAGCTATTGGGCGTCCGACAGGGTCAGCAGGACCAGGCTCTTAACGCGGTCGCTTTCTCGACTCCCGTGAACAAGCTGGTTGGCCCGGTCAAGGGGCAGTTCGGCTATTACATCGTTGAGGTCACCAAGATCACCAAGCCCACCCAAGAGACGCTGGCTGAGGCGACGCCGCTGATCCAGCAGGAGGTGAAGTCGCAGAATGCGACCGCCTCCCAGACGGACCTGACCAAGCTGGTGACCAAGCACTGGCGCGGCCAGACGTCCTGCCTCTCGCAGTACTTGATGGTGGACTGCAGCGGCTACCAGCCGCCGAAGGCGTCCACGACGTCGACAAAGCCGACCACCCCCACGACGTCGAGCACCACCACGTCCAAGGGCGGGTGAGCGGCGAGGCGTCGCAGCCGGAGATCGTCCGGGCGCTGGAGCGTTTGGACGCGATCACCCGCAGGTTGAGAGCAGAGTGCCCCTGGGACCGAGAGCAGGATGAGCGGTCGATCGTCCCGCACACCGTCGAGGAGTCCTACGAGTTGGCCGACGCGGCGGTCCGGGGCGATGACGCCAAGCTGATCGACGAGCTGGGGGACGTGCTCTTCCAGGTCCATTTCCTGTCGCTGCTGCTGGAGGAGCGCGGAGCGGGTGACCTGGCTCAGGTGGCCGACGGGTGCACCGAGAAGCTGATCCGCCGCCACCCGCATGTGTTTGGGGAGACCGAAGCTTCGACGGCGAGCGAGGTTCTGCGCAACTGGGACCAGATCAAGAGGGGGGAGGCCGGCCGCGAGCC
>JBPYDM010000120.1:0-12087 GCA_051986255.1 Solirubrobacteraceae bacterium | reverse complement strand
GGGGGGTCCAGATGGATCTGGCCCCCCCGGACCTCGTCTTGATGGATCCAGCGCCGCGGACTGCGTGTTCTCCCGTCCCCCGGGCGCCCAGTGGTACCCCGCCTGAGCCGGCGCACCGTTGTCCTGCGCAAGTAGCAACAATGGGTCACCGCGCCACGTTTGCACCCCAACTTCCGCGACCCACCGCCGACTCCACCTTCCGCCGCCACAACGGCCGACCTCAGCCTCTCCCGCCACAACCGACGATGCCTACGTTCTGCCGCCACAACCGCCTGATCCAGAACTGCTCGATCTGCGCTCGGGAGCAGTCCATCGAGCCCCGGCCGCTGGTCTCCTCATCGGCCCCGGGCGGGGAGAGGGCGTCCGGGAGCGGGACGCGGTCCGGCGAAGCGGCGCGGGGGTCCGGCAGGGAGGCGCTCTCCCGTCAGGGGCAAGGGCGGGCGCGATCCCGAGGGCCGGGTGGTGCCGTCACGGTCCGGCGGGTGCGGACCACGGTGGACGACGGCTACCGCTCCTCGCTGGTCCCAGGACTGAAGTCGCGGGAGGAGGCCGAGAGCCTGGCCGAGGAGATTGCCTTCGCGGCCAGCCGTCTTCGGGCTCTGGCCGACGATCCGCCCGGTCTCTACGGGGAGGTGGCTGACGCAGGGGGCGATCTCGAGGAGAGGACGTGGCTGGCCTTCCTGATTGCGTACCTTGGCCCGCTCGAGGAGGACGAGGACGCCTTCTCGGCCATTCGGTCGGTCCGCGGCCCCTGGGGCGGCGGCGAGATGCCGTCGCTCGACGAACTGCCGAGCGGACCTCGAACCGCCCACGACCCGGGCCGCGGCCAGCAGACGCTGCGGGCCTACCGGAGTTGGGTGCAGCGCAGCGGGAGCCAGGCGTTGGCCTATGTGGGCGATCCCGCTTGGGACGCTGAGCGCCGCTTTGCCCGCGTGTTCGAGCGTCTGGCCCTGCCCGGCCTGCACCGGGCCGCCCGGTTCGACCTCCTGGTCTCGCTCGGGCACACCGGAGTCTATGAGCTGGCGGCCGGCTCACTGGCCCTGGGCGGCTCCGATGAGGTCACGGTGGCGGCCAAGCGAGCCTTGGGAATCGGCGATCCTATGCTGCTCGAGCGCCGGGCCGCCCAGCTGGCTCAGGCCTGCCACGTGCCGCTGGGCGCGCTGGACCTGGGCCTCTACAACTGGGAGCGCGGGCGGCGCTACATGGCCGGCCTGGACCCCGGGGTCGAGCCCGAGACGGACCTGCTTACCGGCGCGAAAAGTGCACTTGACGTCTAGGGTTGGTTGTGGTTGCTGCGACGGGTACATCGCAACTTTCATTCGCCGCGAGCGTTAGGAGCTTGAACACCGCACGGTCTCGCGGTGGTTGAGCGCGGTCGCGCCCGTCTGACCTGTACCCCGGCACCATGCGTCGCTCATTCCTGCTCCTGACCTGCCTGGTCATCGCCGCTGCCGGCGGGACGGTGGCGGCTGTCGCAGGGGTGGCCACGGCCCGAAGGCCGCCCCCGCTGGTAACTCTCATCCCGTCGAATCGCTTCCCCGTTCCCGGTCAGCGACTGACGCTGAGCGGCCGGGTGACGCCGTCTCGGGCCGGCGACTCGGTCCGTCTCCAGCAGCTGAAGGCCGGAGCCTGGCACACGTTCGCCAAGCGCCGCCTGAGGTCTGGCTCGACGTTTGCCCTCTCCCGGAAGTTCGGCTCAGGCAGTCACGAGTTCCGGGCACTCCTTCCGGCAAGCGGTGCCAAGGCAGGCTCGACCTCCCGCGTGGTGCCGCTTCAGTTCCGGGAGATCCACAAGATCAAGCACATCGTGATCATCATGCAGGAGAACCGCTCGTTCGACAGCTACTTCGGCACGTTCCCCGGGGCGGACGGGATCCCGCGCCACGTGTGCGTTCCCGACCCCATGAACGGCGGCTGCGTGCGTCCCTTCCACGATTCGTCCGACCTGAACTACGGAGGCCCGCACTCTGTCCGCAACGCCCGGGCGGACATCGACGGAGGCGCTATGGACGGCTTCGTGGGTCAGGCGGAGGAGGGAATGCGCTGTTCGAGCACCAACCCCAACTGCAGCCCGTGCGAGGCCGGCCAGTTGGCCCATCCACGGCGCAGTAGGTGCGTTGACGTCATGGGTTACCACGATGCCCGGGAGATCCCGAATTACTGGAAGTACGCGAAGCGGTTCGTCCTCCAGGACCACATGTTCGAGCCCGATGCATCCTGGAGCCTGCCGGCGCACCTGTACGAGGTCTCGGAGTGGTCGGCGCGCTGCGCCAACGCGCTAGATCCCATGTCATGCCGCTCGGCCCCGCAATCGCCGAACTCCGACTCGGTCCGCAACGCGCTGAGCGTCGAGACGCATTTGGGGAATCCCAACGATGGCCAACTCGTCTACGCCTGGACGGACATCACGTATCTGCTCCACAAGAACAGCGTCAGCTGGGGGTATTACGTCGACAAGGGCACCGAGCCTGACTGTGAGGATGATGCCTCGATGACGTGCGCGCCCGTCAGACAGGGGCCGCGGACCCCCGGT
This sequence comes from Solirubrobacteraceae bacterium, assembly GCA_051986255.1. Lineage (GTDB taxonomy): Bacteria > Actinomycetota > Thermoleophilia > Solirubrobacterales > Solirubrobacteraceae > Palsa-465. The sequence goes on along the minus strand of JBPYDM010000120.1, from coordinate 9,554 downwards.
ATCTGGAACCCCCTGCCCTCGTTCACCGACGTGTGGCAGGACGGGCAGCGCGGCAACATCCAGTCACTCTCGGGGTTCTTCGCCGCGGCCAGGCACGGGAGGCTCCCGGCGGTGTCCTGGGTTGTCCCCGATCGGAGCGTGTCAGAGCACCCACCCGCGCTGGTGAGCACCGGTCAGACGTACGTCACCGGGCTCATCGACGCGATCATGCGCAGTTCGGATTGGAGGAGCACCGCCATCTTCCTGTCCTGGGATGACTGGGGGGGCTTCTACGACCACGTCGTGCCCCCTGTGGTTGACCAGATGGGCTTTGGCCTGCGAGTGCCGGGGATCCTGATTAGCCCGTACGCCAGAAGGGGATTCATCGATCACCAGATCCTGAGCCACGACGCTTATAACAAGTTCATCGAGGATGACTTCCTGAACGGGCAGCGCTTGAATCCCCGCAACGACGGGCGACCGGATCCTCGCCCGGACGTGCGGGAGAGCAATCCGCTGCTGGGCAACCTCATCCGCGAGTTCGACTTCGCCCAGCGACCGCGCCGCCCGCTCATCCTCCCGGTGCACCCGAGGCCGGGCCCAGCGTCAACCGCGCCCTGACCCAGGGCACGCCGGCATTACGTCCGGAGCGGTGCCTACCTTCTGCGTCGCGCACCCTGCGAGCGCCAAACCGCCACCAGCCCGGAGCGACAATGCCACTCTGCTTCATCGAGCCCCAGAACGCCGTCAGGGTCATCGCCGAGTCAGTGGGTCGCGAGGCCCGGCGTCAGATCCTCGGGGAGGTCGTGCGCGCGTGGGTGGACGAGATCCCCGAGCCAGAGCTGGAGTCGCACTACGCCAAGGCGGTGGCCGACCTGGATGAGCACGACCTCTCGCTCCTGGCTGCCTGGCATGCCTCCCTCGAGGTCGGCCACCCGGTTCCCAGCAAGGAGTTTCTGGTGAACGTCTTCTCCTCCCTGGGGGACAACCGGCGCGAGGCCCTGCGGATCGCCGCCAGCTTCCGGGGCGAGGATGCGTTCGAGCACGGAGTGGGGGAGGCCGAGGCGCTCGACACCGTGCTCCCCTGGCTGTCCGAGGCGCGGTGCGTCGAGTTGGCGCGTGAGTGTCTCGACGTTTACTGCTGGGACCGCCTGGGGGTCGAGAACTAGTGGAGTCGCTAGCCTAGGGCCGCCTCAACCTCGGCGATGGCCCGCTCGGTCTCGCGGAACCAGATTGCCTTCATACCCATGTCCTGCGCGGCCTGGCAGTTGACCTCCAGATCATCGATCAGGACGGCCCTCTCAGCTGGCACCGCGAGCCGCTCCAGGGTGATCTCGTAGATCCGCCGCTCCGGCTTACGAGTGCCCACGAAGGCTGAATCCACCACCACATCGAAGATCTCCTCCACGGGCAGCTTGGCCCGCCACAGTCGTTCCCATTCCCGAACGTTGTTCGTGCATATGGCCATCCGGTAGCCACGGGACCGCAGCTCCCGCATGTAGGAGATCATCCGCTCGTTGGGGTGAAGGTTCTGGAAGTACCGCTCGCCAAAGCTCTCCAGCCGGACCTCGTGGCTCAGCTGCTGGCTCAGCTCCTGGCTCAGAACCGACAGAAATCGCGCTTCGCTCATACGGCCCAGTTCCAGCTCGTACAGCGGGTTTGACCCTTCTCGTGCGGCCACCGCCCTGATCGCCTCGCCCAGTGCCTCAAGGGGAATGCCCGAGGCATTCTGAAAGGCCACGAACGAGTCAAGCAGCGGAGAGGTGAGGACACCTCCGAAGTCGGTGATCACCGCGGCAATGGAGGCTTTGCCCGGCTCGGCGGCAGGATCGCTGCTCCCGTCTGCCGCTTGCGCCCTGACGTCGACGGTGCCGCCCATCATGCCGTTCGCCCGAGCAGGTAGATCCCCGCCCCCTCGCGGCCGGCGCTGTACCAGTGGAAGGGGCGGGCCTTCAGAACGAGCTCGCCCGAACTTGACTGCGCCGGTGGGGCCAGGGCTTCGCCGATCGCCCGCCGGGGATATTGAGTCTCACTATCGGCCTCGGCCTCGACCCATAGCTCGACGCTCGCCCGGGCGGCCTGCTCTGATCCAACGTACGTGGTGGACAGCCTGGGGTCAGCCACCGGTTTGGCGCTCGCCTGGCTGAACAGCGCGGCCGTGATCTGATCGCGCTCCTGCCCCCGTCCACCCTTTGGCCGCACGGCCAGCAAGGCGAAGCCTTCCTCGGGGTCAAACCAGGCGGCCACCTGGCGCAGGGACTCGACCCGGCTGGGACTGAGCGGGTGCGGCCGGGAGCTCCGCCACCCCAGGGAGCGGACGTCTCTGTGTCCCGACTCCCCGGCCAGAACGCCGGTGACCTGGCAGAGCTGGTCGAATCCGGACGCCTCGCCGGCGGGATCGCTCCACACAGTCTCTCCCAGTCCCTCCACCGTTAGCTCGGTTCCGCCTGTGCTCAGACGCCAGGGCTCGTTGCCCTGCTCGCCCTCGAGCTGGAGCGTCGCCGGGCTGGACCCGACGGCCGATCCGAGCAGCCTCGCCTGATCGAGCGTCGGCGGGATCCAGGCCGCTCCCCATGGACCATCACTGAGGTCGCTGAACCCGAAGATCCGAACGGGCACTACGCCGGGGCGAGGGGGATCCGCAGATGCACTACGTCAGAACGCGAGCGGGGTCTTCCAGGTCGAGGCCGGCCAAGCGGTTCAGTCCCACCAGCTCAATCAGGATCCTGACCTGGGTCTGGGGGGCGTGCAGGTGTAGCGTGAAGCCGCGACCGCGCAGGCGGCGAGCCAGAGCCGCCAGGTCCAGCATCAATGAGGTGTCGGCAAAGACCAGCTCGGAGAGATCCACGGTTACGTCGCCGTGCGCCTTCATGGCCCGGACCAGGGCAGACCGTCGGAAAGGCTGTGTGATCCGCTCCTCCTCGCCCCGACAGCGCAAGACCCGTCGGATGTGGTCGAAGTCAACCATCCGTGCACCCTATAGAAACTCGCCTCGCGGTGCTAGCTCCAGTTCCGCCTCAGAAATCCCAATTTCCTACACTTCCAGCCATGGTCAACATGGATGACGTCACGGAAGCGCTGCGCGATGTGATCGATCCCGAGCTCGGCCTCGATTTCGTCGAGCTCGGTCTGATCTATGACATCGAGATCGAGGACGGCACCGTCAAGGTCACCTACACCCTGACCAGCCCGGGCTGCCCGATCGGGCCCCAGGTGTCCGAGCAGATCGAGGAGTTCGTCGGAGACCTCGAGGGCGTGCAGGACGTGCAGCCCACGATGACGTTCTCGCCTCCGTGGACGCCGGAGCGGATGAGCGAGGACGCCAAGTTCGCGCTGGGGTTCTGAGCGTCCCAAAGCGCCGTCGCGGCGTCGGTCAGCGGTTCTGCTTGGGCTGTTGCAGATCGATGAGCTGAAGCGCGATCAGTTCGCCTGTCGCGACTGAGTGGACCTCGACCAGGCCAAGCGGTACGTCGGCGCGCGGCGCACGAGAGATCCAGCAAACAAGGGTGAGCGTCTGCTCGGGCACTTCGGCCACGTCCCGGCATGTACCCGCTAGGTAGTCGTTCACACAGCGACGCTGCGGCCGCGCCCGCCGGCGGCCGACGCACTGACTACCGCCGGGACTGCCGGAGCGGCCTACGACCCCGGCGGTCGGCGCGACCGGCTCGAGGATCGAGTCCGCTTGGCCCGCATGTCGGCCGCCGGCCCGGAGGTCGGACGCGAGTGGGCGCTGGGCAGGATGGGGCGGGAATGACCGTTGGGGGAGGGCCGCTGGGACGATCCCCTGCGGGACCGGGCGCCGCCGGACGACCGGGCCCGAGCCGCGTCAAGAAGCTCGTCGAGCGCCTCCTGGATGCCACGGGTCACCACGTCGATGTCATCCAGCGCGTCGTAGTCGCCCAGCAGCCCGTACTCGATGCCGCCGTTGTAGGACATGATGGCCACGGCCAGGGCGTGACCCCGCGGCAGGAAGGCGATCGGGAACAGGTCCAAGAGCTGGCGCCCCAACACATAGAGCGGGAACTGCGGGCCGGGGATGTTGGTCACGATGAGGTTGAACAGCCTCGTGGAGAAGTTCAGCCTCGATGCCTGGGCCAGCACGGTCGGAGGGGCCAGGTCGTTGACCGCGGCCAGCGTGGCCGCGCCCACGGCCTGCTTTGACTCCTTGAGCCCGTCCATGGCCTTCTTGACGTAGCGCAACCGGGCCACTGGATCGGTGATGTACACCGGTAGCGGACCCCGCATCACGGTCAACTTGTTGCCCAGCGTGCCCCGGTCCGCCGCCTGGCGGACCGACACGGGCACCAGAGCCCGCATCTCCAGACCCTCGGTGCGCACCCCCCGGCCGCGCAGCCAGCCGGCCACCGCGCCCGACACCACGGCGAGCACGACATCGTTCACCGTGCCCCCCAGGGTGTCCTTGACCTCCTTGTAGTCGACCAGGCGCTGGCGGACGACTCTGAACTGCCGGTGCGGCCCGATCTCGACGTTGAGGGGTGTCGCCGGCGCGGGGTTCAGCGCGGCCCAGACGATCTCTCCCAACCCCTCGGCCCTGTCGCGCGCCCGAGCCAGCGAATTGGGTGGGCTGGTGGCGGCTGTCAGGCTTCGGCCAACCATCCCGGTGGCCATGCGGGCCAAGCCGCGCATCCCGGCCACCGCCAGCTCAGCCGTCGAGGGCTCGGGGCTGGGCTGCCAGGGCTCCAGATCCTCGGGCGGCGGAGCAGGCGTCCGCTCCACGTCGAACAGCACGGTGGCCAGGTCAACCCCGGACACGCCGTCCACCAGCGAGTGGTGGGTCTTGGAGATCATGGCAAAGCGTCCGTCCGCCAGACCCTCGACCACCCACATCTCCCACAGGGGCTTGGCCCGGTCAAGCGCCTGGGAGGCGATCCGCCCGGCCAGCCTGAGCAGCTGCTCCTCGGTTCCCGGAGCGGGCAGGGCGGTGTTGCGGATGTGGTATTCCAGGTTGAAGCTGGGGTCGTCGATCCACAGCGGATGGCCGCTCTCCAGCGGCGGATAGGCCAGCTTCTGGCGGTAGCGGGGAACCAGGTGGAGGCGGTTTCGGACGTGGTCCAGGAACTCCTGGAAGGGCGGCGGTGGGCCCTCGAAGATGACCACACCTCCGATGTGCATGTGCGATGTCGGCCCCTCCTGGTGCAGGAACGAGGCGTCGGTCGAGTTGAGACGATCGAGATGGTTCTGCGCCACTGGGCCCAAGACTACCCTCCGTGGGGGCACGTCGTGTGGCTCTCTGCCGGTCTCGGGGGCCTAACGGTGTGGCCATCTTCGGTCCCTACACTTCACCGAGGTGGCAAGCGTTCCCGAGAAGCTGCTTCTGGCCACCCCGCGCGGCTATTGCGCCGGGGTGGACCGGGCCGTTCAGACCGTTGAGCGGGCACTCGACCTCTACGGACCGCCGATTTACGTGCGCAAAGAGATCGTCCACAACAAGCACGTTGTCGACCAGCTCAGGGACCGCGGCGCGGTTTTCGTCGACTCGGTGGACGAGGTGCCGGAGGGGTCCACCGTCGTGTTCTCAGCCCACGGTGTGGCTCCCAGCGTCCGGCGCGGGGCTTCTGAGCGGCGCCTGAGCACCGTCGATGCCACGTGTCCCCTGGTCACCAAGGTGCACGTCGAAGCCCGCAAGTTCGCTGCCGAGGACTACACCATCGTCCTGATCGGCCACGACGGCCACGAGGAGGTCGAGGGGACGATGGGCGAGGCGCCCGACCGGGTCGTTCTCGTGGAGAGCGTGGAGGATGTGGATCGGCTGGATGTGGCCGATCCCAGCCGGGTCGCCTTCATCACCCAGACCACGCTGTCGGTGGACGAGACCGAGGCCATCATCCAGCGCCTGCGCGAGCGCTTCCCGGCCATCACCAGCCCGCGCACGGACGACATCTGCTACGCCACCACCAACCGACAGGCGGCGGTCAAGGAGCTGGCCCACCGTTCCGATCTGGTGCTGGTAATCGGCTCGGATAACTCCTCGAACTCCAACCGGCTGGTGGAGGTTGCTCAGGAGTGCGGCGTGGAGTCGCACCTGATCGACAGCGAGCTCGAGCTTCGGGAGGAGTGGCTCGAGGACAAGCGAGTGGTCGGGATCACCTCGGGGGCCAGCGCTCCCGAGGAGCTGGTGCAGCGGCTGGTCGACTTCTTCCGAGAGCGGAGCGACGTGGCAGTCGAGGAACTGCACGTGGTGCCGGAGGACGTTCGCTTCATGCTGCCCAAGGAGATCCGCCAAGCGGTGGCGGCCGCCTCCTAGGAGCCTTTCTCACTGCGTACGCTCGCCGTCTCCGATCTGCACCTAGGTGTGCGCTCGGCCGCCCCTGTGCTGGCCGAGCCCGCGGCCCGAGCCGCGCTGCTGGAGCGGCTGAAGGATGTGGATCGGCTGATCCTGCTCGGGGATACGGTAGAGCTCCGGCAGGGGCCGACCAGCGAGATGCTGGGTGCGGCCACCGCCGTCCTGGCGGAGCTGGGCGCGGCGCTGGGGGCCGAGAAGGAGGTGGTGATCGTCCCCGGAAATCACGACCACCGCCTGCTCACAGCCTGGCAGGAGCGCCGCGCGATCCTCTCCGATCCGCCCGCGCTCGGGCTCGAATCGGAATTGGATTGGCGCCCGGATGAGCCACTTGGCGTACTGGCCGCCGCACTGGCCCCCGCGCAGGTGCGGGCTTACTACCCCGGCCTGTGGCTGCGGGAAGACGTCTACGCCATCCACGGCCACTACGTGGACCGGCACATGACCTTCCCGATTCTCGAGCGCCTGGGGGCTGGCGCCATGGCCCGCCTGATCGGCCAGGGGTCGCTGACATTGTCAGCGCCAGAGGAGTACGAGGCAGTGCTGGCGCCCATGTACGACTGGCTCGACGCGGTATCCCAGGTCTGGTCGGGGGTCAGCGGGGGGTTGCAGGTGCGGGTGTGGCGGAGCCTGCGCCGCCGCTCGCGCCGGCGGACCTGGCGCCAGCACACGACTGCCCTGACGATCCCGGTCGCCGTGGCAGCCCTCAACCGGCTCGGACTGGGTCCCCTGGGCAGCGACCTCTCGGCGGCGGAGCTCGGGCGCGCCGGCCTGCGAGCCTTCGATCAGGTCCTAGAAGGGCTTGGTGTCCGAGCGGCCCACGTCCTCTTCGGCCACACTCACCGGGCCGGGCCGCTGCCGGGCGACGCGCGCCGGGAATGGACCTCGAGCACCGGCAGCTCGATGATGAACACGGGCAGCTGGGTACGCTCTTCCGAGCTGATCGGCGGTTCCGCCGGCAGCAGTCCCTACCGGCCCGGCTTCGCCGTCCTGGTGGCCGACCACGCTCCCCCGGAGCTGCTCAACCTTTTGGATGGGGCTGCCCCCGTGGCCCACTCCGCCGATGGAGCCGCGCCGATGGCCCACTCGGCCGATGGAGCCGCGCCCGAGGCTGAGGGGGCGCCGGCGCCTGGAGCCGGTTCGCCGGCCCCCGCCCTCAGGCCAGGCCCGGTGTGAAGCACACGGCGTGACAGCGGGTGCCCGGTCCCAGCTCGAGCTCGAGCTCGCCGGCGGTGCTCCTGGGGTGGGAGATCAGCTCGTAACAGCCGGGCGCTGAGACGCTCAGCTGTCGTCCGTTGACCTTGACCCAGCCGTCTCCCTCCAGGACCGCCCACACGCCGCCCGCCTGGTAAGGGCCGCTGTAGGGACCCTCAACGTCCTCGCTCTGGGGATCGAGCACTGCTCCCGGCGCGTCCTCGGGGCGGAGCGGCTGGACCAGCGGCTCATCGATTCCCAGCAGCTCCTGGATGGCCGTCTCGGTTTCGTCATAGGCCCCCTCCCCGTAGTGCTGCTCGAACAGCATCCCCTTTGGGCTGAACAGATAGCGAGCCGGCCAGCCCAGGTTGCCGTACAGGTCCCAGATCTCGAGCCGGCTGTCCGCCACCACCGGATAGGCGATCTGGAGCCGGGCCACGGCGGCGCCCACGGTCTCAGGGTCGGCCGAGGGCGCAAACCCCGAGGCGTGAACGCCTACCACCTGGAGCCCCCGGGGGCTGTAGCGCTCATGCCACGCCTTCAGGTAGGGCAGGGTGCGAATCGAGTTCGCCCGGCAGAAATCCCAGAACTCGATGAGCACGGGCCGTCCCTGAAGCTCGACCATACGCAACGGCCCCCCGCTCCACCAAGGCAGCCCGAGGGGGAGTTCCGGTGCGGCGATATGGTCCACGGGAGAACGCATCCCGTCGATGGTATGCGGGTTCGGGCCGGCTGGGATGCGGCTGTTCAGCCCTTGTCCCACCCCGCTATACTCACTGAAGTATTGAATCCCGACCGCGTTTAGGAGTTTTCAGGTGAGTCCTTCCGGGGCGGAGGTCCTCCGCCAAATCAAGAGCCGGATCCAGGAAGTTGACCCGGCCGCGGCGCGCGAGCAGCTTTCCAACGGCGCGGTCGTGGTGGACGTACGCGAACCCGAGGAGTGGTCGGCGGGCCACATCCCCGGGGCCAAGCACGTGCCCCGGAGCTACCTCGAGTCAAGGATCGAGGGAGCGGTCCCCGATCGCTCGGCCCATGTGATCCTGTACTGCGCCTCGGGCAACCGCTCCGCCTGGGCCACCCGGACACTGCTCGACGATCTCGGCTATGAGAACGTCGAGAGCATGACGGGGGGCTTCACGCTGTGGAAGGACCGGGGATATGAGGTGGAGACTCCGCGGACCCTGACCGCCGAGCAGCGCGAGCGCTACTCCCGGCACCTGCTCCTGGACGAGGTGGGGATGGAGGGACAGCAGAAGCTGCTTGATGCCAAGGTGCTTTTGCTCGGAGCCGGAGGGCTGGGTTCCCCGGCCGCCCTCTACCTGGCCGCCGCCGGCGTGGGGACGCTGGGCATCGTGGACAACGACGAGGTTGACGTGTCCAACCTCCAGCGCCAGGTGATCCACTCCTCCGAGCGCGTCGGAGTTCCCAAGGTGGACTCGGCCGAACAGGCGATCAAGGCGCTCAATCCCGACGTCGAGGTGAAGAAGTACCCGGTACGGCTGGGCTCGGAGAACATCATGGACATCCTCCCGGGCTACGACGTCGTGCTGGATGGACTGGACAACTTCCCCACCCGCTACCTGCTCAACGACGCCTCGGTGCGGTTGGGCATCCCGGTCGTCTCGGCGGCCATTCTCGGCTTCGAAGGCCAGCTGTCGGTGTTCAAGCCATTTGACGGCCCGTGCTACCGCTGCCTGTTCCCCGTGCCCCCCCCGGCCGAGCTGGCTCCCTCGTGCGGGGCCAACGGCGTGCTGGGCGTGCTGCCGGGAACCATGGGACTGCTTCAGGCCACCGAGGTCATCAAACTCATTTTGGGTGAGGGTGATCCCCTGATCGGCCGGCTCTTGATGTACGACGCGCTCGCGGCCTCGTTCTCCGAGGTGCGGGTGCGGCGCGACCCGGACTGCCCCATCTGCTCACGCGACCCGTCCGAGATCAGCGATGAGGAGATGGGTCTGTTCCCGGATTACGAGGCATTCTGCGCGGGCGCGCATTAGACCTGACCCGTCTGGTAAGGATTCACGCATGGCAACCGTACGCATCCCGCCCGTTCTGCGGCCGTCGGTGGGCGGCGAGAAGG
>JBPYDM010000119.1:0-5755 GCA_051986255.1 Solirubrobacteraceae bacterium | reverse complement strand
AACGCGTCCATGATCTTGTGCACGGCATCGGCCGCGATCGGTGCGCCGCCGTAGGACACCCAGCGGGCGTGGCTGAGATCCGTTTCCCTGAACAGAGGGTGGCGTGTGAGCGCGTGATAGATCGCCGGGACGGAGGTGAGCATCTGGATCCCCTCCTGGCTGACCGTCCGAAGAAACCCCTCCAGGTCGAGAGCATTGGACAGGATGAAGACGCGCGCGCCGAGCTCGTTGCACACGAGCAGCTGGCTGTTGCAGCCGGTGACGTGGAACAGCGGGACGTTGATCAGCGTCGCCAGCGACGGCCCCTCCGCCTCCTCCACGCCGAGGCAGCGAAAGGCATTCTCCGTATTGGCCAGGAAGTTCTCGTGAGAGGTCATCGCGCCCTTGGGGAATCCCGTGGTGCCGCTGGTATAGAAGATCGCGGCCAGGTCCGAGGGCCTGAGGTCCTCGACGGCCGTGGGCTCCCCGTCGGGCAGCGACTGGCCGGGGGTGAATACGTGCGCGGCTCCTGAGTTCGTCACCACGTACTCCACCTCGGGCTCTGTGAACCTCGTGTTCACGGGCACGGCAACCACCCCGGCGAGCTGCGCGCCCCAGAATGCGAGCACCCAATCGAGGACGTTGGGAAGGACGATCGCCGCTCGGTCTCCCGGTTGCAGTCCCGCCGCTCTCAGGCCGCCGGCGACCCGCGCCGCCCGGTCCCAGAGCTGTCCGAAGGTGAGCCGGTCCCCGCCCACCTCTGCCACTGCCTCGCCGCCCGGATCGCGCTCGACGCTCGACCGGAGCATGTGTACCAGCGAGTCCGGCCGGTCCGTATACCGAGCGACTGCGTCGGCTCTGCGCTCGATCCCACTGTTGTCAAACGGATTGCGCCCCCGAGGGGCGGGTTCCACTGCCATTCGTTGCACTCCCACGAGGCTCTCCTCTCACTCCACGCTTCCGGGAAGTACCCTAGCCGCGTCGCGCGCGGGACGGCAGCCCAGCTAAGGCGACCTCGTCGGGCCCCGAGCGTGGCTAGAGCTCGGCTTCGATCGCCACCGGTTCCCGTCCGAGCGTCCGAAGTGCGTCCTCGATGCTCGAGATGACGGTCTCGAGCACCGCGACGCGTGCGTAGTGCTTGGACTCGGCCGCCACGACGTGCCAGGCCGCGGGGGGATGATCGGTTGCGTCCAGCATTTCCTCGACGGCATCCACGTAGTCGGCGCGGCGCGACAGGTTCCTCCAGTCCTCGCCCGTGAGCTTCCAACGCTTGAGCCGATCCTTCTCTCGGGCCCGGAAGCGACGCAGCTGCTCGTCCTGGGAGACATGCAGCCAGAACTTGACCAGGACCAGCCCTTCGGCGGCCAGACCCGCTTCCCACTGGACGATCTGGGGGTAGGCGCGCCGCCACTCCGCCTCGGTCGCGAAACCCTCGACGCGCTCCACCAGCACCCGTCCATACCAGGAGCGATCCAGCACGGCCATGCCGCCCCACCCCGGCATCGCCGCAGAGAAGCGATGGAGAAAATGGTGGCGCCGCTCCTCCTCATCCGGGGCTCCGAACTGCGTCACCCGAACGTGCCGAGGATCGAGCGGGCTGACCAGCCGCCTGATGCTGCCGCCTTTACCCGAGGCATCCCAGCCTTCAAACAGGACACAGAGTGGCGGACCGAGCTCGGAGCCGGCGATCAAACCGCCCATTTGGAGTCGCAAGGCCAGCAATCTCCGCTGTGCCTTGGCGATCCGGCGCCGGCTTTCGGCCGCGCCGAGCTTGAGCCCCAGATCCGCGTCAGCCAGCGATGCCACGTCGAGATCCTCTCAGGTCTGAGGGCGTGAGGGAAGGGCGTCGAAACCGAGCCAGAGCTTGAGGCGGTGGGGCCCCGCCCAGGTCGAGCCGCCGACTACGTTGTGACATTGGCATTTTTTTTCGTCCCGCCCTTGCATTCGCCGGCCAAGTGAGTTACCTTACGAATTCGTCTAGGAGTCCGACCTATGTTCACTGTTCACACCGCATCTCCACTCTCCGCCCCGGATATGGCGTCCGCGTGGGAAATGCCTGGTCGGGTCAACGACGCACGGTTCGCCGCACGTGACGGGAAGTTTGCCCTCGCTGGAAGGCGCATGCGCTAGGCAGCGCACATAGCGATCGAAGCGAGGGCGACCCAAAGGGTCGCTTTTTTTGTGCCAATTTCGCTCTTTCAGAATCAAGGTGGTGCTCAGCGTGGATAGCCCCGTATTTTCATATTGACGACAGGCCGGAGAGAGAAAGCTCTCATACCGTCCGATAGCGGTTCTCATACCGTCCGATAGCAGTGTCACCACCTGGGATTTCCAGGTGTAACTGGTCTGCGGTCTTAGTCGGCCCAGCAGTTACTTGACCGCCCGCGCGATCTGAACGGGCGTAGCTCGATAGCGGCCGCCAGGGCCGCCCCGCTCCGCCTGCCCGCCTTACCACCCCAAAACCACGACCCCAAGGAGGATTTTCAATGAGAGGAAGCCCGCAGGCGATCACGAGTCGTCTGCCACGAGCAGGACCACGCCGTCGCTGGCCCTCATGGATCACCGGTGTGATCCACGAGCACCGCCGTCTGGGTCAAGAGCGGCACGAGGTGATCGAGCGGCTCGCTCGCGAGGAGCGGCGCGCTCGTGCGCTCGGGGACCACCGACCCGAGCGCAGGCACCGAGTGCGTCTCTGGTGACGACGTGCCAGCCCTGATGGTTTTCGACTCACATGGAGAGCTCACCCGCCCTCCAGCCGCCTCCGTAGCTCAACGGCAGAGCACCGGGCCACGAACCCGGGCGCAGAGGTTCGACTCCTCTCGGGGGCGATCGGCTCAACGGTCCTCAGGGACTCTCCCATCCCTCGCACTCCGTGACCGGCAGGCGCGGATAGCGGGGGTAGCGCTCGGGCTCGGTGCGGGAACGTTGGCAGAGCGAGAAGACCGAGCCGCGCGTGGTGTGGACCAGTTGCTGGTGAGCGCAGGAGTTGCACAGTCCTGCCGCCGGGGGCGAGGACTGCCGCCCTCGCGGGTCCGGCGGCCGGCGCTCCGGCTCCTCCCCTACTCCAGCCACCGCCCCGTCACATCCTGCACCTAGATCGTTCCCTCCACCTTCGTGGGCTGGGATCCCTCCGGGACGCTCACCGGCGGCCAGCGATCGTGCCAGCGCGCCACCCGCTCGACCGCCGCGGCCAGGGCGATCAAGAGGGGCTCAGACCTGGCCGGCCCCAGGAGCTGTGCCCCCACGGGGAGCCCGTCGTCGGTCACGCCCGCGGGGACGTTCACCGCCGGCCAGCCCAGCACGTTCCAGGGCCAGGTGTAGGGACAGTAGCTCGTCATTTTCTGATCGGTCTTCCAGCTCGAGAGGCCGTCCAGCGCTCCCACCGGCATGGGGGGCCGGGCCGTGGTGGGAGTGATGACTACATCGAACCGGCGGAAGATCCGTCCCACCTGCTTGGCGGCGGGCCGCTCGAGTGCCCGGGTCATCCGGACCACCGGCCCCGCCACAACGCGGGCCACCCGGGCGGCCTCACGGGTGCGGGGATCTAGGCCGGAGCGGTCGGGCAGCGCGTCGATCCACGGCTTCAGCCCGCCCACGGCGCGCGGCACCGCCCCCAGGCCGACGATCCCGTAGACCGGATCGGCCCGCTCGACGTTGTGCCCCAGCCCGACAAAGACATCCCCCAGCCGCTTCACCCCCGCGCGCACCCGCGGGTCAACGCGCACGGGCGCGGGCGCGTACGGCACCCTGAACGACAGGGCGATACGGAGCTGCCGCCCGGGATCGGCCCGGCGGGCTGCGGCGCTGAACGGCTCCACCGGCGGCGGCGGGCGGTCCCGGTCCAGGGGATGGTTTCCGGCCACTGCATCCAGGAGTAGCGCCGCGTCCTCCACTGTCCGGGCCAGGGGTCCCAGACACGCCAGGCCGTGGAAGGCATCCGCATAGGGCCAAGTGGACACCCGGCCCCGCTGGGGCTTGATGCCCACCAGATGGGTCCAGGCTGCGGGGACGCGGATGGAACCCAGCCCGTCCGAGCCCAGCGCACCACCCACCACGCCCGCGGCCACCGCCGCGGCTGAGCCACCGGATGATCCACCGGGCGTGTGCTCGAGGCTCCAGGGGTTGCGGGTGACCCCGAAGGAGGGACCCTCGGTGATCGGCCACTGCCCCAGCTCGGGGGTGTTGGTCTTGCCCACGATGGGCATCCCGGCGATCTTCAACCGCCGGACCGCCTCGGCGTCCTCGGTCTTGGGGACAAAATTGCCACGGCACCCGAAGGGCGTGGTCTGGCCGGCCACGTCCGTGTCGTCCTTGACGGCCACGGGCACGCCCAGAAGCGGGCCGCGCTCGCCGGCCTTTCGACGGATGTCGGCCTGGCTGGCCTCTTCCAGGGCCTCCTCGCCCCGAACGCAGCGGAACGCGTTCAGGATGGGCTGAGAGCCCTCGATGCGCTCGAGCGCCTGCTCGACCAGCTCGCGCGAGGTGGCCTCTCCGCGGGCCAGGAGCTCGGCCTGCTCGCGCAGCCCGGGCCAGCTCATAGCCGGACCCCGCCGTACCGACGCTCCACCACCTGCCGGATCACCGCCTGGCACTGATCGTCGTCCAGCGTGCGGGGCGGACCGAGGGCCGCGGCGTGCCAGTACACATGGCACAGCCACTCCAGCAGCAGGGAGTGCTCGACGGCGTCCTCCACGTCAGTCCCGAACACGATCGCCCCGTGATTGGACATCAGTGCCGCCCGGCGCGCGCTGAGGGCCTCCAGCGTGGCCTGGGCCAGCTCCTGAGTGCCGAACGTCTCATACCGGGCCACCCTTACCGTCCCTCCCAGGGCGAGCTGGTGGTAGTGGATCACGGGCAGCTCGTCCAACACGCACGACAGCGCGGTGGCGAAGGGCGCGTGCGTGTGGACTACCGCTCCGGCGTTGAACTCGCGGTAGACGCCTAGGTGCAGACTCAACTCAGACGTGGGCTCGAGCTCACCTTCGGCGGGGCAGCCTTCCAAGTCAACCACGGCCACCTGGTCGGCGGTCAGCCCGCCCAGCGCCGCACCCGTGGGAGTAACCACGACCAGGTCATCGACCCGTTCGGAGACGTTGCCGGCCGTTCCCATCACCAGGCCCTGCGCAGACAGGCGTCGCGCCGCCTGCGCCACTCGTTCACGAGCCGGGAGCGTCCCGATTGTGCTGGCCATGTCGCGAAGATAACGCGCGCGGCTGGGCCGCGTGCTGGACGGTGCCGAGGTAGTCCTGGAGCGAGACGGCGCGGAAGGCTTCACCACGAGATCCTGTACGTCCTGGCGGCCGGGTTCCGAGCCCGCCCGGGCTTCCTCGCCCTGTGGTACCGGGGGGCTGCGGAGCGAGCGGGTGCGTGAGCACGCGCAACGCGCGACAGGCCATCGGGGTCTAGTGGAGCGGTGGACAACCGGCTCGCCGGGGCAGTGTCGCTGCAACTGACACCGAGCTTGAGAACACCACCCCGCCGGGTCGAAAGCCAACTGGGGCAGATCACGACGCGCCGCAACGCCATCGGGGCGGAAATGATCAGCGTGCTGGACAACGCGGCTTTTGGTAACCGAGCGATCAGCCCGCACGCAGGCAAGCTGCTCGAGAGCGAGGGCCGCGCGCTCATCGCCAGAGCGCAGCACCTCGCTTCCACCGCATAAGCCTGACGGTTAGGTCGAAGCCTCGGCTAGGGTGCCCGCCACGCGCTCCGGGTCACCCGCCAGACGCAGTCGACGCCGACCTCGGCCGGCGCGGCACGCGGGTCGGGGCGCTCC
>JBPYDM010000118.1:0-6330 GCA_051986255.1 Solirubrobacteraceae bacterium | reverse complement strand
CATGCTCAGCAAACACTTCGCCGAGCAGACTCCGCCCGATCCCGCAGGGGATTAGGAGTCCGGCCCGACCGTCGGGGGCTCGCCCTCGGCAACCTCACCCGGTCCCGGGCGCTTCAGCGGCCAGCTTCCGCGCTTCGCGCTCCAGGTCCAGCTCGGTCCGCACCCCAAGTGCGGTCATGGCGTCATTGGCCTCCTCCAGGCTGGACGCCCCATCCACCGCCTGCGCCAAACGACCACGCACGTTGAAGGCCACCCGCACGTCGAAATAGAACGTGATGGTGGCCACGGCGTTTCGTTCTATCTTCCTAGCGCCACCCCGGATGGCTGCCTGACCGGAGGCGCTTCTGAACGCAACCACGGCCTGCGCGCTGGCCTCGGTGGGCACCAGGCGGATCGCCTCCTCCAGGCGCCGCGCGGTGTGTTCGGTGAGACCGCGGGCGCCGCACAGTCCGCCTCCGGCGGCCAGCTCGCCCAGCCCGGCCAGGACTTCCGCCGGGGTGAGCTCGCCGTCGCAGCCGATGCCGAACACGCCGCCCAGGACAGCCTGGCCGCTCCGCTTCAGACGCACCGCAGCCGCCAGCATGATTGCGTCCGAAAGCGGACTGCGCAATCCGGCCTCGCCACCCTCGGCCAGAACATCTCCACCCACGTCGATGAATATGAACGCGTCAGAGTCGACCCGGGCGGCCACGTGGGTCAGCGCCTTGGCGATCGCCGCCGGCCCCCGCTCGAGAGTTATCAGCACGGTGGGCTCCCCCAGGAACTCCGCCATCCGGGATTCGGCGAACCGGACCCCCCGGCCGCGGACAACGGTCTGGGCCCGCGCCAGCAGGATCCCGGGCGCCACCTCCTCGCCGTTTTCGATCTCCTCCACCCGGCGCGGTCCCGGTTCAGCGTCGATCGGGCGCCGCTCCCAGGCCAGTCCACCCAGAATGGGCTGCGCACCGTCGTAGCGGCGGCATAGCTCGGCCGTGGCCAAGGCGCCCACCACGTCTCCCCCACCCCCCATCCCGATCACCAGCGGCCGCCGCGAAGCACGCAGGAACTCCTCGGCGTCGATCATCGGGTCAGCATAGGGTTCGGGATTACATGAGCGGTGTGCCCGATCAGCCGCTGGGCGAGCCACTGGACTGGCGCGGGGCCAGGCCCCCCACGCGGGCGCCCCTGCGCGGCCGACGTGTGCTCGTGCGCCCGGTGGACGCCGCCACCGACGCTGAGCCGCTGTTCGCCGTGTCGCACCCCCCGCGGGGCGATCCTGCCATCTGGGCTTACCTGTTCGACGGACCGTATAAGAACGCGGAGGCCTTACGCCGCCGTCTCATGGAGGTTCAGGGACTCCCGGATCCGATGTTCTTCACGCTCGTGCGGCTGCCCGACGTGGAGCCGCAGGGGGCGGCCTCGTACCTGCGCATCACCCCTGAACACGGCGTGATCGAGATCGGAAACATCTGGTTCGGCACCCCCTTGCAGCGCACCGCCGCGGCCACCGAGGCCATCTACCTGCTGGTGCGCCATGCGTTCGACGACCTCGGCTACCGCCGCGTGGAGTGGAAGTGCAACGCCCTGAACCGCGCCTCGCGCCGGGCTGCCGAGCGGTACGGCTTCCAGTTCGAGGGCGTGTTCCGTCAGCACATGGTGATCAAGGAGCGCAACCGCGACACGGCCTGGTACGCGCTGACGGACACCGACTGGCCTAGCGTCCGGGCCGGCTTCGAGTCATGGCTTGACCCCGATAATTTCGACCTCGCCGGGCAACAGCACCGGCGTCTGGGTGAGCTGATCGGCCAGGCGGGCGGACGTTCGTCCTGACCCTTCCCCAGAGACGCGAGATTCCGCTCTACGCCCCCCGGAATGCATTCACGGCTCTCCTGCGTGATGATGTGGTCGTGAACACCTGGGACCTGAAATCACTCGATCTCAAGCCGAGGCTGCCGGAGATCCTCTCCTCGACTACCGATGCACGCGCCATCGCCCTTCACCTGGGCGCGGGTGAGACGCTGGCCGAGCACGAAGTTCACGAGCGAGCCTGGCTGGTGGTGCTCGACGGCGAGATCGAGGTGAGTGCCTCCGGAGGGTCAGAGGCCTCGGGGAGCACCGGGATGCTCGTCGAGTTCGCACCCGGAGAACGGCATGAGGTGAGAACCTCGACCGGCGCCCGTTTGCTGCTCCTGCTGACGCCCTGGCCCGGCCGGGGTCACCCTGGAGCGATGACGATCCGCGAGAAGCTCTACGCCCGGCAGCACGCCCAAAAGCAGAACATGGGCGAGGGACTTCCGGAGAGCTAGGGTCGTTCAGGATCCAGCCGACTGAGCCTCCCGCAGCTCCCGATAGTGGTTGCGCCAGATCAGCCGGTAGAGGGGGATCCAGCGCGGGATGTCGCGGATGCCGGGCAGGAACGGAATCAGGATCAGCGCCAAGCTGAGCACACCCATGATCGTGATGACCAGGAGGTCCGCGTTGGGCGAGGTCGAGAACGGCTTGATCTGATACCAGAACGTGTACAGCCACAGCCACACCTGCCCCGGCCAGCTGCCCGTCTCGTTCATGATCCCCCATTGGGTGCCGAGCAGGTGCTCCGCTTGAGCCCGATCGGCCAGCGCGCTGCCGTCGGACAGGAACAGCAACGGCTTGGTGTAGTCGGTCTGGTAGAACTGCTTGCTGGTCAGCAGCGCCCCGTCTAGTCCCCCGGCTTGAGCGAAGTCGAGCAGGCGGTTCATCATCACCGGTAGCGGCCCGTAGCCGCTTCCGGGCACGGTGACCGAGCCGTCCGGGCCGCTCGTATCCTTGGTCAGGCCCTTCTCGTACGCGCTTGTCCACGCGGTCTGCTGCTTGGCCGGGGCCGCCTCGTAGGTGCTGACCGCGGCCTGGAGCGCGGGCTGCCCGGTGATGGACCGCAGCGGCATGAGTACGAAGTCCTGCGCGGTGTCGACCGGGTGGCTGACCCCGAGCCACTTGGCGGGATAGATGAACCACATGTGCTGACCGTCGGCCGCGTGGTTGTACGGCGGGCCGTAACCGCCCGTGGTGCTCGAACCGTCCAGCTCGGTCGTGGCCGTGGTCACGAAATCCACTGGATCGCCGCGCGACCAGGACTGGATCGTGCTCGGCTTCTCGTCCGGCGAGGAGAACAGGATGGTCAGCACCACGCACAGCGCCACGATCACCCCGAGTGCAATCGACGCCTCCTTGAGGATGTCGTAGGACCGATAGCCGCCGTGCCATTCGCTGTAGCGCGCACGGTCCAGCCGGCGGCGCTCGCGCCGGGTCATGGCTGCGCGTCCCCGTCAACTCCGGGTGCAGGCCCTTCGGGCTCGGCCGCTGCGGATCCGCCCCCGGCCTCCGGCACCATCCCCGCCCGCGCCAGGGCAAGCTTCTCATCCAGCTCAAACGGAGGCACGACGCCGTGCCGGCGCACCAGCAGGACGTGGGCGCTGACGATCAGCACCACCAGGACCGGCAGGAGCAGCACGTGGTAGCTGTACATCTGGCCGAAGTTCATGAGGTTGAAGAACGCGCCGATCCCGGCCGCGTTCATGGCGTCTTTGGCCTGGGTGGAAATCCACTGGGCGTCGAAGTTCTGCTGGGACACGTAGCCGGTGAGCGCGCAGGGGATCGCGACCAGGAACGTGACGGCCCCGGTGATCCAGACCCGAGCGCGGCCCCCGCGCCAGGCCGCCATCCAGTACTTGCCCCACAGGTGCACCACCATGGAAAAGAAGAACAGCTCCACGGCCCACAGGTGGATCGAGTTGAAGAAGTGCCCCACGCTGGTGAAGTGCCACCACTCCGGCCCCTTCAGGGCCAGGATCGTGCCCGAGGCGATGACCACCACCAGGCAGCTCAACGACACGACCCCGAGCACGTAGATCCAAGACGAGACGTAGGAGGGCTGCTTGTCCGGCAGCAGCTTCTCGGGCGGCAGCGCGGCCACGGCGCGCCGGCGAACTCGGCCGGTCCACGAGCGGTCTTCGGCCGAAACGCTCACGATGATCCCTTGCGGGAGCCGCGCGGGAACGGCAGCAGGATCGCCGCGAAGAACACCACGAACATGGCCGCGATCACCAGGACGTTCGACACCGACAGCGAGATGGAGTGCCAGTGCACATAACTGGCGTGGTGGTTGAGGTTGAAGACCGCCGCCAGCATCAATGCGCAAACTACTCGGCCGAGGGGGCAGATCAATGGGTGTTCGCGTGTGGAGAATTGCGGGAAAGTACGGATCACTCACGACCAGCGTTCGAGGGGTACTCAGAAGCCCGCGCCGAGACCATGGCCTGGCTATGCTCAAGTTGCGCGCGGGGCGCAAATGGCCGACCACACGCATCGATGAGCGCGCTATCCGAGCACCAGCTTCGCCGCCTGCTCGACGTGGGACGGGGGCTGGTGTCCGAGCTAGAAACCGAAACGGTCCTCCAGCGGATCCTCGAGGAGGCCCGGGCGATCACGGGCGCGCGCTATGTGGCGCTCGGGGTGCTCGACGAGCGCCGCGGCGGGCTCGATCGGTTCCTCACCTCGGGGATCGATGCCCCGACGCAGGAGGCAATCGGAGACCTGCCACGTGGTCGCGGCGTCCTCGGAGTGCTGATCGAGGACCCGCGTCCCCTCCGGCTGGCCGACGTGGGAAAACACCCGCAGAGCTTCGGCTTCCCCGCCCACCATCCCCCGATGAGCTCGTTTCTTGGCGTTCCCATCCTCATCCGCGGCCAGGCCTGGGGAAACCTTTACCTGACCGAGAAGCCCGGCGGAGTCGAGTTCACCTCCTCCGACGAGGAGGCGGCTGTGGTGCTGGCCCAGCTCGCGGCCACCGCGATCGAGAATGCGCGCCTATATGAGAGCAGCGAGCACCGTCGGCAGGAGGCCGAGCGGGCCGTCTTGGGCCTCCGGGCGGCCAGGGACATCACCGACGCGATCGCTGACGTCAGCGAGTTGGACAGGGTGCTCGAGCTCATCGTCAAGCGCGGGCGAGCGCTGGTGGACGCCCGGTCCGTGGTGATCATGCTGCACGAGGGCGACGAGCTTGTGGTGGCCGCCAGCGCCGGTCATGCGGACCATGCGGCCGGGAAGCGCCTACCCATCGCCGGTTCAACCTCCGGCTGGGTGCTGGAGCGCGGCCGGCCCGAGCGGGTAACAGATGTTTCCGCCCAGCTGCGGATCCCGCCGGATCGTCTCGGCGTGCCGGACGCTCACACGGCGCTTCTGGTCCCGATGGTGCATCGCGGGACTCAGGTTGGGGTCCTGGCCGCATTCGACCGCGGAGACGAGGGTCGGGCATTCAGCTCCGATGACGAAGAACTCCTGCGCTCCTTCGCCGCCTCCGCGGCCAATGCGGTGACCATCCACCGCAGCGTTGAGGCAGATCGCTTGCGGGCGGCCGTGGTCGCTGCGGATACCGAGCGGGCGCGATG
The DNA here is from genome assembly GCA_051986255.1 of Solirubrobacteraceae bacterium. Taxonomy (GTDB): domain Bacteria; phylum Actinomycetota; class Thermoleophilia; order Solirubrobacterales; family Solirubrobacteraceae; genus Palsa-465. Next base: position 925 of record JBPYDM010000118.1, on the reverse strand, counting down.
GGCTCGCGAGCTGCACGACCAGACATTGCAAACGCTCGGCGGATTGCGCGTCCTGCTCGCCTCGGCGCTCCGGCGCGGCGACGCTCAGACGCACGAGGCGGCAATCCGTCAGGCCATCGAGGACATCGAAGTGGAGACTGACAACCTCCGGGCGATCATTACCGACCTGCGCCCGTCGCTACTGGACGACCTAGGGCTGGTGCCTGCGATAGAGGCTCTCCTGGAACGGCGACGAACGGGCGGATTGGAGATTGACAGTGCCGTGGCACTGCCTGATCCACTCCCCGATATGGAGACGGAGCTTGAGACCACGATCTACCGCTTGCTCCAAGAGGCGCTGACCAATGTGGCCAAACACGCCCAGGCTACGAGCGCAGAGGTCGCCGTCACCCTGGAGGACAGCGCCGTAAGTCTGCAGGTCAGGGACAACGGCATCGGCTTTGAACCCGATGCCCAGAGTTCGGGGTTTGGGCTAGCCGGCATGCGCGAGCGGGTATACCTGGCCGGAGGAGAGCTCGAGGTCACGTCGGGTCCTACCGGGACAGTCGTCGAGGCTCAGCTGCCGTTGGCTATCCGCATCGAGGGCCCCCGATCAGCCGAACAGATGGCGTGGTAGGGGAAATGCACAGTCATCCGCGAGCACGACCCTGATCTGGGTCTGAGGACGGCGATGATCGCCGTCCTCAGAATCCCTGAAGGCCAGATGCAGGTGCGGGCTCATGACCTCTCCAAGCCCGCCCTCCCTACGACGCCGGAACCGGTTTGGCAGCCAGCAGCGGGACTTCCTCCTCAGTGCGCCGCGCGTGCCAGAACCCAAGTCCGACGAGCACGGACATCACCGCGGCCAGGATGAACGAAGCGATCGCGCCCCACAGCATCGTGTCGCCGATCTTCGAGAAGGCGTAGGCCTCGAGCAACATGCCGC
>JBPYDM010000117.1:0-9393 GCA_051986255.1 Solirubrobacteraceae bacterium | reverse complement strand
ACCATGTGCATCACCATCATCTGGTCTCCGAGCGAGTCGAGCGGGGAGACGAGCGCCACCAGAATCGTGAAGATCCCGCCCGCGAACAGGGCCAGGCGCCACAGGCTGGGCCGGTGCCGCTCGGCGCGGCGCGCACGGCGCCAGGCGGCCGCATACAGCGACACCAACACCACTACGGAGAGCAGCGCGGTCCAGTCAAACGTCCAAGACGTCTGCGGGCTCACAAAACGTGATTATGAGCCTCCACAGAGGGAGATGCTCAATCGACAAACGTCTGGTCGAGGACTAGGCTAGTGCGTTCACGCACATCCATCCTTCCCAGCAAGGAGGTAGGTCGATGCGCATCGAGGTCAAGGGCCGGAACCTGCCAGTTTCCGAAGACCTAAGGGAGCACGTCGCCAAGCGCTTTCGCAAGGTCGACCGGCAGGTGTCGGAGCTCGCCGAGCTTGAGGTGGAGGTGTTTGAAGAGCGCAATCCGGCCATCGCCGACAACCAGGTGGCCGAGGCAACGCTCCATCTGAAGGGGGTGACACTGCGGGCGAGAGACGCTTCACCGGACATCCGGACGTCGGTCAACATGTGCGCCGACGAGCTCTCGGTCCAGGTCAAACGGCATCGAGACAAGCGCCGCAAGCGACGCGAGGCGCGCGCTGCGGCGGCTCAGACCGCCGGGGTCGAGGCGGCTCCGTCGGAGGACGAGACGTTCATCGCGGGGGTGGGCGAAACCGGACCGCCGGGCATCTCATCTGCCGCGTAAAAGGCTTCTCGGGGCGTAGAACGGCCACCGGGCCATTGCTACGCTAGCCCTATGTCCATTCTGGACCGCGCGCTTCGCATGGGCGAAGGCAAGAAGTTCAAGGTCTACGAGCAGCGGGTTGGGCGGATCAATGCTTTCGAGGCCGAGCTCGAGCACTACACCGACGCCGAACTGAGAGAGGCCACCGACGAGCTGCGCGAGCGCGCGGCGAACGGCGAGAGCCTCGACGACTTGGCGTATGAGTGCTTCGCGCTCGTGCGCGAGGCGGGCAGGCGCTCGATGGGTATGCGCCACTTCGACGTTCAGCTGATCGGCGGCATGGTCCTCCACGACGGCTCGATCGCGGAGATGAGGACCGGCGAGGGCAAGACGCTGACCGCGACGCTCGCAGTCGTGCTCAACTCGCTCGCCGGCCGCGGCGTACACGTCGTCACCGTCAACGACTACCTGGCGCGCCGCGACGCGATGTGGATGAAGCCGATCTACGACGCGCTCGGCGTCAGCGTCGGCGTGCTCCAGAACATGCAGCCCTATGAGGAGAAGCGCGAGGCCTACGCCGCCGACGTGACCTACGGGACCAACTCGGAGTTCGGCTTTGACTACCTGCGGGACAACATGGCCACGTCCCTGGACGAGAAGGTGCAGCACGGCGGACGGCCCAAGCCCGAAGAGGGCCAGTCCCCATACCACACGTACGCGATCGTGGACGAGGTGGACAACATCCTGATCGACGAGGCCCGGACGCCGCTGATCATTTCCGGCGCGCCCGAGCAGGCGGCCGATCTGTACGTCCGGTTCGCCCGCCTGGCCCGCCAGCTCCGGCCCGGCAAGACGCCGGAGGGGATGGACCCGCGCACGAAGAAGGAATTCGTGGCCGACTTCGACTACGAGTTCGACGAGAAGCACAAGACGGTCTCCGTGACCGAACTGGGCGTTGGCAAGGCCGAGCGGTTCTTGCGCATCGACCACCTGTATCGGGCGGAGAACGGCTACCTGGTCAACCATCTCATCCAGTCCCTGAAGGCCGAGTCGCTGTACAAGCGCGACGTCGACTACGCGGTGATCGACGGCGAGGTGAAGATCGTTGACGAATTCACCGGCCGCATCCTCGAGGGGCGGCGCTGGTCGGAGGGGCTGCATCAAGCGGTGGAGGCCAAGGAGGGGGTGCCGATCCAGGAGGAGAACCAGACGCTGGCCACGATCACCCTCCAGAACTACTTCCGGATGTACGACAAGCTGGCCGGGATGACGGGCACGGCCCTGACCGAGGCCACCGAGTTCATGAAGATCTACGAGCTTCCCGTCGTTCAGGTCCCGACCAATATGCCGATGATCCGCAAGGACTACAACGATCAGGTCTACAAGACCAAGGACGGCAAGTGGTCGGCCGTTGTCCGGGAGATCGAGGCCCGCCACGAGAAGGGCCAACCGGTCCTGGTGGGAACGATCTCGGTCGAGGTCTCCGAGCTGCTGTCCAACCAGCTGGGGGGCAAGGGCATCAAGCACACGGTGCTCAACGCCAAGCCCGAGCACGCCGAGCACGAGGGCGAGACGATCGCCGAGGCCGGGGCTCCGGCGGCGGTGACGATCGCCACCAACATGGCCGGCCGCGGGGTGGACATCAAGCTCGGCGGCAACGAGGAACACCTGGCCCGCCTGGAGGTGACCAAGCTCGGCCTCTCGCCCGGGGACCCGGACTACGAGGAGCACTACGCCAAAGTCCTGCCGACGATCTCCGAGCGGGTGGCTGGCCTGCGTGAGCAGGTGCTCGAGGCCGGCGGGCTGTTCATCCTGGGGACCGAGCGGCACGAGTCCCGGCGGATCGACAACCAGCTTCGCGGCCGGTCCGGCCGTCAGGGCGACACCGGAGAGTCGCGCTTCTTCCTGAGCGCCCAGGACGACCTGGTACGCCTGTTCGCCGGCGAGCGGATCTACAAGATCCTCGACCGGCTGGGCACGGTGGATGACGAGGGCCACGAGGAGCCGATCGAGGCCGGCATGCTCTCCAAGCAGATCGAGAAGGCCCAGCGCAAGGTGGAGGAGCAGCACTTCCTCATGCGCAAGCACACGCTCGAGTACGACGACGTCCTCAACCAGCAGCGCGAGGTCATTTACAACTACCGGGACGAGATCCTCGAGGGACGCGACATGAGCCAGGCGGCCCGCGATGAGGTGGGCGGCCTGATGGAGCGCCTGGTCGCCGAGTACACGGCCGGGGAATTCGTGGAGGAGTGGGACGTGGAGGGGCTGCTGCGGCGCGCCGAGGAGATGCTCGGTCCCAGCCCGGCGATCGAGGCCATCGACCCGCGGACCGTCGACCGCGAGGAGCTGACCCTGGCCCTGCAGGAGGAGGCCGCCGCGAGCTACGACCGCCGCGAGCAGGAGATGGGGGAGGAGCTGACGCGCGAGGTGGAGCGCTTCCTGCTGCTCCAGATCATTGACCAGCGCTGGCGCGAGCACCTGTACGACATGGACTACCTCCGCGAGGGCATCCACCTGCGCGGATTCGCCCAGATCGAGCCCCTGGTGGCCTACAAGAACGAGGCCTTCGAGCTTTTCCGTGACCTCATGAACAGCATCTGGAGCGACTTCACCCAGCTGATCTTCCACGTCGAGGTCACGCCGGTCGGACCCGACGGTCAGCCGCTTGCGCCCGCGCCCCCTCCTCGGCGGGTGAGCTCCGGTGCCAGCTCCGCCACCGGCGGGGGACAGGTGAGCTATTCCGGCGGCATGGCCGCCCAGGGAGCGTTGGCCATGGCGGCGGCCGCCGCGGACGCCGACGCCATGGCCGAGGGCAACGGCGCCGGCGACCAGCTCCTGCCCACGCCGGTCGAGCAGCGCCGGGTCGATCACGACCACCAGCTGGGGCGCAACGATCCCTGCTGGTGCGGGAGCGGCAAGAAGTTCAAAAAATGCCACGGGGCCTGAGGGCGGCCGGCCGCCAGCGTCAGGCTTGAGCCCACTTACACTGCCTGGCGTGGAACGCTCAGGTGATCTGCGTGTCTCTGATCAGGAGCGCGAACATGCCGTCCAGCAGCTGCGCGACCACTTCGCCGCGGGCCGGCTGACCGAGGATGAGCTCAACGAACGGGTCCAGGCGGCCTACGAGGCTCGGACCCAGCAGCAGCTCCGCGACATCCTGACCGACCTTCCCGTGCTTCCCGCCACCACGCAGCAGCTAAAGGCCGAGCTGGCCGAGCGCCGGCATCACCTCCAGCGCCGGCTCCTCCAGGAGGCCGGCGGAGCCGCCGCGCCGTTTTTGATCTGCACGATCATCTGGGTGGCGGCCGGGGCCAGCGGGGGCTTCTGGCCGATCTTTCTAGCTATCCCGCTAATCCTGCTGCTGGTGCGCAACGGCTGGCGGCTGTACGGGCCCTCACCCGAGTTCGAGCGCGTGGAGCGGGAGCTCGAGGCCCGCCAGCACCGCGGCCGCCACGAGGGGCGCCGCGAACACCGCGGTCACTGGCGCGGCTGAACGCGCCCTCTCAGCGGAGCGGCTGGACGGCGCGCCGATGCGGCTGAACGGTACGCCCGGCGGCGCGAGGGCTTGTGGCGTCACAAAGCCCGCATCGGCCTCGTCGCCGCGTGACGCTACTGCTGCTATAGGGGTGTAACGTCACTTGGCCTCGCGCGTGCCGCGAGCTTTGTGACGCCAGATGGTCGCAGCAGCCGGCCGCCAGAGCGGCCCGGCCGACCACACGAGCGAGCGCGCCCAGCGCCGCTGAACGGGCCTATCGCTGCTTCACATGCCGCACGCGCTCGGGCCGGACGACGAACTTGATGCGCTCCTCACCGGGCTGCCGGAAGGGGTACTTGTCCCGGCCGATGTACTTCTTGGCCAGAGCGTCGATGTGCTCGTCGGCTCCGCCGGCAACCTCGGCGATGCCACGGATTTCGACGAAGTGGTAGGGGTTGTCCGACTCGAACACCAGGACGTTGATGTGGGGGTCCCGCTGAAGGTTGGTCGGCCACAGGCGGCCAACCGCGCTGTTGACGGCCACAGCATCGTCGCCCTCGGCGCTGACCCAGACGATCGTGCTGTGGATCGAGTCGTTGGCGTTGAGCGTCGAGACGACGCAGTAGTTGGGCTGCTGGAGCAGTTCCCGGACGGAAGGATCTTGCAGGGCAGCAACGGGATCTCTGTAGGTAGTCATAGGGTCTCTTTACCCGCGAGAGGGCCCTTCATGACGCGGCCCGCCGACCAGCACCACTGCTAGGGTTGCCCTGATGGCCAGTGTCCATTCAGAGTCGTTGTCCCAGCGGCTCGTGGCGATCCGCGAGCAGCTTCAGCTACTCGCGGACTATCTTTGACCCGGCATCCCTGAGCGAGCGCGTCTCTGCGCTCGAGACGCAGATGGGCGAGCCGGGCTTCTGGGATGATCAGGAGCAGGCTGCCCGGGTGGGAGCCGAGCACGCGACGGTCAGCCGTCGCCTCGCGCTCTACCGGGAGCTAGAGCGGGACATCGAGGATCTGGAGCCCCTGGCCGAGCTGGCCGAGGAGGATCCCGACCTGGCCGCCGAGCTCGAAGAGCAGGTCAGCGCGGTGGAGCAGCGGTTGGCTGGGCTGGAGGAGCAGCGCCAGTTCGCCGGCCAGTACGACTCGGGCGACGCGCTGGTGGCGGTGAACGCCGGGGCGGGCGGGACCGATGCTCAGGACTGGGCGGAGATGGTGCTGCGGATGGAGATGCGCTGGGCCGAGAAGCGCGGATTTGATGCGGACCTGCTCGAGGTCTCGCCGGGGGAGGAGGCGGGCATCAAGTCGGCCAGCTTCCTTGTCCGGGGAGAGAACGCCTATGGCCTGTTCACCAGCGAGAAGGGGGTGCACCGGCTGGTGCGCCTGTCACCCTTTGATGCTGCCCACCGGCGTCATACGAGCTTTGCCGCTGTCGAGGTCTCGCCTGTGGTGGATGAGATCGCGGGCGTGGAAATCGACGACGACGATCTCCAGATCGACACGTATCGGGCCAGCGGCGCCGGCGGTCAGCACGTGAACAAGACCGACTCCGCGGTGCGGATCACCCACAGGCCCACCGGGATCGTGGTTCAGTGCCAGAACGAGCGCTCCCAGTCCTCCAACAAGGCGGAGGCCATGACCATGCTGCGCTCCAAGCTGCTGGAGCTCCAGGAGCGCGAGCGCCGCGAAGAGATCGCGCGGGAAAAGGGGGAGGCCCAGGACGTCAACTTCGGCTCCCAGATCCGCTCCTACGTTCTGCACCCGTACACCATGGTCAAGGATCACCGCACCGGGTTCGAGATGGGCGACGTCAACCGCGTCCTGGACGGCGACCTGGATGGCTTCGCCCGCGCCTTCCTGCACCGGGGGTCCAAGTGACCGACCTAACAACGGGGGTGGGTGCCGAGGGCCAAGACGGCGCGTCGCCTGAGGGCCAAGAGGGCCCATCGCCCGGCGCCATGCCCGCCCGACCCGCCGAGCAGCCGACCGCGCCCTACCTCGAGGCCGTGACCGCCTACGGCTTCCGCGGCTCCACGCGCTTCCACGTCCCGGGACACAAGGGGGGCGAGGGAGCCGACCCAGGGCTGCGCTTTGCCTTGGGAGACCGCGCTCTGCTCCTGGACGTCCCGCAGGACATCGAGGGCATCGACCTGGGGCCGTCACCCACCCCGTACGAGCGGGCCGAGTGGCTCGCCGCCGAGGCGTACGGGGCTCAGCGAACCTGGTTCTTGACCAATGGCGCCACCCAGGGAAATCACGCCCTGTGCCTGGCTCTCGCCCCGCCGGCCACTCGGATCGTGGTCCAGCGCAACTCGCACGCCAGCCTGGTGGACGGGCTCATCCTCAGCGGCGGCACGCCCAGTTGGGTCGCGCCGGAGTACGACGAGGAGCTGGGGATGGCCCACGGTGTCACCCCACAGGCCCTGGAGCAGGCGCTCCACCACACGCCGGAGGCCAGGGCCGCGTTCATCGTCTCGCCCACGTACTACGGCATGGCCGCCGACGTGAAGGGCTGCGCCGAGGTGGCCCATCGCGCCGGAGCGGCGCTGATCGTCGACAACGCGTGGGGCTCGCACTTCGGCTTTCACCCCGCGGTTCCACCGTCGCCGCTTCACCTCGGGGCTGACGCGATGCTCGCCTCGACTCACAAGATCGTGGGCAGCCTCACAGAGTCGGCCATGCTGCTCGTCGCGCGCACGGACCTGGTCGACCTCGCGGCGCTGACCAGGGCAGTGCGCTTGGTTCGCTCGACCAGCCAGAGTTCGCTGCTGCTGGCCTCCCTGGATGCCGCCAGGCGGCAATTGGCCGTCCACGGTGAGGCTCTGCTGGATCGGACGCTTCAGGCCGCTGCCCGGGCCCGGGCGGCGATCAACGCCGTCGAGGGCTGCGCGGTGGTGGGGGAGGGCCTGGTGGGACGCCCAGGGGTCGCGGGCTGGGACCCGCTCCGCATCGTGATCGACGTACGCGGGACCGGCTGCACCGGATATGAGGTGGCCGCTGCGCTCCGGGCCACCAACGACATCTACGTCGAGCTGGCCACGCACGCGACTCTCGTCTTGGTCCTGGGGCTGGGGCAGCCGGTGGAACCGCTGGAAAGGCTGGCCCACGATTTTGCTGAGACGGTCAACCAGGTCAGGCGTCCAGGAGAGCTCACGGCGATCGCGCGTCCTCCTGGAGCGCTAGGCCAGCAGACGGTGGTATCCCCGCGCGAGGCGTTCCTGGGGGAAGGGGAGCTGATCCCGGTCACCCACGCGGTGGGAAGGATCTCTTGTGAGTCGATCGCCGGGTACCCCCCAGGGGTCCCGGCCCTCCTTCCCGGTGAACGCATCACCGAGGAGGTGATCGGCTACCTCCACGAGCTGACCAGCGTCGGCGCCCGGCTGCACGGCGCCCTTGACCCCACCTTCACGACGGTGCGGGTGCTGGCCGAGCGCTAAGGAACGGCACACTGCCGCCCCGGGACCCCCCGACCCCGGAGCGGCAGTGTGGCGTCAGGTCCTAGAACAGGCCTTCCCCATTATCTAGGGCCGAAAGCGCCAGACTGAGCCAAACCGTTGCTTGCCGGCGGCGATCTCACCCACGTATATCCACCCGTCATGGGCGCCGAGGCCGACGATGTGGCGGTGGGGGGAGAAGCCGCTCAGCTCGACTCGCGCTGGGCCCCCGCCGCCCGGCGCGATGGAGATGACCTGGGCGGGTGTCCTCGCCCCGAACTCCGAGATATAGAGCCGCTGGCCCACGACGGCCAGCCCCATGGGATCGGTGTGAGCGGGAAAGAAGCGGATCGGCCGGGCAGACCCCGCGCAGAGCACCGCCCTGGTCCAGTTACACCTGGGAAAGCCGTAATCCTGGCCCCTGCGTACCCTCAGCAGGAGGTCGGGGGCGGTTCGGGCTCCGGACTCCTGCCCGGGATCCGTGACGAAGGGCCAGATCGAGCCGGGGATGAAGGCGAGCTGCCAGGGCTGCCGGATGCCCCAGGCCACGATCCGAACGTCGGTGCCGTGCGTCGTCATGGACAGGATTTCGTGCCGGTAAGGGGCCGAGGCCGGGCCGGAATGGTTGTTGGCCGGATGCTCGACGCCCACGTACAGGCGCCCGCTCGGTCCGAAGGCCAAGCCACTGAAGCCCGCCACCCCCGGCGGAGCCGTGTAGATGATGCGGCGCCGGGTGAACTTGCGCCCGTTCCAGCCCCGCCAGGCCAGCAGCTCGTTGCCCGCGCTGATAAACAGCGCATGCCACCGCCAGGCCAGGCCGTCAGCGAACAGAGGCGAGTGTGAAAGCCGGCGGTCAGTGCCGTGCTCGAGCACGTACACGCCGCCGATGCCGCGGGGGTAAAGCGTGCCGTCGCTCATGAACACCTGGCGCGGGCTGAAGGCGAACGCCGTCGGGGTGCCCACGTAGCGCGCCACGAGGTCGGCGTGCCGGTGAGCCCGGGCGACGGGGGCCCGAGCCGCGCTGGTGCTGGCCAGCAGCGCCGTGAGAGTCGCTGTGCTCAGCAGGAGCGTGGCTAGGCGTGAACGCATCTGGGCATATCCTGGAGATCGTCGTCGAGCCTCCCGACCCCTCAGCGCCCTGAGGTTAGCGACCCTCCCACTACACTCGATCCAGGGCGACTCGCGGCGGGGCGACTCGCGGGGATCGGCTGAGGCGCCGGATTCCAACACCATGAGGCAGAGACAAGTGGGCATCTTCGGGCAGCCGGCCGCACCCGCGGGACCCGACGTCATCCGGGAGGCCGTCGCCCGAGCCCTGGCCGAGGACGTGGGGGAGGGCGATGTGACGACCGCGGCCACGGTCCCGGCCGGTGCCCGGGCCCTGGCGACCATCACCCAGAAAGCACCGGGCGTCGTGTTCGGCCTCGAGCTGGTGGAGGAGACCTTCCGCCAGCTTGACCCGAGCCCGTCCTGCCGGCGAGTGGCCGAGGAGGGCATCTGGCGGGAGGGTGGCCCGGTGATGAACATCGAGGGTCGAGCTGCCGCGATCCTGACCGGCGAGCGTACGGCGCTGAACTTCCTCCAGCGGCTCTCGGGCGTGGCCACGATGGCCGCGCGCGCCGTCCGGGCCGTGGAGGGCACGGGCGCCACCATCCTGGACACGCGCAAGACCACCCCGGGGCTGCGCCTGCTGGAGAAGGCGGCCGTCGCCGCAGGTGGCGCCACCAACCACCGGGCCGGGCTGTACG
>JBPYDM010000116.1:0-2318 GCA_051986255.1 Solirubrobacteraceae bacterium | reverse complement strand
GACGACCTCTCCCGGCACCGGCGCGTCGATGAGGTAGCCGTTGCCCACGTAGATGCCGACATGCCCCTCGCCGTTGAAGAGCAACAGGTCACCAGGTTCGACCGGGGACATCGACACGTGCGGCAGTTCGGCCCACTGCTCGTAGCTGTCGCGCGGTATGCTCACGCCCGCGGCGGCCCACGCGGCCTCGGCCAGCCCGGAGCAGTCGTAGCCCAAGTGGCACGGGCCGGTACCGCCGTAGACGTACGGGCAGCCGAGCTGCGCGTAGGCAAAGGCGACGGCCTTTTGGGCCTGGGTTGAGGTCGGCCCGCTGTACGTCGGGGTGGTGCTGCCGTTGCCGCCGAGCGAATTACTCTGGACCGTCTGCTGCTCCGGTACGGTCAGGCTGTCCAGAGTGGCTCGTTCGGTGGCGATGAGCTTCCCGATGGAGTTCTTGTGATCGGTGAGCTGGGTCTCGAGCGTCGCGATGCCGTCCTCCGTGCGCTGCATCTCCTGCTCGACCCCTGCTAGCTCGCTAGCGGAGGCGCTGAGCTGCGCTGTCTCGTCGTGCCTGTTGGCGGATATCTCCTCAAGCAAGGAGCCCTCCCGCAGGAAGGAAGAGGAGTCCGGAGAGGTGAGCACGCTAGCGATGGACGTGGCCGCGGTGTCCTCGAACGAAGCGGCGGCGAACTGGGCCACGTCAGTAAGGTCCGCCTCGTACTGGGCCTGGGCGTGATTGAAGGCCACGCGCACCTGAGCCAGCCTCGTGTGCGCGGCTGACAGCTGCTCGCTGACCTGGTCGAGTTGCTCGCTGACCTGGTCGTATTGCGAGGTGAGCTCGTTCACCCGGGCCTGGACCTGCGCCACGGTCGGTTGGGGAGCGGCTCCGGCAGCAGAGGCGAAGACGGCAAGCCCGGCGACCGATATCAGCGCGGCCGCGACCGCCACACCGCGGCGTGTCCGGGACTGGATGCCCCCCAGCCGCGTACCCACGTGCCTACCACGCTCCTTGTCAACTCACGCACCATCGCGTGTTCGTCTAGGTCCTAGACCCGGGTTCCTGGCCAGGCAACATTTGGGGCAAGCGTAGTGAAGGCAATTGAACGCTTCAACCGATTCACGGAATCCCAACTACTCTATTACGATGTCCCGATTCACCGGCGCGAACGGCATCGGTGCGCTATGATCACGACGCTTTCGCGTCGGGGAAGATGGCCGAAGTCCAGGTCGGAGCCCCTGTGCTGGCCGGTGAGAGCCGAAGCGGCGGCACCAGGCCCGCATCGGCGAGAACGCGGAGCGCGCGCACCTCTGCCTCGCCAAGGCAACCCGTCACATTTTGTGATTCGATGACCGCAACAGCGCAATCGCAACATCCGATACCGTGCATCTCGCACCGGCCGCAATCAACCGTCATAACCTCTCCTATGCATTCCGTGAATGGACGGATACACGTTAACCGCACCCTCTGACATTTCCGGAAGGCTGAGATGAGGGCCGTGATCTAGGCGTCCGCAGCGTGGTCGCCCTCGGGTCCGGCCGGTCACGCCGATTGACGTAAGCCCGCCAGCGCTTATGGTGAGAGAGACGCCCGAAGCGGGTGCCGTCCGGGTTCGCACGGAGCTGCCAATGACACTGCGGCCGCATCACCGGAGGCTCGTTGTATGGAGCTCATCCGGGGTCCCAGGCGGTAGATCCGGGAGCTGGCGGAGCCCGCGAGGCACGCGGCCGGCGCGCGCCAGGCGGATCGGGTGGTGGCTCCGGACCGGCGCGCTGCTCATGATCATCGGCTTCTTGCGGCTCGTCCGCACCGCGCGGACCCGCTGGGAGCCGGTGTCCCTGTCCGCCGGTGTCGTGCTCATGGTGGCCGGCTACCTGGTGCCCTCGGTGGCCTGGGCGTTTTTCCTCGGCCAGCTGGTCCTGTGCGTGGCCCTGCTGCGGGGGATCAGGCAGCAGCGAGGACGCGGCCGGGCCGACTGAAGCGCGGTCTGACGACAGCGACGGCCCGCCTGGCGGCCAGAGGGCAACGGGCGGCCACGGCCTGGGGTCCCGGCGCGCCTGCGGGGAGAATGTCAGTGGGCGGCTCTACCGTGGTGTCCGTGATGAGGCCCACCGTGATCTCGCGGGCACCAAGCGGGCACGGCGCGCCGGTCGCCGGGGTGCAGTCGGCCCGGCTGGAGTCGGCTGAGCTCGGGCCGGCCCGGCCGGCGTGGGCGGGGCGAGGGTCGGGAGCGGCGAGCCTGGCTCGGCTTGACCTGGCTGAGGTGGAGTTCGCGGTGATCGACCTGGAGACCACGGGCTGGTCACCGGAGGCGGCCGAGATCACAGAGATCGCGGCGGTC
>JBPYDM010000115.1:0-7104 GCA_051986255.1 Solirubrobacteraceae bacterium | reverse complement strand
TTCCTGGAGTACCCGCTGCAGGGCATGGACGTGATCAAGAAGCTCGGTCCGGTCGAGCTGACCCGCTGCCTGTGCTCGTACGCATGGGCGGCCGTCAAGCCCAAGGGGCGCGAGGACAGCTTTGAGGACTGGGTGTCCAACCGCTTCGGCAAGCGGCTCTACACCCACTTCTTCAAGACGTACACCGAGAAGCTGTGGGGTGTGCCTGCCGATGAGATCCGCGCCGAGTGGGCCGCCCAACGGATCAAGGGGCTGTCTTTCGTTGCCGCGGCTAGGTCGGCCTTCCTCGGTAACCGCAACGACAAGATCAAGTCGCTGATCTCCGAGTTCAACTACCCCAGATACGGGCCTGGGCAGATGTGGGAGCGGATGCGGGATGAGATCCGAGCTCACGGCGGCGAGGTGCGCCTCAATGCTCCGGTCACCCGGCTGCGCATGGAGGGCGCCGGGGTGGTGGAGGTCGTGGCCGGCGGTGAGACGTACATCCCGTCCTACGTGATCTCCTCACTCCCCCTGCGGACGACTGTGGGCATTGCCGATCCCGAGCCGCTGGTCGACGTGCGGGATGCCGCCCGAGGGCTGCGCTATCGGGACTTCCTCACCGTGGCCCTGGTCATCGAGGATGAGGAGATGTTCCCCGACAACTGGATCTACATCCACGACCCATCGGTGCGCGTGGGGCGGATTCAGAACTTCCGCTCGTGGAGCCCGTGGATGGTGCCCAACGACACCGATGCCTCGATCGGGATGGAGTACTTCTGCTTTGAGGGTGACGAGCTGTGGAGCATGCCCGACGACCGGCTGGTGGCCCTGGCCACCAGGGAAATCCAGCAACTGGGCCTGGCTCGGGCGGACAAGGTGAGGATGGGCTGCGTCGTACGAGTACATAAGGCCTATCCGATGTACGACGCGGAATACGGCGAGCGGGTGACCTCGATCCGAGGCTGGCTGGACAGCATCCCCAATCTGATCCAGGTCGGGCGCAATGGGCTGCACCGCTATAACAACTCAGACCATTCGATGCTCACCGCCAAGCGAGCGGTGGAGAACATTCTCGACGGCGCCGGTCATGACATCTGGGCGGTGAACGCCGAAAGCGTGTATCACGAGGAACAGGGAGAGGATGAGCAGCCATACAGAGATGCACCGGAGACGCCCGCCATGGAGCAGCCGCTTGCCTAGGGCAGCCGGAATGCGGACGGGAGTAGCCGCCGGGGCTGTCGCAGCCCTGCTCGTGCTCAGTCCACCCGCACTGGCCCAGGGCGGCAGTCCGTTGTCACCGGGGCTGCCTCTCCCCACCGGGACCACCCCCACCACGACAACCACACCGACCGTCACCGCGGCCTCCACCAGCACCTCGGGTGGCGGGCTGAGCGGGTCAGCGGCCGTAGCGATCGGGGTGGGGGCCCTGGTCGTGCTGGGCGGAATCTCTTTCTTCATCTGGTGGGACGCGCGGCGCCGGGCGCCGGTGCGCGAACGCGCGGCCGCCGCGGCGGCTGGCGGAGGTCTCGGTTCGCGTCCGCGTCCCAAGCCCCGGAAGCTCAGCCCGGCGGAGCGGAAGCGTCGGAAGCGGGGCAAGGCGAGGTAGGGGGCGCGTCGTTGCCCGGGGCGGGGCGCGGCGCGGCGTTGAGGCAGACTTCCCTTACGGAAGCACGCGGAGCCGGTGGCGCGCCTGGGTGAGCTGGCGTTCGACCGTTCGAAACGTGCAGCGCTCGTGCAAGGCCAGCTCGTCGTAGCTGAGCCCGAACGCTTTGAGCCACACCATGCGCTGCTGGCGCGCGGGCAGCGACCGAACGTCCAGCAGGCGGTCTCGGTGCGCGACCACTTCCTCGTGCTCAAGTGCGGCCCAAAGGTCGGGGGTCCCCGCGCCATCTTCGATGAGGAGCTCGAGGGAGCACTCGCGCCGGCGGCGGCAAACCAGCCTGACGGCCTCTCGAACCGCTGTTTTGGTTAGCCAGCGCGGCGCGCTCTCAAGCGCCACGCGGTGGCGGTAGCGGACGAGCTGGGCCCAGGCCTGTTGGCAGGCATCTTCGATCACGGCATCGCATGCCCCTACATCACCGCGGACCAGAACCTCGAGGCGCCCGCTGAACTCAACGTAAAGCCGACCTATGTCGTAGCTGTGAGCGCAGGCTGGCTGAAGGGGCATCACTGTGATATTTGGAGTCTAATTGAAACTAAGTTGATGCATATAACATATAGCAGATCATCTTCAGTGTTGCTAGATTGGTCCAACACCAATCCGCGAACTCTGGGGGATTTCCGATGTTTCTGCTCTCTGCCGTCTCCGCCCATCCCAACTTCCGAGGTCTCCCGGGGAGCAACGTGCTCCAGCAGCTCGTCGACGGCGCTCAGGCCTGGGCGCTGGCCGTGGCCCTACTCGGCGCGTTCGTGGGCGCAGCGCTGTGGGCCGTGGCGTCGCACACGCAAAACCACCACTACGCCGCTCGGGGCCGGATGGCGGCGCTCATCTCCGGCGCCTCGGCCCTGGTCGTGGGCGCCGGGCCGGGACTGGTCAACTTCTTCGAGCGTCTCGGGACAACCGCCCGGTGACGCTCCGGGGCCACTGCCGGCTGGTTGCCCTCATCCTGGTCGCCGCGACCCTTGTCCTCGCCGCGCGTCCCTCCCCGGCCCAGGCGTTCAATCCGCTGACGCCGATCTGCGACGCCGCCAGCCTGGCCAGCGGGCTGCTCGGGAAGGCATGCTCAGTCGCCCAGGGCGCCGGCCGGGTCGTGAACGCGGGCAAGCAACTTCTGGGCGGCCACGTGGGCAGTGCCATCAAGACCGTCCTCGGCGACGGCGCCAGTGCCGCCGGGTCGGGAGCCACGGCGGCACTGGGACTCGCGGCCATTGGCGCGTGGGTGCTGGGCGGCGCGAAGTTCGTCCTACACGAAGCGGCCAAGCTGGTCGCCTCGACCACCAACCCACACCTCGGCACGAGCTGGTTCTCGGCCACCTACTGGCGGGTGGCCGGGATCGCCGCCCTATTGACGCTGCCGTTCCTGTTCGCGGCCGCGGTCCAGGCACTCACACGTTCTGATCTAGCTCTGCTCCTGCGGTCCGTTCTGGGCTATCTGCCTCTGGCCATGTTGGCTGTCACCGTCGCCGCCCCGCTTACCACGCTCCTCCTCTCCGCATCGGACCAGCTCTCGACGCTGGTGTCCTCGGCCACGGGAGAGCCAGGCGCCCGCGCCCTGGGCGAGGGCATCGGCCTGTCCGGCACGCTAACGCTCGTCTCAGGATCGCCGTTCTTTGTCTTCTTCTTCGCACTGCTCACGGCCGTCGGCGCGATGGCTCTGTGGATGGAGCTGCTGATGCGCGAGGCGGCCGTGTACGTGGTGGTTCTGATGCTCCCGCTGGCCTTCGCCGCTCTCGTGTGGCCGGCGCGGCGGCTGTGGGCGATTCGAGCCGTAGAGCTCCTGGTGGCGCTGATCCTGTCGAAATTCGCCATCGTCGCCATCCTGGCGCTGGGCGGGGCGGCCATGGACCAGGTCGGTCACAGCCTCACCGGCGCCGTGGTTGGGCTGGTGCTCGTGGCCATGGCGGCGTTCAGTCCCTGGGCGCTTCTGCGGCTGGTGCCCCTGGCCGAGGTAGCCAGCGTAGCCGGGGCGACTCTGCGCGGCGAGGTACGCGGCCTAGCCAGCCACGGGGACAGCGCGGCCGTGAGGGCGCACGGCGGCGAGGAATGGGCGGCGCGAACGGTGGCCGGAATGCGCCGGATGGCCGAGGACGCAGTGCCGCCCGTGCCGGCGGGAAGCCCGGATCCGGCCGGTGCCGGGGCGAAGACCGAGCCGGAGACCGACGCGCCGACCCCGGGCCCGGCAGGAGACGACCTCGCATCGGAGGAGATGACCGATCCAGGGGCAGAGCGGTTCGCGGACGGCGTCGGCCCGGAGGAGGGTTCCAGCCCCGCATGGCCATCGGGAGATTCCGACCCCCCGCCGGACCCATCTGGCGGCCAATCCCCAGCCGACCGAGCCGAGCGGCTACCGGGACTACCCCCTAGGTGGCAGGCCGAAGACCTGTCCTGGCGTCCGCTGGTTCTGGGCACGGAGGAAGGCTGGCCACCACGGCTGTGGCCGCCACACGACGACACGAGCCCGCAGGCACCCGCAGGCGAGAAGCCGGGAGACGATACGACCGGACTTCCACCGGCAGAACTCTCGCCCGAACTACCGCCGCCATTGGAAGCGCCGCTCCGGCCCGAACTCCCGCGGGCATCAGACGCTCCGCCGCCGCCCGAGCCGCCACCGGAAACTCCACCATCGCCGCCGGAGGATGCCGCCTGATGCCCGACCGGGCGACCTACCGGTTCGGTCCGCTGGAGCGGCGCGGGCTCCTGGGGGCTGCCCGGGTGAGCCAGGCCGTGGTGCTGGGCGGCGGCCTGGCGGCGTGCGTGCTGCTCCTGGACGCCGCGCCGACGGTGGGTGGCGTTTTCGCCGCCACGGTGCTCGCCTGTCTTGCGGCGGCGGTGGCCTTTGTTCCCATCGGCCGGCGCACCGCGGACGAGTGGGGCCCGATCGCGGCGGGCTACGCGCTCCGGCATGCCCGGGGACGAGCGCGGTTTCGCTCTGGCGCACCAACCCAGGGGGATCGCCTGCGCTGGCCCCAGAGTGGCGCAAGCGAGCTCGTAGACGTGCTCCCCCAGGCGCCCGGCTCGCTGGCCGGGATCCGAATTCTCGAGCACCCGTATGGCCGCCGCTCGCTCGGGGTCATTGCCGCCCAGCGCGGTCGGTGGCTCACCGCGGTGCTGGCCTGCCGAGTGCTGGCCTTCGCGTTGCTAGATGCCGACGCCCAGGAGCGTCGCCTCGCCCGCTGGGGCCTCGTGCTGGGTGGTGCGGCCTCGACCCCGATACGGCGAATCCAATGGCTCGAACGCACCGCTCCGGCCCAGGTCGACGAGTTGGCCCGGTGGCTGGCGGCCGAGCGCGATCCGGCCGTTCCTCTACGCGGCACGCCCATGGTCGAGTCCTACCTCGAGCTGATCGGCACGGCGGCCAGAGTGAGCCATGAGCACGAGATCCTGATCGCCGTCCAAGTGGACGCGCGGCGGGTGCGAGACCGGGGACAGGAAGCAGTCCTCCGGGCCCTCGTCGAGCAGACGGAGCGGGTGGCCCAGGGCCTGGAAGCCGCCGAGGTCAGGGTTCTGGGTGCGCTCAGCGCGGGGCAGGTGGCTCGCGCCGTGAGAACCGGGTTCGATCCGTACGCCAGGGCCGAGCTGGCTGCGCTCGAGACCGCCGATCCCCAGCGGGACGGAGTGGCGGAGAAGGGGGCCTGGCCGGTGGGGGCCCAGGAGCACTGGGATCACTACCGCAGCGACGGCGCTGTGCACGCCACGTACTGGATCGGCGCCTGGCCTCGGGTGGACGTCTCGCCAATGTTTATGGACGCCCTCCTCGGGCGATCCAGCACCGTCCGCACGGCGGCCGTGACGTTCGAGTCGATTCCGCCCGAGCGCTCGACCCGCGAGACAGAGGCTGCGGTTACGCGCGACCGGGCTGACCGCGAGCTGCGTCACCGCATCGGTCAGTCTGAGACCGCTCGCCGACGACAGGCTCAGGAGGCCACCCTGCGCCGCGAGGCCGAGCTTGCGGCCGGGCACAGCGAGGTGCGGATGACGGGATTCGTCACCGTCAGTGGGCGGGACGCCGAGGACCTCAACCGTGGTTGTGCCGAGGTGCTCGAGCATGCCGCCCGGGCGCGGCTCGAACTCCACCGCCTGTACGGCCAGCAGGCGGAGGCGTTCACGTTCACGCTGCCCCTGTGTCGTGGGCTGAGATGAGCCTGCGAGCTGTCGAGCGGCCTGGTCACCGCTGCACCACCCGACATGCCCAGGCCGTCTACCCGTTCATCGCGGCCGGCGGGATGGGCGGCCGGGGCGTGTTCATCGGCCGAGACGCCAGCGGGGAGGCGTTCTGCTACGACCCGTGGGTCCTTTACGGCGAGGGGCTCCTGGACGATCCCAATGTGATCGTCCTGGGCAAGCTCGGCCAAGGCAAGAGCGCGCTGGTCAAGTCCCTGCTCTGGCGGATGCTCCTGTTCGGTCGCCGGGCCTTTGTTCTCGACGTCAAGCGGGAATACGGCGCGCTCTGCCAGGCGGTGGGCGTACGGCCGATCGCGCTTACCCCGGGGGGAGGCCTACGGCTCAATCCCCTGGCCTCCCGTCCCGAGGAGCACGCCCAGGTCGAGCTTTTGCGCGCCGTGACCATCACGGCCGTGGGAGGGCCCCTGACTCAGATCGAGGGCGCCGCGCTGCGGGAGGCGCTGCGGGCCGTGCGCGCAAGCGGGGTGGCCGAGCCTGCCCTGCCCGACATCGCCGCCGTGCTGTTCTCGCCGGTGACCGAGATGGCCGACCGCCTGCGGACCAGCGTCGAGCGGCTGGCGGGCGATGCTCGCCGGGCCGCCCTGGCCCTTCAGGATCTGTGCGAGGGGCCGCTGCGGGGAATGTTCGACGGACCCACCACACCCGGTCTCGACCTGGAGGCAAACCTCGTCGTGCTCGACCTGCACGCGGTCAGAGATTCGCCGGCCGTGGGCATCCTCATGGCCTGCGCCACCGCCTGGATGACCGCGCTGCTGGCTCGGATGGCCGAGCGCCCCGGGCGCGAGCGGCTGATCAACGTGGCCGATGAATCCTGGAAGATCATCCAGCACACCGGCCTGGGCGAGTGGTTTCAGTCCAACTTCAAGCTGGCCCGGCAATTCGGCGTGATGAACGTCGTCGTCCTGCACAAGCTGGCCGACCTCCAAGCGGCCGGTGACGCGGGCTCGCGGGCGGCTCGGATCGCCGAGGGGCTGATCGCCGACGCCTCGACCCGGGTCGTGTACCACCAGGATGAGAGCCAGATCGAGGTCACCAAGCACCTGCTCGGACTCTCGCACAGCGAAGCTCAGCTCATCTCGTTGCTGTCGGCTGGCCAGGCGCTCTGGCAGGTGGGCAGCCGGTCGTTCGTGGTCCAACACCATCGTTCCAGGATGGAGGCCCAACTGACCAACACCGACACGGGGATGACGGTAAGCGAGTCGACCCCGCTGCGCCGATGAGCGGCCAGCGAACGGGCTCGGCCGCAGACCTGGCCATCCTGATCGTCATCGCGTGCGCCG
>JBPYDM010000114.1:0-18758 GCA_051986255.1 Solirubrobacteraceae bacterium | reverse complement strand
TCGACGCTCATGCCGGGAATGATCCCTGCGAGGATCGCGCCGTCCCGGCCACGGCGCCGCACGCGTGCAGCGTCGCGATCTCCTCCGCTGAGTAGCCGGCGCCAGTCAGGACGTCGTCCGTGTCCTGCCCAAGCGCGGGTCCGGGAGCGCGGCCAGGCGCGGCTGGAGTGCGGCTCAGCTTGATCGGCGTCCCCAGCAGCTTCACCTGCCGCGTGGCCCCGGGCTGCTCCAGATCGACCACCATCTCTCGGGCCGCCACCTGCTCGGACTGGACGGCCTCATCCAATCCCAGCACCGGCTCCAGGCAGCAGTCGTGCTCGGAGGCAAACGTGGCCCATTCCTGGCGGCTGCGCTGCTCGAAGATCTCCTCGACTGCCTGGTGCGTCCCGGACCCGGGTGGGTCAAATGCGTGTTCGAGCAGATCGTCGCGAGCCACCCCGCGACAGAAGTTCGCCCAGAATTTGGGTTCGAGCGCCCCCAGCGTGACATAGCCGTCAGCACACCGATACGGCCGATAGCAGACGATGCCACCGGCCAGGTGGAGACGACCTCGCTGGGGAGGCTGGCCGCTGGCGAACATGTCGGCCACCACCAGGGCCAGCCAGGACAGCGAGCCGTCGAACATCGCGCAGTCGACCACCTGGCCCTCGCCGGAGCGCTCGCGCTCGTGCAACGCAACCAACACCCCGACCAGGGCCATGAGCGCGCCGCCGCCCACGTCGGCGATCTGGCCAGCCGCTTGGACTGGCGGCCCGTCGGGCTCGCCCGTCAGGCCGAGCAGCCCGTTCAGCCCCAGGTAGTTCATGTCGTGCCCTGAGCGGTCACGGTGAGGGCCCTCCTGACCGTAGCCGGTGATGGCGCAGTAGACCAGGCGCGGGTTGTGAGCCCGCAACGTCTCCCAACCCACGCCGAGGCGATCGAGCACACCGGGACGGAAGGACTCGAGCAGGACGTCGGCCTGGCCCGCCAGACGGAGGAGGACGTCCTTGCCTCGGTCGTTCTTCAGGTCCACCCGGATCGACCGCTTGCCCCGGTTCAACGCCAGGAACGGGGCGCTCCGCGCCGTCTCCTCGGCCCCCTCGTAGAAGGGCGGCGACCACCGGATGTAGTCGCCCAGCCCGGTGTCCTCGACCTTTATCACCTCGGCCCCGAAGTCGGCCAGCAGGAGCGAGCAGTACCCGCCGGGCAGCAGCCGGGTCAGGTCAAGCACCCGGAGGCCGTCGAGCGGAAGGGTCATCGACTGATCCCCAGGAGCTCCCGGGCCTCCTGGACGGTGGCGGGACGGCGTCCCACCTCCTCGGTCATCCGCCGCGCCTGGGCGATGAGATCGCCGTTGGAGCGCGCCATCTCCCCGTCGGGCAGGTAGAAGTTGTCCTCGAGCCCCACCCGAATCGAGCCCCCGAGCGTGAGCGCGGCCGCCGCCAGCATCCACTGGTCACGGCCGATGCCGATCACCCCCCAGTGGTAGCTGTTCCCGACGTCGGCCAGGTTGTCGGCCATCGTGGCCAGGTTGCGGGCGGTGGCCGGGACGCCCCCCACCACCCCCATGACGAAATCGGCGTGCAGCGGCGGCTCGAGCAGCCCCATGTCCACCAGCGGGCCCAGCGACCCGACATGGCCGATGTCGAAGCACTCGTGCTCGGGCTTTATCCCAAGACGGCGCATGGCCTGGAGGAGCTCGATGATCTCATCGAAGGGGTTGGCGAACACGAACTTGAACACGAAGTCCTTGCGCTTGGCCGAGTACTTGGCGTAGTTCATGGAGCCCATGTTGAGCGCGGCCACCTCGGGCCGCCCGGCGTCCAGGTAGGCGACCCGTTTCTCCACCGGCACGCCCACCGTCCCGGTGGAGAAGTTGATGATCACCGCCTCCCCCACCTCGGTCACGATCGCGTCTCGGATGGCCCTGAAGTCCTCGACCTCGTAGGACGGCGTACCGTCGCGCCTGCGGGCGTGAATGTGGATGTGCACCCCGCCCTCGTCCACGATCCGCCGGGCCTCGGCCGCATACTCCTCCGGCGTGTAGGGAATGGCCGGGCACTGCTCCCTGTTGGCGATCGTCCCAGAGATCGCACAGGTGATTACAGCCGGGTCGTCGAGGCTCATCTACGAGCTCCAGCTTGGGCGATTTGTACCGATATGTGGCGCAAATCGCCCAAATCGCCGCTCCCGCTCACACCGGCACCACGCCAGAGCGCTTCCACGGCCGCTCGACGCGCTTGCTCTCGGCCAGCTCCAGAGCCCGGCACACCGTCGCGCGGGTCTCACGCGGGTCGATCACGTCGTCGATCATGGCGTTGCCCGCCGCCACGTAGACGTCGATGATCTTCCTGAAGTCGGCGATCAGCTCCCGGCGCTTGGCCTCGGGGTCGCCGGCCTGGAGGACCTGCTTGCGGAAGATGATCTCCACGGCGCCCTCGGCACCCATCACGCTGATCTCCGCCGACGGCCAGGCCACGATCAGGTCAGGTTCATACGCCCGCCCGCACATCACGTAGTAGCCGGCGCCGTAAGCCTTGCGCAGCACAACCGTGACCTTGGGGACGGTGGCGTTGGCCGTGGCGTAGAGCATCTTGGCCCCGTGGCGGATGATGCCCGACTCCTCGACCTTGGTCCCGACCATGAAGCCCGGGACGTCCATCAGGTAGACGAGCGGGAGGCTGAAGGCGTTGCACAGGTTGATGAAGCGGGCCGCCTTGTCCGATGAGTCGTTGTCCAGGATCCCGCCGAGTTGCTTGGGCTGGTTGGCCACGATCCCCACCGGACGTCCGCCGAATCGGGCCAGGCAGGTGATGATCGTCTTGGCAAACTGAGGCTTGACGTCGAAGTACTCCCCGTCGTCCACGATCCGGCGGATCACCTCGTACATGTCGTAGGGCTTGCGATTGGACTCGGGGAGGATGTCCAATAGCTCCTCGTCGCCGCGGGTCACGGGATCGTCGGTCGGCCTGCGCGGGGGGGCCTCTTCGCAGTTTGAGGGGAAGTAGCTCAGGTAGCGCTTGATCTGAGCGATGCACTGCTCGTCGTCGGCCACCTCGAGGTCCCCAACCCCGGACCTGCGGCAGTGGACCCGCGATCCGCCGAGCTCCTCCTGGGTCACGTCCTCCCCCACCGCCGCCCGGACCAGGTGCGGGCCGGCCAGGGCCATCGATCCGCGTCCCTTGACCATCGGGACAAAGTCGGCCAGTCCGGGGATGTAGGCGGTCCCGGCCGCGCACGGTCCCATCAGCGCCGCCACTTGGGGCACCACTCCGCTCATGACCACCTCTTCGCGGAACAGCGCCCCGCTTCCGGCAAACAGCGACCCCACGGCCTCCTGGATCCGCGCCCCAGCCGAGTCCAGCAGCCAGATCATCGGGATTCGCTTGGTCAGGGCGAGCTCGCGCAGCCGAGCCACCTTCATCTCACCCGTCATCCCCATTGATCCCGCCATGACGGTGAAGTCGTAGGCGGCCACGGCCACCAGCCGGCCATCCACCTTGCCGTAGCCCGTGATCACCCCGTCGGCCGGAGCCTCGCGTCCCTCCATGGCCCGCTGTGAGAAGTGCGGCCGCCCGTGAATTCCCAACTCGACAAACGAATCCGGGTCAATCAGCAGCGCCAGGCGCTCCCGGGCGGTGAGCTTGTCCTGGGCGTGCTGGGCCGCCACCTTTTCCGGCCCGCCCCCCTGCTTGATCTCCTCCCGCCGGGCCTCGAGGTCCTCGACGAGCGGGCGGAGCAGGCTGGCGGAGGCGTCGGTGGTCACGGGGCGCCGGGTGTGGTGTTACTGGCGGTAAGAGCGGGCAGGCAGTAAGTGAAACGTCCTACTTTCTACTTTGCCACCAGCGCTACAGAGCGTCAAGGTCCCGGGTTTCGAGCGGTGCCCAGGGCGGGTAGACATCCAATCGAGCCGTCGGGTACGGGCTGGGGTACGGCGCTGGTCGCGGTCGGTTCGAGCATCTGCCGCGATCAGCGCCCCGCTCGACTCCCGCCTCAGCGCCCGCTCCAACGCGGCTCGCGCTTCTCGAAAAACGCCTTTACCCCCTCCTGCACGTCCTCGGTGGAGAAGGCGAGCGTTAGCTGTGAGCGCAGGAAGTCCAGCGCGTCGGCGAAGGCCATGTCCTGCTGGCGGAACATCGCGTCCTTCCCCAGGCGCATGATCACGGGCGACTTGCTGGCCAGCTTCTCGGCCCACTCGGTCACCGCGGCCGGCAGCTCGTTCGCCGGGACGACCCGGTTGACAATGCCGATCCGCTGCGCCTCCGCAGCCGAGATCTGCTCCCCCAGCAGCAGGAGCCGGTTGGCCTCCTTGCGGGGAACGTTGCGGTAGATCAGCGCCATGATCATGAACGGGAATAGCCCGACGTTGATCTCGGGAGTCCCGAACCGAGCCTGCTCGGAGGCGATGATCAGGTCGCAGGCCAGAGCGATGCCCAGCGCGCCGGCCAGGACATGTCCGTTCGCGGCGCAGATGGTGGGTTTGCCCAGCTCGCCGATCACCCGGAAGAGCTTCGGGAACCGCTCGGTGGCGAAGTGCTTGTGCACCAGCGGGACGTCGGCGGCAAACCCGCCCAGGTTCGCGCCGGCCGAGAATACGCGGTCGTGCGTGCTGGTCAGCGCGACGCAGCGGACCTGGTCATCGTTCCGCGCGGCCTCAAACGCGGTCGTCAGCTCTCCCAGCAGCTCGTCGGAGAGCGCGTTGCGAGTGTCTGGCTGGTTGAGCGAGATGGTGGCGACGCCGGCCTGGTTGACGTCGTACAGGAGCGTCGTGTAGCGGGGCATTGCGGGCGAAGCCTACGGCTCGGGCGGATCATGTGCACATCGCGTAGAAAGTAGGAAGTTCTACTGTTTACTTTGGGCGCGGGGCGCGTTACCGTCCAGGCATGACCACTGCCGACGTTCTCAAGCCCGACTTCACCTCTCAGCGCAAGCACTTCATCTTCACCGACGAGCACGAGCAGCTCCGCGAGTCGATCCGGCGCTTCGTCATCAAGGAGCTACAGCCGCATGCGCAGGAATGGGAGGAGACGACGTTCCCCGACTGGGTGTTCGAGCGCATGGGAGAACTGGGCTTCCTCGGCTTGGACAAGCCGGAGGAGTACGGCGGGCAGGGCGGGGACTACTACTCCAGCCTGGTTCTGGCCGAGGAGCTGCGCCACGCGCACTGCGGCGGTCTGGGCATGGGCATCGCCGTGCAGACCGATATGGCGCTGCCCCCGATCCTGGCCTTCGGCACCGAGGAGCAGAAGCAGGAGTGGGCGGTCCCGGCGATCAAAGGAACCAAGATCCTCTGCCTGGGCATCACTGAGCCGGACGCAGGGTCCGATGTGGCCGGGATCAAGACTCGAGCGGTCAGGGATGGTGATGAGTACGTGATCAACGGGTCCAAGACGTTCATCACCAACGGGCACCGGGCGCACTGCATCGTGCTGGTCACCAAGACCGACCCCGACGTCGGGCACGACGGTTTCACGCTCTTCCTGGTTCCCATGGACCTCCCGGGCGTGATTCGGGAGAAGCGGCTGGAGAAGCTGGGGATGCACGCCTCAGACACCGCGCTGCTGGCCTTCCAGGATGTCCGTGTCCCGGAGTCGGCGGTTCTGGGCCAGGTGGGTCGCGGCTTCTATCACATCATGTGGGAGCTCCAGGGCGAGCGGCTGATCGGGGCCGCGGGGTGCGTGTCCGGCGCCCAGGGAGTATTCGACCGTACCCTCCAGTACGCCAAGGAGCGGACCGCGTTCGGCCGGCCGATCGGCAACTTCCAGGTCATCCGGCACAAGTTCGCCGAAATGGCCACCAAAATCGAGACCGCCCGGCAGATGGTCTACACGACCGCCTGGCGCTTCCAGAACGGCGAGTACCCGGTGCGGGAGATCTCCATGGCCAAGCTCTACGCCGCCCGGATCGCCGTGGAGGTGGCGGATGAGTGCATCCAGATCCACGGCGGCAACGGATACATGAAGGAGTACGGCATCGAGCGCGTGTGGCGGGACATGCGCCTGAACCGGATCGGCGCCGGGACCGACGAGGTAATGCTCGAGGTGATCGGCCGCTCCTACGACCTCTAGGAGTGCGCTCCGAGGTGGAGTTCGCCTCCCGGACTTAGGCTCGCCGCGCGCCACACCTGCTGATAGCGTGCCGCGCCATGCAAGGGGCGCCTTGTCCGGATCCGGCCCAGGGCGCGTGACAGTCGGCGAAATCATAAGCGGCGCGTTCGCCCTCTATCGCCGCCAGGCCCAGGGAGCCTGGGCGATCGTCACGATAATCGTGGTTCCGGCGCAGGCGATTGTGTGGCTGCTGATCCGGGTGTCGCTACCCAGCAACGCCCGCGCCAGAGACGGCACGATTTACACGTCGAGCTCCACGGCGCTGCCCACCGTGGCCATCGCCCTGCTGGGCTTTCTCTCCGCGATCCTGACCATCGGGGCCCTGAGCAGGCTGTTGGTGGAGGAATACGCCGGTCATCGCGCGACCTGGCAGGAGTCGCTGGGATACGCCAGCGTCCATCTCGTCCCGCTGGTCGCGCTCGCGATCGTGTCCGGGGTCCTGCTGACCATCGGCTACTTCGTGTTCGTGATCCCGGGGATCTTCCTCACCGTGGCCTGGTGCGCCGCCGTGCCCGTCCTGATGTACGAGCGGGTCGGACCCCTGCGCGCTCTCAGCCGGTCCTGGGAGCTGGTGCGAGGACACTGGTGGACGACGTTTGGGGCATTGCTGCTGGGCGTGGTAATCGTGTTCGGGATCAGCTTCCTGGTCGAAGTGATCCTGGGTGGAGCCGCGTCCTCGTCCAGCGTCAATGTGGTGCTGCTCCTGTCCGGTATCAGCCGAGCGCTGGCGGCGATCCTGGCCTACCCGCTGGTGGCAGCGATCGCTGTGGTGATCTACGTGAACCTCCGGGCCGTGAAGGAACGGTAGGGCCAGTCGGACCTGGGGCCGGAGTCGCTGACGTGATGGTAAGCGGCCAGGTACGCCCGGTCACGCCCTGACCGCGTCCGGCCAGGTACGCTCAGCCGCGCACTGAGCGCCACCGAACAAGCTGCCAAGGCGGGGGCGCCGTCGGCCGTGCCGCGGCGTCCTCTCCCCCCGTTCACCGAGGAGCACGAGCGGTTCCGTCTGGTCGTGCGCGGGTTCGTCGAGCAGGAGCTGTATCCGCATGCCGCCGAGTGGGAGGAGGCCCACTGGTTCGGAGGCGAGGTCTTCGGGATGCTGGCCCGGCACGGATACATCGGTCTCAAGTTCCCCACTCGGTACGGAGGGGGCGGTGATCCGGTGGCCGACGCGGTGTTCGTCGAGGAGCTGGCCCGTTGCGGATCGGGGGGCCTGGCGGCGGGCATTGGTGCGCACTCCGGGATCGCGCTGCCACCCATCTGGAGGTTCGGTACCGAGGAGCAGAAGGAGCGCTACCTGGTTCCAGGCATCCGCGGGGAACGGATCGCTGCGCTGGCCATCACCGAGCCGGACGCCGGCTCGGACGTGGCCGGGATCCGAACGACGGCGCGCAGGGTGGCTGGCGGATACGTGGTCAACGGATCGAAGACGTTCATCACCGGGGGCGTGCGGGCGGACGTGCTGGTCACGGCCGTGAAGACCACCCAGGCCGGAGGCCATCGAGGCCTGTCCTTCCTGATCATAGAGCGCGGTCCGGGGGTTCAGTCAAACGCGCTGGAGAAGCTCGGCTGGCACGCCTCCGACACCGCCCTGATCTCCTTCGACGGGGTGTTCGTGCCGGAGGCGAACCTGCTCGGCGAGGAGAACGCCGGCTTCTACCTGATCATGGCCAACTTCCAGTGGGAGCGGCTGCTGATGGCGCTGGGGGCGGTGGGTGCGATGCAGGTGGCGTTCGAGCGCACGCTCCAGTACGTGCGCGAACGCCGGGACGGCGCAAGCAGCGCCGCCGGCGGGGGCGGTCACCAGGCCACCCGGCACCAACTGGCCCAGATCGCCACCACGCTCGAGACGGGCCGGGCTATCACCTACCACGCGCTGCGCTCCTATCTGGACGGTGCAGAAGCGGTCAAGGAGGTGACCATGGCCAAGTTGGCCACGCAGCGTGCCTGTTTCGAGGTCATGGACGCCTGTCTGCAGATCGAGGGCCTGGGGGGATACATGGATGAGCATGGAATCGCCCGAGCGGCCCGAGACGCCCGATTGGGGCCGATCGGAGGGGGCACTGATGAGATCATGAAGGAAGTGCTCGGGCGATCTCTGGGCCTCTGAATGGAATCAGTACGCGGTCAGCTCCTGATAGCCGGGCCCGCCCTGCTTGACCCAAACTTCCGGCGCACGGTGGTACTGGTGGTCGAACACACGCCCGAAGGCGCCCTGGGACTGGTCCTCAACCGTCCCTCGGAGAGCACCGTGGGGGAGGCGGTGCCCGAGCTGGACGGGCTGCTCGAACCCGACGAGCAGATCTTCATCGGTGGCCCAGTTCAGCCGTCGGGGGTGATCGTGCTGGCCCAGTTTGCGGATCCAGATCCCGCCGCCGTGCTGAGCTTTGACAACGTCGGGCTGCTGCACACCGATGCTTCGCTCGAGGACCCTCCGGACGTGCTCGGCGCCCGGGCCTTTGCCGGCCACTCGGGTTGGGGCCCGGGGCAGCTGGACGCGGAGCTAGAGCAGGGAGGATGGATCCTGGAGCCTGCCAGCGCGCAGGACGCCTTCTCGCCCGAGCCGCAGCTTCTGTGGTCCGACGTGCTCTCGCGCAAGGGCGGGAGCTATGCCCTGGTGGCGCGGATGCCACCCGATCCGTCGCTGAATTGAGCGGCAGCGTCGGACGCCCTACACCAGCGTGACGTTCACCAGGGCTAGACTCGCGCCCGATGGAGGTGATCAAGCCCGGACCCGACAGGGACGTGCCCCGCGGCGTCGTGGGGGGCGCGGAGATCTCACAGGCCAGCGCGGGCGCCCGCAACATCTACATGGGCGTCTTCCGAGTCCCCCCCGGCGCTCAGTCCCGGCCTCACTACCACGAGAACTGCGAGAGCGCGGTGTACATGCTCTCCGGCTCGCTGCGGGTCAAGTGGGGTGACCATCTGGAGCAGGAGCTGACACTGGAGCCGGGCGATCTGGTGTACGTCCCTCCGCGGGAGACGCACGTGCTGGAAAATCTCTCGCCCGGTGCGCCGGCGGAGTACGTGGTGGCCCGCAACAGCCCCTACGAGGACGCGATCGTCGTGCCCTGGGCGGAATCGCCCACGCCCTGACGGCTGTCGGGCACAACCGCGAGCGTCAACACGTGCCGGTGTTGATGGAGACGCCGGTGCCCGCGCTGGGCGAGTCAACGACTCCGGCGGCGGAGGGACGGAGCACTGCGCCCAGGTGAACCACGTACCAGACGCCGCGCCAGGAGATCATGGACGCGATTCCGAAGGATCGCAGCGCGCCGCCCTGGCGGTACACCACCCGGGCGTTAGGCACCTCCCAGTAGCCCACGCTGTTGTAACACGTCCCCGGCGTCACCCAGTGGGCGTAGGCCGCCGGGACAGTGACACCGACCAGGTGTGACTGGGCCACACTCCCGGCGAGCAGAGCGTGACCGGCGCCCAGGTCCAGCCGGAAATCACCCACCAGCCGCGCCTGCCAGTCGCCAGCCGCGTCGGGAATCGCCTTGACCTGGAGGTAGGCTGGCTCCGGAAAGAAGGCGGGCAGCGCGGCGGCCAGCGAATTTCGCGTGATGCCCCGCCACAGCGCCCTCATCTCGTTGTGGAAGACAACCGTGCCGGCCGAGGGCAGTTGACCCGTCTGGGGCAGCGAGCCTAGAGGTGGGCCATGCTTTCGGGACGGGTGAGGATGCTGATGCGGCGGCACCGGCTTGGGTGGATGCTGGGGCACCGAAAGTGTCGCGGCAGGCGTGTTCGTGTGAGTCCCGCTCTGCCCGCCGCAGCTGACCAGGAGCACGACGCAGATCAGGACCAACCAGCGCGCCGGGCGGGTTCCCATCACCCCCCCAGGTCGATCCGGCATCCGCTGAAATAATCGCCGGCGCGGGAGCACAGAAAGCAGGTCAGCTCAGCCACCTCCGATTCACCGGTGCCAGTTCCCGGCGCGACCATGACCGCGGTCACGTTGTGCCGCGCCCATTCCACCGAAAGGGTGCGGGCCAGGTTCTCCAGAGCCGCGCGAGCCGCGGTCGCCTGCGGGCCGGCCGCCGGGGGCGGACCGAGGAGGACGATCTTGCCGGGGCCGGGGCCATCGATCATCGCCCCCACGGCCACCTCCCGGACCGCGGTCCAGGCTTCCTGCATCGTTCGAAGCAGCGCTTCGGCCCCGCCGCCCGCGAATGCCGTTCCGCAGTCGTACACGAGCCCATCCAGCGGTGCGTGGGCCCGAGCCCAATCTCCCACCGCGTCGTCAGCCACATCGAGCTCCCCCACCGGCTCGACCCGCGCGCCCAGTTCGCAGAGCGACCGAGCGACCGTCTCCGGCACCCCGCCGGCCACGGCGATCGCCCGTCCCTCGAGCAGCCCGGGGGCAAGAACGTTCATCAGCCCAGACACGCTACCGAGCAGTAGCATCGACCAGAGAAGACAGGAAGGAGGAGACGGGGATGCTGTCGTACGCATACGGGGCCTGCGAGGAGCCGCTGCTGGGAGAGACGATCGGCCGCAACCTTGCCCGGACGATCGAGCGGGTCCCTGATGAAGACGCGCTGGTCTCCTGTCATCAGGACCTCCGCTACACGTACGCCGAGTTGGGCGAGGCCGTGCAGCGGCTGGCCGCCGGGATGCTGGCGGCCGGGCTGCAGCGAGGTGATCGCGTCGGGGTGTGGGGGCCCAATCGGGCCGAGTGGGCCCTCGTCCAGTACGCGACAGCCATGCTCGGGGTGATCCTGGTCAACATCAACCCCGCCTACCGGACCAGCGAGCTCGAGTACGCGCTCGGACAGTCGGAATGCCGATATCTGTTCGCCGCCTCGGAGTGCCGAGGCTCTGACTTCATGGCCATGGTCGACCAGGTAGCGCCGGGGCTCAACGCGCTGGAGCGGACGATCTTCTTTGACACCGAGGGCTGGGAGGAAATGGCCGGCACTCCCCCCGACCCCGCCGTCAATGCGCTCATGGCGGAGCTGGACTTCGATGACCCGATCAACATCCAATACACCAGCGGGACCACGGGCTTTCCCAAAGGCGCCACCCTCACCCACCACAACATCCTCAACAACGCCCGGTTCATCGCCGAACTGCTGGGCTATACCGAGGAGGACCGGGTGTGCGTCCCCGTGCCGCTGTACCACTGCTTCGGGATGGTGATTGGCAATCTGGCCTGTACGAGCACCGGGGCCTCGATCGTCTATCCGGCCGAGACGTTCGAGCCCGAAGCCACGCTCGCGGCGTGTGCGACTGAGCGCTGTACGAGCCTGTACGGCGTCCCCACGATGTTTATCGCTGAGTTGGAGCACCCTCGGTTCGGGGAGTACGACACCAGTTCGCTGCGCACGGGCATCATGGCCGGCTCGCCCTGCCCGATCGAGGTCATGAAGCGGGTGGGCACCGAGATGGGGATCGGGCAGATCTCGATCGCCTTCGGGCAAACGGAGACCAGTCCCGTATCCACCGCCGTGCGGGTGGACGACACGCTCGAGCACCGGTGCTCCACGGTGGGTCAGGTGATGCCGCACACCGAGATCAAGATCATCGACCCGGCCAGCGGTCTGATCCAGCCCCGCGGTCAGGCAGGGGAATTCTGCGCTCGCGGCTACCTGGTCATGCGGGGCTACTGGAACGACCCCGAGCGCACCCAGGAATCGATCGACCCGGCTCGCTGGATGCACTCCGGAGACCTGGCCACGATGGACGGGAAGGGCTACGTGCGGATCGTGGGACGGATCAAGGACATGGTCATCCGGGGCGGGGAGAACATCTACCCCCGCGAGATCGAGGAGTTCCTCTACACCCATCCCGACGTGGCCGACGTCCAGGTAGTCGGAGTGCCCGATCAGCGCTACGGCGAGGAGCTGATGGCCTGGATCGTGCCGCGCTCAGTGGCCACCCTGACCGAGGAGGACATCAAGCAGTACTGCCGGGGCAAGATCGCCCACTTCAAGATCCCCCGATACGTGAAGTTCGTCGACTCCTACCCGATGACCGTCACCGGCAAGGTGCAGAAGTTCAAGATGCGCGAGCAGGCGGTCCAGGAGCTGGGCCTGGAGCAGGCGGCAGCGATCGCCACCGCCTGACCCGAGCCTAGGGGCCGCGGGTGGGCGGTGCGCCTCGCCCGCTCCGTTGGTTACGCGGCGGCCGAGCGCTCACGATGCGCCGCGGCGGCTGCTTGGTCCAACTGTCGCTGAGCCCGGACTGCCCGTTTGGTCGCGCGGTAACCGAGTTGCGCGAGCTGGGAATAGAGCTCACGGATGCGTTCGAGGATGTAGTCGGCCACCTGCTGCTGCTGCTCGCGGGTGGGCTCCTCCTCGACCGCGAACCTGACCGGCTCGCCGTATTGGACGATCACCTTCGGGAACTCGAGCCGCTTCCAGTTGCGCACCCGGTGGGACCCGAGGATGGCCATCGGCACGACCGGCGCGCCCGACTCGAGCGCCAGGCGCCCGATCCCGGGCCGGGCCGTCGGGGCAAGCTGGCCGGTCCGGGTCCGGCCCCCCTCGCAGTACATGACCACCGCCTCGCCCCGGTCCAGCAGGCGGAAGGCCGTGGTGAATGCCTCCTCGTCGTGATGGCCGCGACGCACCGGAAAGACGCCGCCGTGGCTGAAGATGTAGGTAGCCAGCCCGGGCTTGAAGAGTTGCGACTTGGCCATGAAGCGAACCCGGCGCCGCACGAACGCCCCGGAGAAGAAGTGGTCCATGAACGAGGCGTGATTGGGCGCCAGGATGACCGGGCCGTTAGGGACGTTCTCGGCCCCGATGCCCCGCACCCGGAAGGCGATCAGCATGTACGGCACCACCATGAACCGCGTCGTTTCGTACGTCCAGCCCGCTTCCTGGCTTCGGGCGCGCTCGTGGAACGGCCGGAAGTACTCCTCCGGACGCGGGTCCCGGTAGACCTGAGGTTTCAGCTCGACGTCGGGCACGTGACCATTGATACCCGCGGGGCGGCCTAGGGTGACAGCTCCGCCCACCCCAGCGCGCGCTCCACCGCGCGATGCCATCCCTCGAGCAGCGCCTCGCGCTGGCCGCCGCTCATGGTGGGGTCATAGCGGCGCTTCTCGCGCCAACTGCGCCGAACATGGTCAAGCGTCCACATGCCGCATCCCACGCCCGCCAGGTAGGCCGCCCCGAGCGCGGTCGTCTCGGAGATCTCGGGAACCACCACCGGCGCGCCCAAGACATCAGCCTGGAACTGCATCAGCCAGGCGTTGCTGCTCGCTCCCCCGTCGGCCCGGAGCTCGGTCAGGGGGACCTCACTTGCCGCCTCCATGGCCCGTACCGCATCCACCGTCTGGTAGGCCATCGCCTCCAACGCGGCCCGGGCCAGGTGCGCCCGCCCCGTCCCCCGCGTGAGGCCGACAATCGTGCCCCGAGCGGTGGGATCCCAGTGGGGCGACCCCAGGCCGGTTAGGGCGGGAACGAAGTACACCCCATCGTTGGAGTGCAGCGATCCGGCCAGCTGCTCGGTCTCGCGAGCGTGGTCGATGATCTCCAGGCCGTCCCGCAGCCACTGCACGGCGGCGCCGGTCACGAACACCGCCCCCTCCGTGGCATAGACCAGCCGCCCCTCGCCGATCCTCCAGGCCACCGTGTTGAGTACGCCGCGAGCCGGTTCCGGCACCGTCCAGCCGGCGTTCTGGAGCACGAACGACCCAGTCCCGTAGGTGTTCTTTCCCAGGCCGGGATCCAGGCAGGCATGTCCAAACAGGGCGGCCTGCTGATCCCCCGCCATTCCGGTCAGCGGCACCTCGTGCCCGTGTAGCGCCTCCGGCCTGGTAGTGGCGATCATCCCGCTGCTTGGCCCGAGCGCAGGCAGGGCCGCTTCGGGCACGCCGAACAGGCCCAGCAGCTCCGGGTCCCAGACTCCCCTCTCGATGTCGAAGAGCATTGTCCGGGCCGCGTTGGACGGCTCCGTCAGGGCCTGGCCGCACAGCTTGGCGGTCAGCCACGCCTCGACTGTCCCGAATACCGCGCGTCCCTCCTCGGCTCGGCGGCGCAGGCCGTCCACGTGCTCGAGCAGCCACTCGATCTTGGTGGCCGAGAAGTAGGGATCTAGCACCAGCCCGGTGCGCGCCCGAATCAGCTTCTCGACTCCCTGGGCCCGCAGGTCGGCGCACCGCGCCGTTGTGCGGCGGTCCTGCCAGACGATCGCCCGGTGCAGCGGCTCCCCGGTCTTGGGGTCCCACACGCATACCGTCTCGCGCTGGTTGGTGATCCCCGCCGCGTCGAGCTCCCCGATCCCGACTCCCGCGTCCTGGAGCGCCTGGCCGGCCACGGCCTGGGTGGTCTGCCAGATCTCCTCCATATCGTGCTCCACCCAGCCGGGACGGGGGAAGTGCTGGCGGAACTCCCGGTAGCCCCGGCCCACAACCTCGGGCTCCTCGTCGAAAACCAGGCACGTGGTTCCGGTGGTCCCCTGATCGATGGCCAGGATCATCTAGAGACGGGCGCTCGCGGCACGCATGGCCACATCTTCGTCTTCGCGCTGACCCACGTGGAGATGCAGGCCATCGGGCGTCTGGACTCCGGACGGCGCACCGGCCCCGATCCAGCCACGTTCGGCGGCTGAACCGGGGGTGGCGGCGACGCCGAGCGCCGGACGGGGCTACAGACCGCCTCGGGCGGCAATGACTGCGCCCAGCGTCGCCGCCAGCACGACTGCCACGAGCACCACCCAGACCGGGACCGTCGGCCCAACGGCGCGGCGGCGGGAGAGATCTCGTCGCTTGACGGAGCTGATGAAAACGCTGCGTGTTTCCATCTCGTGCCAGGTAATCGAATCTTCATGGCACTCCGCAGTCAAGGCTTGCGTCCACGGTGATCCCGGAAACTGGAAGTATTCTGCGTCCCGTCCGCGAACATGAGGAGGAATTTCCACTTGCCGGAGGTCGAGGCCCACATCACGGGCACCGTTTGGAAGATCGAGGTTGAGGTCGGTGACCCGGTAGACGAGGGCGACACCGTCGTGATCCTGGAGTCGATGAAGATGGAGATGCCGGTCGAGGCGGAGGATCCCGGCGTGGTCAAGGACATCCTGGTCGAGGAGGGTCAGTCCGTGTCCGAGGGCGACCCGCTCGTTGTCCTCGAGTAGGCCAAGCCAGACCGGGGGAGCGGAGGAGGCCGGACGGGGCGGCGGCCGGCTACTCATCGACGAGCCTGCACCGGGGGTGGCCCGGCTGAAGATCTCACATCCCCAGCGGCGCGGTGCCTTGGATCACCCCATCCTGGATACGTTCGCCGCCGTGTTGCCCACGCTCCGGGCACGCTGTCTGATCCTCACCGGGGAGGGCGAGACCTTCTCGGCCGGCTACGACCTGGGCAGCCTGGAGGACGAGGTGCTGCCCGAGGAGGCGGACCGCCTGGTGGCGCACCCGTTCACGGCCGCCCTCGATGCCATCGAGGCGTATCCCTACCCCACTTTGGCAGCCCTCAACGGCCACGCGATCGGCGGCGGCCTGGAGCTGGCCCTGGCCTGCGACCTCCGGATGGCGGCGGACACGGTCTCGGTGGGGATGCCGCCAGCCAAGCTCGGACTGGTCTACTCCCACACCGGAATCCGCAAGTTCATCGACGCCATCGGCGCCGCCCGGACGCGCGAGCTGTTCCTGGTAGGACGCCGGGTCGACGCCCACACGGCCGAGGCCTGGGGACTGGTCAACTTCGTGGTCTCTCCCGACAGGCTGGAGGAGGACGCACTCGGCCTGGCGGAGGAGATCGCGGCCAACGCCCCGATCGCCCAGCGGGGCAACAAGCAGGTCATCCGAGCAGTGATTGGGGTCGAGGCGGCTCTGGATGAGGACACCGAGGCCGCACTGATCGAGCTGCGCCGGACCTCGCTGTCCTCCGCGGACTTCCGGGAGGCGGTGCGGGCGTTCGCCGAGAAGCGGCGTCCGGTGTGGCGCGACCGCTGAGGCAGCGTTCCTATTCCTCCGGGTCGTCGGTCCTAGCCAAGGCGCTGGGGCGGGATCGGTGGAGCGGGGATCGAAGATGCCGTGTGGCGTAACAAAGCGCGCACGGCCGCCGGAGCTTTGTGCCATTGGTGGGCGTATGGCCATGTGGCGTCACTGAGCGGCGCTCGGGCCGCGGGCTTTGTGACGCTGCACCGCGACCGCTTCGCGGGCGTCGGGGCTGACCCGTCCGGACCTGCGCCTATCTTCCTCGGGCATGCCGCCGTCGATCACGCCGCAGGAGGCATTGCGTCTGGGCGAGTTGGAAGAGCCCCGGGAGATCGAGGCGCTGGTCGAGCGTGCCTGGCGGATACGACGCGAGCGGTTCGCCGACTCCACCGACATGTGCTCGTTGGTCAACGCCAAGTCAGGGGGCTGCGCCGAGGATTGCGGCTTCTGCGCGCAATCGCGGTACGCGGAGGCCGAGACGCCGATGCACCCCATGATGGAGCCCGAACAGATCCTCGAGCACGCCCGGGCCGCGGAAGCGGCTGGCGCCCACCGCTTCTGCCTGGTGACCCAGGGGCAGGGGCTGTCGCGACGGGACTTCGAGAAAGTGTTGGCCGGTGCTCGCCTGGTGGCTGGGCATACCAACCTGAAGCGCTGCGTCTCCATCGGTCACATCTCCCCTGACCGGGCCCAGGCGCTGCGCCAAGCCGGGATCCAGCGGGTTCACCATAACGTCGAGACGGCCGAGTCCTACTACCCCGAGGTCTCCTCGACCGTCCGCTACGAGGGCCGCCTGCGGACGATCGAAGCGGTCAAGGAGGCTGGCCTCGAGACCTGCGTGGGCGGGATCCTCAACCTGGGGGAGAGCCGGGAGCAGCGAGTGGAGATGGCGTTTGAGCTCGCCGGGATCAACCCCACCAGCGTCCCCATCAACCTGCTGAACCCGCGCCCCGGGACGAAGTTCGGCGACCGCGATCACATGGATCCGTGGGAGGCCGTCAAGTGGATCGCCATCTTCCGCCTGATCCTGCCGGATGCGCTGTTCCGCCTCTGCGGCGGCCGGGTGGAGAACCTGGGCGAGTTTCAGCAGATGGCCGTCAAGGCGGGCCTGAACGGCGTGATGATGGGCAACTTCCTGACCACGCTGGGCAACGCCCCCGAGGAAGATCGGGCGATGTTCGAGGAGCTGGGG
This sequence comes from Solirubrobacteraceae bacterium, assembly GCA_051986255.1. Taxonomy (GTDB): domain Bacteria; phylum Actinomycetota; class Thermoleophilia; order Solirubrobacterales; family Solirubrobacteraceae; genus Palsa-465. The sequence goes on along the minus strand of JBPYDM010000114.1, from coordinate 1,591 downwards.
CTAAATGTGGCCCGGCAGCGAGACAACGGCTCAGAGCCCCGACCCGATAACCGGAGCGGATGGCTGGAGGGCGAGACTCCCGATGTAATTGCCGACCGGCTGGCCGAGGCAGACCGGCCGGAGCAGGGGTTGGGCGTGCGCCTGTGGGATCCCTCCACTCAGCTGCGCTTCCGGCCCAAGCGCTCCCGACCGCAGGAGAACGCGGCATGATCGAGATCGAGGCCCGGCTCTCGGAGTTGGAAGCTCTGGACTTGGAGCGGCAAACGAGGCTGGTCAGCGGTCCGCAGGGGCCCCATGTGGTGCTCGACGGACGACCCGTCCTCATGCTGTGCTCGAACAATTACCTGGGTCTGGCCGATCACCCGCGCGTCCGGGAGGCCGCCGCAGAGGCGGCCATGCGCTGGGGAGTGGGCGCCGGTGCGTCGCGACTGGTGAGCGGGACGATGACCATCCACCGCCGGCTCGAGGTGCGGCTGGCCGAGTTCAAGCGCCGGGAGAGCGCGCTGCTGTTCGGGTCAGGATTCCTGGCCAACGTCGGCGTGATCGCCGCCCTGGCCCGTCCGGGAGACGTCATCTTCTCCGACGAGCTGAACCACGCTTCGATCATCGACGGCTGCCGGCTGTCCAAGGCGGAGGTGTTCGTGTACGACCACCTCGACGTCGAGCATTTGGCCTGGGGTATCGCCCAGGCCGGTGACCGGGGAGCTCTGATCGTGACCGAGAGCGTCTTCTCGATGGACGGGGACGTGGCCCCTCTCGAGGACCTGGTCGCGCTGGCCGAGCACCACCAGATCCGGCTGATGGTCGATGAAGCACACGCCACCGGCGCGTTGGGGCCGCAGGGCCGGGGGGCGCTGGCCGAGGCCGGGTTGGAGAGCCAGGCGGACGTGATCGTGGGCACGCTCGGCAAGGCCCTGGGCTCCTACGGCGCATTCGTGGCCTGCGACGAGGTCATGGCCCAATACCTGCTCAACGCCGCTCGGACGTTCATCTTCTCCACCGCGCCACCGCCCCCGGCCGTGGCCGGGGCGCTGGCAGCGCTCGAGCTACTCGAGGCGCGCCCCGAGCTGGTGGCCAGGCTTCAGGCCAACGCCGCAACCCTGCGTCGCGAGCTGGCTGAGGAGGGATTCGATGTGTCCGAGTCCGGCGCCCAGATCGTTCCTCTGGTGCTGGGGGAAGCCCGGCTGGCCGTGCGAGCGGCCGAGGCCGCCCTGTCTCGAGGTGTGTTCGCGCAGGCCATCAGGCCCCCCACGGTCCCGCTCATGACCTCGCGGCTGCGCCTGACGGTCATGGCCTCCCACCGCCCGGAGGAGTTGCAGGCGGCGGTGCGGGTCCTGGGGCGGGTCATTCGCCACGATGTGGAGGAAATCGACCGCGGGGCCGGTGCCGTCGATGAGCTGGCCGCCCCCGCCGTGCCGGCCGATGAGCTCAGTGCTGCCGACGCGCCCCCGGGAAGCCGAGCCGTCTTCGACTTCGAGCGCCTGGCCGCCTAGGCGCAAGTTTGCCTATGCCTGGTCTGTTCGTCACCGGGACGGATACGGGCGCCGGCAAGACGGTGGTGGCGGCCGCCGTGGTGGCCGCCCTGCGGGCC
>JBPYDM010000113.1:0-5011 GCA_051986255.1 Solirubrobacteraceae bacterium | reverse complement strand
CGAGCGCGCGGCAGCCCGGCGGACCGCCCGCGCGGCATAGCCACTTCCAGCCTGCCTGAGGTCGGTCCTTGGAGCCACTTCTAAGCGGGCCTGGCCGCCGCCAAAGCAGGCCAAGGCGCGCGGGCCGCGCGCGGGGGTGGCCGCGGGCGCGGTCAGGCCGCGCCGGCGGCGGGCGGGCGTGCCGGTGCGGGCGCGAGGTAAGCCCGCGCCGGTGGTGCAGCGTCACAAAACGCCCAACACGTTCGGCGCCGAGTGACGCTACACAGCTATAGGCCCACCAACGTCACCAGGCGCCGGCGGCAGTGCCCGCTTTGTTACGTGAGTCGGGCATTCTCGACCTCCCCCAAGCCGACCTCCCCCAGCTGACCCCCCCGCGCCAACACCCCAGCCTGGGCCAACCGGGTTCGCACAAGCGCCGTCGGGTCCCCCAGCCGGGCGCGCGTGATCCGGCGCCAGCGCACCTCAGCTTCGAGACAGACACTTACCGGGATTCGAGGCTGACCACCGCTAGGGCGGCGGCTCCTTCGCGCCGCCCGACGAATCCCATGCCCTCGCCACGTGTTGCCTTGACGTTCACCCGGCTGGGATCGGTCCCGAGTGCCCCGGCCAGAGCGGCTTGCATCGCCTCCCGGTGGGGTCCGATGGCCGGCCGCTCGATCACGATGGTGGCGTCGACGTGCGTAACCCGGAGTCCGGCCTCGGCCAGCAGCCCCATAGTGGCCACGAGGAGCTCCAGCGAATCGACGTCGCGGTAGCGCTCGTCGGTGTCCGGGAAATGCTGCCCGATGTCCCCCAAGCCGGCTGCGCCCAACAAGGCATCGATGATGGCGTGGGTCAGAACGTCGGCGTCGGAGTGTCCCGCGAGCCCGTGCTCGTGCTCGATCTCCACGCCGCCCAGGACAAGCCGCCGCCCGGACGCGAAGCGGTGAGAGTCGTAGCCGATCCCGCTCCGGACGGTCACCGCTCGCCCAGTAAGAGTTCGGCCACCTTCAGATCCTCGGACGTAGTCACCTTGAGGTTAGGCTCCTCTGAGGCGATCACCAAGACCACGCCGCCCCGTTGCTCGATGAGCCAGGCGTCATCCGTGGCCCGGGCCAGCAGCCTCTCGTCGGCCAACGCGTCCTCGAGGGCGGCGCGGCGGAACACCTGAGGCGTCTGCACGGCCCAGAGCCGGGAGCGATCGACCGTGCGGGCCACGACCTGGCCCTGCGTCTCCTTGATCGTCTCGGCCACCCGCCTAGCCGCTATCACCGCGTCCGCGGTGGAGTGCTCGAGCTCGGCCAGCGCTCGTTCGAACAGTTGGCTCGTGGCCAGAGGCCTGGCCGCGTCGTGCACGATCACCGGGTCGCCCTCGCCGGCCGAGTCCAAAGCGGCCCTCACCGACTGAGAGCGGAACCGGCCACCGGGCACGGCCAGGGTCCCCTCCGGAGCCTGGTCGAGCGCGTCCGCGGGCAGCGCAATCACTATCTGACTAACGGCCTCCACCGCTCGCAGCGCGTCCACGCTCCAATGCAGCATGGGCCGGCCCGACAGCGTAACGAGCGCCTTGGGCCTGTTCAGCCCGAGGCGCTCGCCACGTCCCGCGGCCACGATCAACGCGACCGCCACCTAATTCTCCGGCACGCGCGCGACTACTCGGCGGCCACCGCCATCCTGCGGCTGCCATTGCCGACGGGTGAGACGCCCATGAGTCCGTAGACGTGATCCTCCACGCCGTCCTCCTCCATCCCGAGCGCGTACATCAGCTCGGAGCACAGGATTCGCTTGGCCCGGGTGAACATCTGCTTCTCGCCTGTGGAGAGGCCCTTCGGGGATTGGCGGATGGCCAGGTTGCGCACGACCTCCGCCAGCTCGTAGATGTCGCCTGTCTTGATCTTGTCTCGGTTGTGCTTGAACCTCCGGTTCCAATTCTTGGGCATTTCCGAGCACTCATCGGACAGAACCGACTGCACCTTCTTTACCGTCTCCTCGTCGATCACGCGGCGAAGGCCGGCCAGGGCGGCGTTCTCGGTTGGGACCATGACGGTCATGTCGTTGTGCAGGATCTTGATCGTCAGATACTCGCGGCTCTCTCCCAGAACTTCCTTTTCCTCCTTGCGTAGCACCTTGCCCGCGCCGTGGTGCGGATAGACCACACTGTCGCCGACCTCGAAATCGATATGCGGGAGCGGTTCTTCCTCAACCGGCTCGTCTGCCAGCGGCTCGACTCCGAGGTCCTCCAGGTGCTCTTCGATTAGCTCTGTAATGGTTTCCTCCTCTATCCGGCCGGGCGGACCAGCAGCCCGCAGGCGGTTGTCTACGTCTGCAGGTAGCGGTCCACCAGGTTGATTTCCTGCTGCCGGCGAAGGCCCTCCCGAATGTCCTTCGCCCGGATGTCGCCGACTCCGTCGACCGTTTCCAGCTCGCCGTCGGTGGCGGCGAGCAACTCCTCGAGACCTCCGAACTCGCCCACGATCCGCTGGACTACCAGCCTGGGCAACCGTGGAATGCGGCCCAGTATCCGGAATCCCCTGGGCGAGACGGGGTAGTCGAGGGTATTCAGCTTACGGTCGTAGCCGAGCAGCTCGGCCAGACGACCGAAGTCCAGCAAGTCTTGATGAGACACGCGAACCAATTGGTCAAATGCGATGGCGAAGCTCTGATCGGAGTCCTCGAGTAGGTAGTCGTGCATCAGCGCCGCCTTATCGGCCGCGACTCCCACCATCGTCTCGTCGAGCTGCATCTCGATCAGGCGCCCCTCGCTACCAAGCTCGACGATATAGCGCTCGATCTCCACGGCCATCCGACTGACGAGCTCGGCTCGCTGGAGGACGGTTAGGACGTCGTGCAGGGTAGCGCCACCCTCGAACTCGAGCGCCGTCAGTCGGGTCGACACCTGGTCCAGCCGGGTGCGGTACTTGTCGAGCGTGGCCAGCGCCTGGTTGGCCTTGGCCAGCACCACCGGGATGTCCTCCAAGATGTACTTGATTCCGTCCACGTACAGCGAGACCACGCTCCGGCGCTCGGATACGGCCACTACCACCGCGTTGGTCTGCTTCGATACCCGCTCCGCTGTGCGGTGCCGCGTACCGGTCTCGAGGGTGAGGATGGTGGGGTCGGGGGTGAGCTGGACGTTGACGTGTGCGATCTTCGTCGCGTTGGCGCTGAGCACGATCGCCCCATCCATCTTGGCCAGCTCGTACATGATCTCAGGCGCGTAGTCGAGCTCCAGCTTGATCCCGCCCGAGAACAGGAAGGCGAGCTCGTCGGCATCACCGATGACGATCAGCCCGCCGCTCCGCGCATGCAGGATGTTGTCGATGCCCTCCCGGAGCGCCGTTCCCGGTGCCACCATTTCCAGCGCCCGCACGATCCGCGAGTCCTGCCTCGATTCCACCTTCCGCGAGTCCTGTCTCGACTCGAGCTCGTCCTTGAACTCTTCACCGGAACGCGGCGGCATTAGTCGATTTTACTCGGAATTGACAAACGCCAGTTGGCCGCAGACCCGCTCGATGGCTGACCGCGAAGCGGCGCCCGCGGGCACCCAGGCCCGGCGCCGATGACCCGCACCCAGGTCCGATTCGCGCGATCCGGCGACGCGCTATTCCGTCGGGGGCAAGCCCCAAGCCCGGCGCTCGCCTCGCCGACATAGCGGGGATGCCTACGCGGCCATGGCCGCTCCGCCCGCGCTGCTGAACGCAGCGCGCAACGCCTCCGTCAGCGTCGATTGCGCTCCCGGTTCGATCACCTCCCCCAGCCGGAACTTCTCCGCCTCGGCCAGCCGGCGATCAGAGTGCGCCACCGTGCGAAGCTCGCCTGTCAGACCGATCTCCCCGAAGCACGTCAGAGGCACGCCTCCTCGGGTCAGCGCCACCCGCTTAGCCGCGCTGGCTACGGCCAGAGCGACGGCCAGGTCAGCGCCTGGCTCCTCCACTCTCACCCCGCCCACGACGTTGACGAACACGTCCGCCGCGCCCAGGCCAATACCGGCGTGTCGGCCCAGCACCGCCAAGACCAGAGCAACCCGGTTGCGGTCCAACCCGGCCACCACCCGTCGCGGCGGGACCAGCTCCGAGCTGGCCACGAGCGCCTGGACCTCCACGAGCAGCGGTCGCGACCCCTCCATCGCGCCCAGGACCACGCTCCCCGGGGCCTGTGTGGCCTCGGCCAGGAACCGGGCCGAGGCATCGAGCACTTCGATCAGACCCTCCTCGCGCATCTCAAACACGCCGACCTCGTTGGTCGACCCGAACCGGTTCTTCACCGCCCGGACGGTCCGGTACGTTCGCTCGCGCTCGCCCTCGAACTGGAGCACGCAGTCCACAAGGTGCTCGAGTACACGGGGGCCGGCCAGGCTTCCCTCCTTGGTCACGTGGCCGACTAGCAGCACCGCTATCTCCCTCTCTTTGGCCACGCGCATGACCTCCCCTGCCACCTCGCGCACCTGAGCCACCGATCCCGCCCCGCTCGATAGCTCGCCGCTATGCAGTGTCTGCACCGAGTCGATCACGCACACGTCCGGACGCTCGCGCTCCAGCGTGGCCAAGACCGTGTGAAGGTCGGTCTCGGCCAGGACGGGGATGGACAGCGCCTGCGGCTGCTTCAGGCGCTCCGCCCGGAGCCGCACCTGAGCCGCCGACTCCTCGGCAGATACGTACAGGGTCCGTCGGCCGATGGCCAGCAGATTGGCCAGCGCCATCGTCGTCAAGGTGGACTTGCCGATTCCGGGCGATCCCCCGATGAGAACGAGCGAACCCGGGACCAGCCCGCCACCCAGCACGGTGTCCAGCTCTCCGATGCCGGTCCCAAGCCGGCTCTGCTCCGTGGCCTGAACCTGGCGCAGCACCACCGGCTTGACCGCGTGAGCGCCTGCCCCTCGCCGGGCCTGCGGTGAAGCCGCGGACGGCGAACGCCGCGCCTCCTCGACGAGGGTGTTCCACTCCCCGCAGCCGGAGCAGCGACCGCCCCACCGGGCGGTCTCCTCACCGCAGGCGGAGCAGACGAAGACAGAGGATGCTCGGCTGGAGGCCAT
>JBPYDM010000112.1:0-6679 GCA_051986255.1 Solirubrobacteraceae bacterium | reverse complement strand
GACGAGTTGGCACGTCCACCGGGACGCGATCGGGACGCGCCCGTCCAGCTCACTGTGACGGACCTGATGGAGGACCGGGTGTGGCCTCTGTGCTGCGGACCTCTCCCGATCGACGTCGTCGGTACGACCGCACCGTCAAACGGCGGCGCCCACGGATCGTCCGATTACCAGGAGCTGCTCTACGAGGCCACCCGGGTCGAGCTCACGTCTGATCTGAGCGTCGAGATCGCCTCACCCGAGGACATCGCGCACTACGCGCACCTGCGCCGCACGGGGAGCCCGCCGGAGATCACGATCAGCCGGCGCTCGAGCACCGCCAAGAACGGGGAGGCTGCCGAGCCGCCGCCTACGACTGAGACCCAGCAGGACGGTAGCGGCCAGGCTTCCACAGGGGCTCCTCACCCTGATTCGCCCCCCGGCTCAGGATGAACAGCAGGTCCGAGAGCCGGTTCAGGTAGCGCACCACCTCCGGGTTCAACTCCGCTCCGGCCGCCACGGCCAGGCGCTCGGCGCGCCGGCATACCGTTCGGCAGACGTGGAGTTGGGCAGCCGGTCGGGTGCCGCCGGGCAGGACGAACGACTTGAGTGGCGGAAGGCCGGCGTTGACCTCATCACATCGCTCCTCGAGCCACCTGGTCTGCTCTGGCACGACCCGCAGGCGCTCGCGTTCAGGGTCCTCGGGCGCGGCGATATCCGCCCCGACGTCGAACAGGTCGTTCTGGATGCGCCGCAGCCACTCTGAATAGCTGTCCGGAAGCTCGCCGGCGGCCAGAGCCACCCCCAGCTGGGCGTTGAGCTCGTCCACCGTCCCGTAGGTCTCTATCCGTGGGTGGGTCTTGGAGACCCGGCTCATGTCGCCCAGATGGGTTTCCCCGGAGTCGCCCAGGCGGGTGTAGATGCGGGTCAGGTTGATGGTCATCCGGATATGAGTGTAGGAGTGGGGAGGGGGGAATTTTGGGGCGCCGGAGCCTCTTAGTTTGTATAGGGCCGCGCCAGAAACCGACGCCTAGCCGGAACACGAGCGCCCGGGCGGGTCTCCGATCCGCTCAGGCGTCGGGATCCGACGCTACAGCGGATCGGACAGTCGTGCTCCTCGGTGGTATCCGCGTGAGCGTCGGTCCGGATGCAAGTGCCGACGCCCGGATCGACATCGTTGCTCAGCGTCAGCGCGGCCGAGTTGCCCGCGCACAACTACTCGCGGCCGGGGTCAGTTCCAGCGCGATCGACCGCCGACTGCGCAACGGGCGATTGGACCGGGTCCATCACCGTGTTTATGGCGTGCCGCATACCTCGGATCTACCGCTCGCAGCCGAGGTGGCTGCGCTGCTGGCCTGCGGCGAAGGCGCAGTTCTGAGCCATCACAGCGCAGCCACGCTCTGGCAGCTCCGTCCGGGAGAAGCTCGCCCGGTACACGTAACGATTCCCGCTGCCCGCACCGGCCCAGCGCCGGCGGGGGTCAAGCTCCACCACAGCCGAAACATCATGCCCGCCGACGTCCGCGTGCATCGCGGCCTTCCCGTCACCTCGCCCGGCCGCACCCTGCTCGACGTCGCCGCGACCCTGCCCGACCGGGATGTCGAGCGCCTGCTCGACGAGGTGATGTTCGCTCGGCGGATTGCCACCCGCACGGAGGTAGCCGGCGTGCTGAAGCGCGCCGGCAAGCATCCGGGACGGGCCCGGCTGGCCCGGGTGGCGGGTGCCCACACCCAACGGACCAAGACCGATTCCCCACCCGAGGAAACGCTGCTGACTCTCATGCGAGCCGCTGGTCTCCCCGAGCCGCGGTTCCAGGCCACCGTTCTCGACTACCGCCTGGATTTCTACTGGCCCGAACTGCGCCTGGCCGTCGAGGTAGACGCGTACGGGACCCACGGCTCGGTCTCCCAGTTCGAGGCCGATCGCCGACGGGACGCCAGGCTGCTCACGGAGAAGGGCATCGTGGTGATCCGGCTGACCAGAGCCACGATCGAGCAGCGGCCGCTGGAGGCGGTCGGCCTCGTAGCTCGGGCGATCGGGCAGCGAGAAGCAGGGCTGCTGACGAGGTGATGAGCGCGCTACGATGGCGCCCGTTCACGGTCGAGGTGATGGGAAGCCGGTGTGAAGCCGGCGCGGACCCGCCACTGTGATCGGGGATGCCGGCCGCACGGGATGGCCACTGGCGAGAGCGCTCGCCGGGAAGGCGGCGGCCGGTAGGCCCGTAAGCCAGGAGACCAGGCCCGACCACACGCCGATAAGCCCTCGCGGAAAGGGGTGGCCCTATGAGAAGAAGAACTTGGTTCGCCACGTGGCTGGCGCTGCTGGCACTGCCCGCCGGTGCGGTGGCCGCCGTCGCGGCGTCCGGCAGCGGCCGCGGGCCGGCGGTGACGGTTCGGGTGGAGGGCGCCAACAAGACCCTGCTGTTGCCGAAAGTCGTGCACACGCGGCGCGGCTGGATCACAAAGTACGGTGCGCCCAGCGGCAAGTGTCCAGCCCGCAGTGCCCAGGGGGCGCTCAACGTCGCCACGCACGGTCACTGGAAGGGCAAGTGGTACTCCAGCTACAACGAGTACTTCATCAACCAAATCATGCGTGAGAAACCGACCGGGACCGACTACTGGACGCTGTTCGTGAACAACAAGACGTCCAGTGTCGGGGCGTGTGACGTCAAGCTCCGTCGCGGACAGACGCTTCTCTTCGCGGTGACCAACGGCGGCGAATTTCCGTCCGGGCTGAGTGCGCCCCGGACCGTCGGAAAGGATCAGAGGTTCTCGGTCAAGGTGAAGGGCTACAGCTCGGCGGGTAAGTCGGCTCCGCTCGCGGGCGTGACCGTCACCGGCAACGGCATAGGGTCCGCGAAGACCAACCACAACGGCGTGGCCACCATGACCGCCACGCACTCCGGCGTGCTGATCCTACGTACGGCTCCGGGGGGCTACATCCGCACCGAGGCGGTCGTCCACGTGGGCAGCTGAGTCCCAATGGCCTCGCGGCTCGCCCCCCTGGCCAGCGCGCTCGCGACTGCGATCGCTCTGACCGGCTGCGGTCTGGGAGCCGGTCCGGGCACCTCCAATGTGTCCCTCAACGTGACGCGGGCGTTTGGGACGACCGCAGTGGGGGGACTGACCGCTCGGACCGTCCCTGGATCGGAGACGGTGATGCGCATGCTCGAGCGCCACTTCCGGGTGTCCACCCGGTACGGCGGTGGATTCGTGGAGTCGATCGACGGCCTGTCCGGGACCTCCTCGCGCCTCGACTGGTTCTACTACGTCAACGGCATCGAGGCCCCGATGGGAGCCGCTGGAACGCCGGTCCACCACGGCGATCAGATCTGGTGGGACCTGCACGACTGGAGCGCGACCGACTCGATCCCGGCCGTGGTGGGCTCATTCCCCGAGCCCTTCGTCCACGGGACGGACGGGCAGCGGCTGCCCACCACGCTGGAATGCGCCAACGACGTTCCCACGGCCTGTCAGCGAGTCTCGCGCGAGCTAGATCACTTCAGGGTCCCGTTCGCCTCGCAGCTGCTCGGGGCCGGCTCGGGGACGAATTCGCTGGTGCTGGTGGTGGGAACCTGGCATGACCTGGCCCCCGAGGTGGTGGCCGATCTGGTGGACCAGGGGCCGGCGTCCAGCGGCATCTACGCGCGTTACACCGGGGGCGGAAGCTCACTGGCGCTGCTCGATCCGCACGGGCGGGTGGCCAGGACGCTGACCGGCGACGCGGGTCTGGTTGCCGCCACGGCGCAGGGCTCGGCTCCTCCCACCTGGATTGTCAGCGGGACCGACGTGGCGGGGGTGAATGCAGCCGCGGCGGCGCTCACTCCCGCCTCCCTGCACGACCACTTCGCTCTGGCCGTCCAAGGCTCGACGCACCTGGCCCTTCCCCAGAGGCCGGGTACATGACCTACCGACGGCGGGCCAGCCCGTTGCACGCGGCCCGGGCAGCAGCCGGCATCGCCTACTGCCTGGCCCTGGGGCTGGCCGCGCTTCTGCTGTCGGCGCCCGTCGCACTGGCGACGGTGGCGCTGGCCGTGATCGCCGCCGCTGCGGCGGCTGGAGTGAGGCGCGAGCTGGCTCGGGCTGCCGGGTTCGCCGTGCTCCTGGGCCTGATGGTGGCGCTGGTCAACGCACTGGTCTCCCGCGACGGTCTGACCGTGATCTGGCGGTTCGGGTACCTGCCCGTCTTCGGGCAGACCGATGTGACGCTCGAGGCCACGGTGTACGGGGCGATACTGGGGTTGCGGGCGGCAGTGCTCGTCCTATGTGGCTTTCTCTACACGGCCGCGGTGGATCCCGATGAGGTGCTGAGTCTGTTCCGTCGGGTCTCGTTCCGCTCAGCCTTGACCGCCACCTTGAGCACGCGCATGGTGCCGATCCTCCTGCGCGACTCTCGCCGCGTGGCCGACGCGCAGCGGTGCCGCCCGGGGCCGGCGCCCTCCCGCATCCAGTTGATGCGCGCCACCACCGCCGGCGTGCTGGACCGGGCGCTCGATGTGGCAGCCGCTCTGGAGGTACGCGGGTACGGAGCGGCCCGGGCGCCCCGCCGGACGCGAGTTCCCTGGTCGCGTCACGACCTGGCCTTCGCCGCCTCGGCCGTGGTCATCGCCGGTCTGGCCATCGCCGGGCGCGTTGCGGGCTTGGCCCCGTTTCAGGCGTACCCGTTTCTCCGGGCCCCAGTGGGGCCGGGTGAGGGTGCCCTGGCGGCGGCCATTCTGGTGTGCGCGCTGGCGCCGTTCGGCGATCGGCGGGGGGTGGAGCGATGAGCGCTGCGGTGCTCAAGCTGGAGCGCGTCTCCTACTTCTATCCGGGCCGGTCAGAGGCGGTCCTGGACAACGTCAGCCTCCACGTGTCCCCGGGCGAGCTCGTGGTTGTCGCCGGCCGATCGGGATCAGGGAAATCCACCCTGCTGCGCGTGTTCAGCGGGCTGGTCCCGCATTTCCACGGGGGCCGGTTCGCCGGCCGGGCAGTCGTGGCCGGAAGGGACACGCGCCAGCACGGGCCCGGTGAGCTGGCCGATCGCGTGGGAACGCTCTTCCAAGATCCCGAGACGCAGGTGGTCATGGGAACGGTGCGAGCGGAGCTGGCCCTCCCGCTGGAGAACCGGGGCCAGCCAGCGGCGGTGGTGGCGCGGGGGGTGGAGGAGGCCGCCCTGGCTCTGGGGATCACGCACCTGCTTGACCGCTCCACGGCAGAGCTATCCGGGGGAGAGCTGCAGCGGGTGGCCCTGGGGGCCGCGCTGGCCGGCAGGCCCGAGGTCCTTGTGCTGGACGAGCCGACGTCGCAGCTCGACCCAGTGGCCGGGGATGAGTTGATCACCACGCTGAGACGGCTGAACGAGGACCGCGACACGGCCATCCTGCTGGCCGAGCATCGGCTGGAGCGCTGCTTGGCCTTCGCCGACCGAGTGTTGGCCCTGGATCGTGGCCGGATCGTGTGCGACGCCCCGCCGGCCGAGTTCCTTGCTTGGGCGGTACGCAGCGCGCCGGAGCTGGCCACCCCCGGAGCGCGCCTGCTGGACCTTCTTGGGTTGCCTCCCGTGCCCGGGGTTAAGCGGGCCCGCGCGGCCCTCCGGGCGGCCGAGGGCGGGCGAGCGGCGCCCGCTCCTCTCCTGCCCGGTCCGTCTCCATCGGGCGCTGATGAGGAGGCGCTGCGCTTCGAGCGGGTGTGGCACGAGCTACGTGAGGGACCGGTCATCCTCCGGGCCGTCTCTCTACACGTTGCGGCTGGTGAGCGCGTGGCGCTGATGGGAGCTAACGGCGCGGGCAAGTCGACGCTGCTGCGCCACGCCGCCGGGCTCATGCGTCCCACCCGGGGACGGATCGCCGCCACTGGGCGCGTGGCCCTGCTGCTCCAGAACCCCACCGACTACCTCGTGCACGACACGGTGTCGGAGGAGGCCCCCGCGTCCGCTCTGCGCACGGTGGGGCTCGACCCGGATGAGCTCGGCTCCCGGCATTCCCGGGAGCTTTCGGTGGGTGAGAAGCAGCGGTTGGCCCTGGCCGTGGTGCTGGGAGATCCCGCGGACGAGTCTCCCGCGGTCGTCTGCCTGGACGAGCCCACGCGCGGGATGGATCGCGGACTGAAGCGGGATCTGGCTCGGCTGCTCGGCCAGCTCTCGGCCGCCGTCATCGTGGCCACGCACGACCCAGAGTTCGTGGCCGAGTTCGCCGACCGGGTGATTCTGCTCGGGGCGGGCCGGCCCATCGCCGACGGCCCGGCGAGGGAGATCCTGGGGACCGGCACTTACTTCACCACCGAGACCGCCCGGATTCTGGGCGGGGTGGGGGGCGCGGTCGGCGCGCTCACCCCTGAGCAGGGTGCTGCAGTGTTCGGCGTCGGGCCAGCGGACCGCCCCGCGCCACCGCATCCGGAGCTTGTGGAGGTGCCGCTGTGACCTGGCAGCTGGCCGCGTTCTCGATCCTGTTCGTGGCCTTGGCGGGCGGCTTTGTCTGGTACGAGCGCCGGCGGCCGGACGCCCGGGTGGTGGCTCTGGTCGCCACCCTGGCCGCGCTCGCGGCGCTGGGCCGCATCGCCTTTGCCGCGCTGCCCAACGTCAAGCCCACGACTGACATCGTGCTGATAGCCGGCTACGCCCTCGGCCCCGGGCCCGGGTTTGCGGTGGGGGCGATCGCCGGGCTGACCTCGAATTTCTTCTTCGGCCAGGGGCCATGGACGCCTTGGCAGATGGCCGCCTGGGGCAT
>JBPYDM010000111.1:0-4113 GCA_051986255.1 Solirubrobacteraceae bacterium | reverse complement strand
GCTGCGGGCCAGCGCCCGGCGGGCCTGCGAGCGGGGGCAGCAGCTGGCCTCGGTGCACCTGCTCGTGCTGAGCCGAAGTACCACGCGGGCCCGCACCTCCGAGCAATCCCGTCGGCGAACCGAGCTCAGGCGATTGGCCCTGGCTCTGGCGGCCCATGACCCTGACCGCACGCTGGCCCGCGGCTACGCCCTAGTCGAAGACCGGGCCGGCGAGCCGGTGACCAGCGCCGCCTCGGCCCGTGAGGCCAGGGACCTCCGGCTGCGCTTCCACGATGGCCGCGTGAAGGCCGGCGTCACCGACCCCGAGAGGGTCCCGTGAGCCAGGGGCCCACCTACGAGTCGGCCGTGGCCCGGATCGAGGAGATCATCAAGCGCCTGGACTCCGGCGAAGCGGGGCTCCGGGAAACGCTCGACCTGGTTCGGGAGGGGCGCGACCTGGTGGAGTACTGCGCGGGCGAGCTCGAAGCCGTCAGCCACGGCCTAGAGGAGCTCCGCCTGGAGGAACTGGTGGGTCGGCTGGAGAACACCGGTTCGACGTGAGTACCTTTGAACTCCTGGCCGGGCTCTCGCTCGATGTCGAGTCCTATCGACTGGAGGGGCTGCGCGCGGAGGTGTCGAGCGGTTTTGAGCGGATGACCACGATCGTGCACCTGGAGGGAGCCGGCGCTGAGGGCATCGGCGAGGATGTCGTCTACGACGCGGTCGATCACGTCGCTCTCCAGGAGGCCGGGCCGGTCCACGATCTGAGCGGACGGTTCACACTGGCCGAGTTCTGCCAGCTCGTCGACTCGCTCGACCTGTTCCCGGTGCAGCCTCAGCGCGAAGTGTCGCGCCTGTACCGGCGCTGGACCTTTCACAGTGCGGCGCTCGACCTGGCGCTCCGGCAGGCCGGGCGCCCGCTCCACGCGGTGCTGGCCCGCGATCCACGGCCAATGACGTTCGTCGTCTCGCTGCGGCTGGGGGAGCCGGCGACCATGGACCCCATCACGCGACGCCTGGCCCGCTACCCGACGTTGCGCTTCAAGCTCGATCCCACCAGCTCGTGGACCCCCGAGCTGATCGATGCCCTGGTCCAGACGGGCGCTGTGGACTCGGTCGACTTCAAGAGCTTCTATCGCGGCACGATCGTGGACCAGCCAACCGACCCCGTGCTCTACCGCCGGGTGGTGGAGGCGTTCCCCGAGGCCTGGATCGAGGATCCCGACGTGACCACGCCGGCCACGGCCGAGGTGCTCCAGCCGTATCACGACCGGATCACCTGGGATGCCCCAATTCACTCGATCGCCGACATCGAGTCGCTGCCCTTTCCCCCGCGGATGGTGAACATCAAGCCCTCGCGGATAGGTGGCCTCCCCGCCCTGTGTGCGACGTACGACTACTGCGCCGACCACGGCATCGGCGCCTACGGCGGCGGGCAGTTCGAACTGGGGCCGGGGCGCGGCCAGGCTCAATACCTCGCCTCTCTATTCCACGCCGACACACCCAACGACCTGGCTCCCTCTGGCTACAACCAGAACGACCCTCCCCCCGGGCTGCCCTCGAGCCCGCTGCCCCCGGAGCCCGACTCGGTCGGCTTCAGATGGGGACGCGCGGGGGAGTAGGTCCGCCCGGCCGCACCGCGTGGGCTACGCGGGGTCGAGCTCGATCGATTCGATGACCGGAGGGTCTTGCGGGCGGTCGTTCTGGCCGGTGGGCAGCGCCTCGATGGCGTCGACCGTCTCCATCCCGTCGGTCACCTGGCCGAACACCGTGTGCTTGCCGTCGAGCCACGGTGCGCTCTGGGTGGTGACGATGAAGAACTGCGACCCGTTGGTGTCCGGGCCGGCGTTGGCCATGGCCAGCGCCCCCCGCACCACCTTGTGCTGATTGATCTCGTCCTTGAACTTGTAGCCTGGGTCACCGGTCCCGGTGCCGTTGGGACAGCCGCCCTGGATCATGAAGTCGCGGATCACCCGGTGGAAGATGATCCCGTCGTAGAAGTGATCGGAGGCCAACTTGCGGAAGTTGGCCACGGTTGCGGGCGCATCGTCATCGAAGAATTCCAGTGTGATGCTCCCCTGGCTGGTGCTCATCTTGGCTGTGCTCATCGGCCGAGACTACCCGGACCGCGGTCGGGAAGCAGCGCGCGGCCGGCCGCCTACCCCGAAGCCGCCTCCACCCGCAGCCGCTTTCCCCCTACCTCCGAGCCGCTGACCAGGTCGATCACCCGATCGGCCTCGCTGGCCGGAACCTCGAGGAAGGCGAAGCGCTCCAGCATTCGGACGTTACGCACCGACTCGCCGTCCAGCCCAGTGGCCGCGGTGACGGCATGGATGATGTCCGAGGGCTCGAGCCCGGAGGCTCGCCCCGCATCCACGATCAGCTTCCGCACCCGCCCGTCGCCGTTGGGACGCAGATGTGGCTTGGAATGCCGGCGGGGACGGGCCGTGACCGGCGTGGGAGCGACGTGGGCGCCGGTCACCCACGGCGCGAGCTTAACCCCGGCGTGCTTTTCGATCGCCTCGAGCTCCCGACGCTGGCGGGGTTCGAACAGGGTGATGGCCCGACCGCTGCGCCCCACCCGGGCGGTGCGGCCGATCCGGTGCACATACACGTCGGGCGAGGTGGGCACGTCGAAGTTGATCACGTGAGATACCCCGGAGATGTCCAGTCCCCGCGCGGCCACGTCGGTGGCCACCACCAGAGGCAGGCGGCCGTCCTTGAAGGAGATCATCACGCCGTCCCGCGCCCCTTGGGTCATGTCGCCGTGGAGGGCGCGAACCTCCAGGCCACGGTCGCGCAGGCGGCGGAAGAGCTCCTCGCAGCGGATCTTGGTCCGTACAAACACCAGGGCCTGCCGCGGGCGCTCACTCTCCAGCACCTCAATCAGCCGGTCCACCTTCTCCCGGGCAGGCGCCAGGAGGGCGAACTGCTCCACGGTCTCCACGGTCAGCGTGGCCGCCTTCACCTTGACCGTAACCGGGTCGTACAGGTACCGCTGCGCCAGCTGACGGATGGGCGCCGGCATAGTGGCGCTGAACAGCGCCGTTTGACGGCTGGACGGCGTTAGGGCCAGGATCCGCTCGACGTCCTCCAGAAACCCCAGGTCAAGCATCTCGTCGGCCTCGTCCAGTACCACGAAGCGGCAGGAGTGCAGCAGCAGTACGTGACGCGAGATCAGATCCTTGACCCTTCCCACCGTCCCGACCACGATCTGGCCCCCGGCCCGGAGCTGAGACTGCTGAGAGCGGATCGGCGCGCCCCCGAAGGCCGCGACCACGTCCACTCCCTTGCGGGCTCCGTAGACCCGCAACGCCTGCGTGACCTGGATGCACAGCTCTCGGGTAGGCGTCAGGACCAGCGCCTGGAGCTCGTCATCGCCACGATCGATGTACTGGATCATGGGCAGCCCGAACGCGGCTGTCTTTCCGGAGCCGGTCTGGGCCTGACCGATCACGTCCTTACCTTCGAGTAGCGGTGGGATGGCCTGCTCCTGGATGGGGCTCGGAGACTCGTAGCCCACGTCGTGCACGGCGTCCAAGATCTCATCGGACAGTCCGAGTTCGGAAAAACTGGTCACGTCCTGAAGATAGCCGTGACATGATATAGTTAGGTGCCTAATGATTTGGAGCCGAACGACCGCCGCGCTGAGGGTCCCATCGTGAGCGCGACCGAAGACGTCGCCCTGAGCGCCACCGAAGACCGCATGGACTCCAACGTCTGGCGGATCACCAGCGTGGTGATCCTCGGCATGACGATGTCGATCCTGGACACGACGATTGTCAACGTGGCTCTGGCCACGTTGGGGCGCGAGCTGCACTCCACGATCACCCAGATCCAGTGGGTGGTGACGGGCTACCTGCTCGCCCTGGCCGCCGTGATCCCCCTCACCGGGTGGGCGTCCGAGCGGTTCGGGACACGGCGGATGTACCTCGTCTCGCTGGTGCTGTTCACAGGGGGGTCGATGCTATGTGGCATCTCCACCTCGACCACCGAGCTGATCCTCTTCAGGGTGGTTCAGGGTGTCGGCGGCGGGATGCTGATGCCACTGGGGATGATGATGATGGCCGCCGCGGCCGGCCCCAAGCGGATGGGCCGCGTGATGAGCATCGCCTCGATGCCGATGATGCTGGC
>JBPYDM010000110.1:0-3127 GCA_051986255.1 Solirubrobacteraceae bacterium | reverse complement strand
TCGTTCACCGGATCGCCGATCACGGTGTACTCAAACCGGTTCTCTGCGCCCACGTTTCCCGCGACCGCCACGCCGGCTGAGACGCCGATTCCAAAATCCACCTCTGGCAGGTCCCGGGAGAGCTGTGCGGCCAGCTTCCGGGCCACTCGCAGCGCGTCTCCGGCGCAATCCTCACAGACCACGGGCGCGCCGAAAACGCACAACGCCGCGTCGCCCTCGAACTTGTTGACCAGTCCACCCTCCGCCTCGACGACCTCCACCACGACGCGGAAAAAGCGATTGAGCACGCGGACCACCTCGGTCGGGGGCAGCGCCATGGCCAGCGACGTCGAGCCCACCAAGTCCACGAACAGGGCGGCCACCTCCCTCTCCTCGCCGCCCAGACGGACGCCGCCGTCCAGCGCCGCACGGGCCACCTCCTGACCCACCTGCCGGCCGAAGAGATCCCTGATCCGCTCCCGCTCCCGCAGGCCCTCCGCCATGCGGTTGAACCCAGCCTCAAGCTGGCCCACCTCGCTGCCGTCGTCCACGGGCACGTCCACGTCCAGCTCCCCCTGGGCGATCCGCTCCAGGCCGATCCGCACCGCGCTCACCGGATGGGCGATCGCCTTGGCGGCCAGAATCGTGGCCAGGAACCCGGTGCACATGCCGACGGCGGCCAGGAAGAGGACCGCGGCGCCGACGTACTTCTGGTCGTGGGTCCAGCCGAAGGCGCCGACGAGACCCAGCACGAGCACGCCGATCAGCGGCACCCCTGTGCCCAGCAGCCACGCCATAGACAGTCGCATGCGTACGCCGGGGGCGGTCAGTGCCCCCGCCGGACGGGCTGCGAGCGCCAGGGCCACGACGGGCCGGAGCGCGCGTTCGTAGAGCAGGTATCCGAATGCGCAGGTCGTCTCGCCGCCCAACCAGATTGTGGCCGCTACCACCCCGGCCAACCCCCACGAGAAGGCGAGCCCGTTGAACAGGGCGAAAACAACTCCGGCGATCGACCATCCCAGCGCGTCCAGTTTCACCAGATATCTGGTCAGGCCAAGCGTGAGGCGATGCTCGCGTGCATCTGGGACCCGCCCCTCGTTTAGCCATGCCAGGGCATCTGCCACGTGCTGGCTGCATAGTCGCGGGTAGAGGACCCCAGCCGCGATCAAATACACGACGATCAGCGGCGCGTTCACCCAGGCGCTCTTGTCATTGAGAGCGTTACTGCCACCCACCGCCGGGAAGAGGAATACCACCGCGACAAAGGTCACGAGGGCGCCCAACGCGCCGCTGCCGAAGCCGATCAGCGTCAGCTGCCGGCTCACGCTCGCCACCCGGCCGTCGGTCATGACGTGATTATGCGCCGACCGCACCCAGCTCCGGCGCCGTGGGGATGTCCTGCTGCTTGGGCGAAGCGGGTACAGTGCGCGCCCGCAGCGGCAGCGCCACCAAGCAGCCGTTGGATGGCCGGATCGTGATGTTGCGCCGGCGTGGAGGCTCGAAGCCCGGCGCGACTGGCTGCAGATCCCGCCGCTGCACCAAGGCGTGCACCACGATCTTCATCTCGAGCATGGCGAAGCTCGCACCCAGACATCTCCGGCGTCCGCCGCCAAACGGGATCCAGGTGTACGTTCCCGGGTTCTCGTCCAGGAACCGGTCGGGACGGAAGGCATACGGATCGGGATAGATCGCGGGGTCGTGGTGGACGAGGTACGCGTTGGGCACCAGGCAAACTCCCTCGGGATAAGTGATCGTGCCCACCTCGATCGGTTTGACGACCAGCCGCGGCGCCACGTTTGGGAGCACCGGGCGGTGCCGGAGCGCTTCCTGGATAGTCGCGGTCAGGTAGGCCTCCCCCTCATCCTTCCGCAGCCGGTCCACGACCCGCGGCGCTCGGGATAGTTGGTCAAAGCACCAGGCAAGGGTCGAGGCGGTCGTCTCGTGCCCCGCCACCAGCAGGGTCATGAGCTCGTCACGTAGCTCCTCGGGGCGTAGTCCAGAGCCGTCCTCCCGCCGTACGGCCAGGAGCATGGCCAACACGTCGTCCCGCTCCCCGGCGTCGGCTTTTCGCTCGGCGATCAGCTCGTGTATCAGCGCGTCCGCCCCCCGCTGCAGGCGGACGAACTGGGCATACGGCCCCACCCGCTGACCCACCTTCTCCGCCACGCTCCCAGGCCGCGGGGGGATTAGGCTGATTGGCCTCTCGCCGAACTGGAGCATCGCTCCAAGGCGCGTGCGCAGAGCCTCCATGCGTGGTCCCGGTTCGAGTCCGAAGACGGCCCGCAGGATGATCTCGAGGGTCAGCCGCTGGAACTGCTCGTGCAGCTGAAGGGGGCTGTCTTCGGGCCAGGGGCTGATCACCTGGTCGGTGACCTCCTCGACCAGAGCAGCCAGCTTGTCGATTCGCTGGCCGTGGAATGCCGGGAGCATCAGTCGGCGCTGCTCCATGTGAGCGTCGCCGTCCAGCAGGATGACCGAGTTGCCACCCACCACCGGTTGCAGAACCCTGGCGCCGGAGCCCGGGTGAAGCACGTCCGCCGGTGCGGTGAACACCTGCCGGATCTCATCCGGATCGGTGAGCATCACGAACGGGGGCGTGAAGGGGAGATGGATCGTGAACCGGCGGCCGTATCGCGCTCGGCAACGTTCCAGAAAGGCCAATGGGCGCGTCCAGAAGCCAGCCAGCTGGAGGATCGCCGGATACCCCGGACCTGGAGGTAGCAACGTGCGTGACATGTGCCTGCTCCGCTCGTATCGCATCGTCCCGCGTGTGCGCGCGGCAGACTGTGACGTGGCGCACAAGAGGTGCACCAGGTCGAGGAGCACGATCCGGCGAGCCGCTAGATCCTGACCCTCTACCCAAGCCTCCACGGACAAGGCCGGTTCCCCGTAGTTACAGCGGATTCGCTCGGGCGCGCCAGAAGAGAGGCCGCCTTGCGGGCGGCCTCTCTCTGTCAATACCAAGCCGTTGTGATCTCGGTATGGCCCGAGGGAGCAGCAGCGGCGCTGCTGCTCCCTCGATTACGCGGTTGCGGTTAGTGGATGGTCGATTAGTCGGTTGCGGGTTAGCGGAGGCCGAAACGCCGGAGCACCCTGCGTAGGTCAGCGGCGGGGTACGTGTGGCGGACGATCTGCCGGTGGATGCTGG
>JBPYDM010000109.1:0-26912 GCA_051986255.1 Solirubrobacteraceae bacterium | reverse complement strand
GTGTTGCGCATCAGTCCGTCCAGGATCGGGCCTAGGGTCTGGGTGGCCTGGAGGCCCATGTTCTCGTAGGCCTGGTTGACGATCAGCTTCATGGCGGCCAGCTGCGAGGCTGGGATTCGGGCGAGTTGCTCCGCCTGCTCGGCCACCGCCGCCTCGAGGTCGGCGAAAGGGACCGCCGCATTGATCAGCTCGATCTCGGCGGCCTGGCGGCCGGACAGCGGCTTGCCGGTGAGAGCGTGTTCCTTGGCCTTGGCCAGCCCCAGCCGGTAGATCCACATCCCCGAGAGGTAGCAGCCCCAGATGCGTGAGTAGGGCGTCCCGATCTGAGCGTCCTCGGAGGCGACCACGAGATCCGCGCACAACGCCAGATCGCTACCGCCACCCACGCACCATCCATGAACCTGAGCGATGACCGGCTTGTGGGTGCGCCAGATGCTCATGAACTTCTGGGTTGGACCGTACGCGCCCGCCCCGATGAAGTCCTTGCCCGGGTCCCAGCGCCCGCCGGTGGTGAGCTGCTCGTCCCAGTGATGGAACCCGTCGCCGAAGTCGTATCCGGCGCAGAAGGCCCGGCCGGCACCGCGCACGACTATGACCTTGACCTCCGGGTCGCGCGTGGCCCGCAGGACCGCGGACTCGAACTCTTCCGGCATCGGCGGGACGATCGTGTTCAGGCGCTCGGGGCGGTTCAGGGTGATGGTGGCGACGGGCCCATGGCTGGTGTAGATGAGGGTCTGAAAGCTCAAGGTGACGGCTCCTTTGTCGGTGAAGCGGGCCGGAGTAGGATCGCGGCTTCTCTGGACAAGGACACACGACTGCCTAGACAAGGACACACAACTGACTGGACAAGGACACACGACTGCCTGGACAAGGACACACAACTGACTGGGAGGGGTGATGGGAGAGCGCTGGTTCAGCGATGAGGAGCTCAGGGATCTGGCGAGGCCGACGATGGACAGGGCGATCGAGGCGCTCGACCGGGGTGAGGTGGAGCGGGCGCGTGGGCTGTGCGAAGAGATGAAGCATGAATGGCGCTACCTGCACGACCTGATGGTCGAGGGCATAGCCGGTCTGATCTCATTCGTGCACGAGCGCTTGGGCGAGGACGCCGTGGCTGACGCATGGACCTACGGACAGGGCCGGGGATGGCGACGCGACGTGGAGACCATCGTCGCCCGCGAACGCAAGCAGATCGTGTACGCACTGGCCGCCACGTGGCGCGCCCACTCGTGCAGCGGCACGGGCCCGCACCCCGGCGCGTTCACCATCACCGAGGACGACGAGAAGTTCACCTTCACGATGAACCCGTGCGGCTCCGGGCAGCGACTTGTGCGCATGGGCCGCTACGAGGGACCGAACGGGTACGGCGTCACCCAACGTCCCCATGACTGGAGCTATGAGCGCGAGGGCTTTCCGCTGTACTGCACGCACTGCTCGTTCATGAACGAGTCGCTGCCCATCCGCTGGATCGGCTACCCGCTCTACCCCAGCGACCCGCCGGACGACTTCGGGCGCGATCCGTGCACGTGGTACTGGTACAAGGACCCGGCCGAGATCCCCGAGCGGCACTGGGCCAGGTACGGACTCGAGCGCACCTCGGCCGAAGGCGATGCCGGCTGACACCGCCCCAACGGGGCGCCGGGTGATCGTGACCGGTGCCGGCGGCGGCATCGGCCGCGCGATCGTGGAAGCCCTGACGGCTCGGGGCTGCCCGGTCGCGGCGTGTGACGCTCCTGGGGTGCCGGTCGAGAGGACTGCCGCGATCACCAGCTCCTTCGACGTGCGCGATCGCCGGGCCGCGCAAGCGGCCATCGCCCGGGCCATCGTCAGCCTGGGCGGCTGCGACGCCGTCGTGGCTAATGCCGGAATTGTGGACACGATTCATCGGGCTGAGCGCTTCTCCGAGGAGGAATGGCGCAACGACATCGAGACGAACCTCACGGGCGCGTTCAACGTCGCTCAGGCGGCGTTTGATGCCCTGGCCGACTCGGGTGACGGGCGGATCATCTTGATCTCCTCGGTGGCGGCCGAGATCGGCCTCCCCGGCCAGGTGGCCTACGGAGCATCCAAGGCGGGTTTGGTGGGACTGGCCCGCACGCTGGCCGCTGAATGGGCGTCGAGGGGCATCCGGTGCAACGCGGTGATGCCCGGGTTGATCGCCACGCCCAAGGTGCTGGCCATGCCCGAGCGGCTCCAGGCGGCCGTCACCGCCACGATCCCCCTTCGCCGGTTCGGCGCGACCGAGGAGCTGGCCGGTGTGGTCAGCTTCCTCCTGTCCCCGGCCGCGGCGTACCTGACCGGCACGACCATCCGGGTTGACGGCGGCTTCGGCCTGGCCACCTCGGCCATGACCTGAGGCGCTGGTCCCACGGGCGGCGGTCACTAGGTGGCAAACGAGTAAGGAGGTATGCGATGGGCAAGCTGGTGGTGACGGAGTTTGTCTCGGTAGACGGGGTGTTCGAGGATCCCGGTGGAGCCGAGGGCTACGAGCATGGCGGCTGGACGTTCGAGTACGACCGCGGCGAGGACGGTGACAAGTTCAAGCTGGACGAGCTGATGGAGGCGGATGTCCAACTGCTCGGCCGGCGGACCTACGACGGCTTCGCTGAGGCGTGGCCTTCCCGCGAGGGCCCCTTCGCCGACAAGATCAACAACGGCCCGAAGTACGTGGTCTCCAACACGCTCACGGATCCGGCGTGGCAGAACACGACCGTCATCTCGGGCGATGCCGTCGAGGGGGTGTCGAAGCTCAAGGACGAGACCGACGGGACGATCATCGTCGCCGGGAGCGGCACGCTCGTGCGGGCTCTGCTGGCGGCGGGGTTGGTCGACGAGCTTCGGCTGATGGTCTTCCCAACCGTTCTCGGGCGCGGCGAGCGCCTCTTCCCCGACGGGATCGACCGGCTGAAGCTGAAGCTCACGGAATCCAGACAGGTCGGCCCCGACGGCGTTCAGGTCCAGGTCTACCAGCGCGCCGAATAGGCGAGGCGAGACGGGCGGATCGGCGGCGCGCGCGCGTGCGCCGCCTATGCTCTTTCCACGGTGAATGCCGCCATCATCACCATCTCCACGGCCGCTGCCCGCGGAGAGCGCGACGACATCTCCGGGCAGGAGCTGGCCGCGCTGGCGGCGGCAGCGGGGGCACACGTGGTGGCTCATGAGGTGATCGCCGACGACCAGGTCGAGATCGAGCGGGCGCTACGGCGGCACGCCGATCCCGAGTTCGACGTAGCCATCATCCTCACCACCGGTGGTACCGGACTGACCCCCGACGATCTCACCCCGGAGGCCACCCGGGCGGTGATCGAGCGCGAGGCCCCCGGGGTGGCCGAGGCGATGCGGGCCGAGTCGCTCAAGCACACGCCAATGGGCATGCTCAGTCGGGGAGTGTGCGGCATCGCCGGACGCACGCTGATCATCAATTTCCCCGGCAGCCCCAAGTCGGTCCGCGAGCTGTTCGGCGTGGTCGAGCCCGTGCTCGAGCACGCGGTGGCCACGCTCCGCCGCGAGCCCGGGACGGTGGTCCCGCATCCGCAGGCTGAGGGCCACCGGCACGCCCACCATGGCGCCAGCGGCCGTTGAGCTCCGGGGGCTGGTCCGCCACTTCGGCGAGCGGACAGCGCTCCGGGGAGTGTCGGTCATCCTCCCAGTGGGAGCGACCCTGGCTGTACTGGGCCGAAACGGCGCCGGGAAATCGACACTCTTGCGGATCCTGGCCACCCTGCTGCGTCCGCACGGGGGGAAGACCGAGGTTCTGGGCGAGCCCCTTCCCCAGCGTGGTTTCGCCGTCAGGGGCCGAATCGGCTATCTGGGCCACGAAGCGCTCCTGTACCGCGACCTGAGCGGCCGCGAGAACCTCCGCTACCACGCGCGGCTGCACGGCGTCCCGGTCCCGAGGGTGGACGCCATCCTCGAGGCGGTGGGGATGCGCGACCGGGGGGAGGATCCGGTCCGCTCGCTGTCCCAGGGCATGGTGCAGCGGCTGGCCGTGTGCCGGACCGTCCTGCACGACCCGGACCTGCTGCTGCTGGACGAGCCACGGGCCAACCTCGATCCCGCGGCCGCCCAGCTGGTGGAGCCTCTGATTGGGCGCTCGGCCCCGGCCACTCGGATCATCACCAGCCATGACCCCCAGGCGGCGCTGGGAGAGGCTGACCTGGTGCTGGCCCTCCGGGACGGGCAGGTGGATTTCGTCGGTCCGCCCGAGGACCTCGACTCGGGACGGCTCGGGGAGCTCTACCGCTGATGGTGGTCGAGCCCCGCGACCGGACCGAGCGGGAGCCGCAGCGCACGTCCGTGGCCCGACCGCCTCCCGGCACGTTCAGGACCGCCCTGGTGGTGTTGCGCAAGGACCTGAGGCTCGAGCTGCGCACGCTGGAAACCGTGCCCGCCATGGTGCTCTTCTCCATTACGACATTCGTCATCTTTCACTTCGCGCTGAATCGGGCCGCGATCTCCGGCCAGCTGGCCGCCGGGATCCTCACCGGAACGCTGCTGTTCGCCGCCACGTTGGCGATCAACCGCCTGTTCGTGGCCGAGCGCGAACAGGGGGGATTCGACGGCTTCCTGCTCGCTCCGGTGGACCGCACCGCGCTGCTCTTGGCCAAGGCCGGGGCCCTGCTGATCTTCCTGGTGGTGCTGGAGGTGTTCGCGGTGCCCGCCTTCGCCGTGCTCCTGCTCGGCCCGTCGCTCGGACCTCGGCTGGGGGGCTTGGTGCTGGTCCTGCTCCTGGGCGACCTGGCCCTGGCGGTGATCGGCACGTTCGTCTCGGCAATCGCGGTGCAGACCCGGGCTCGCGACCTGATCGGCCCCATCCTGGGCCTGCCTCTCCTCATCCCGGCGCTCATAGGGACCGCGCGCGGGGCGGGCGTCGCCCTGGCGGCGCATTCCGCCCGGTTCCCCCCTGGTAAATGGCTGGCCATCGTGGCTCTCTATGATTTGGTGTTCGCCCTCCTGGCCTATGCGGTATTCGATTTCCTGCTGGAGGACTAGCTCTTGAGTCACAGCCGAGGCCTCCGCGGCCTCCTATTTGCCACCATCGCCGGCGTCACGGCTGCCCTGGTGCTGGTCTTCTTCTATGCCCCGCTGGACGCGAACCAGGGGTTTGTCCAGAAGATCTTCTATATCCACGTCCCGCTGGCCATCGTTTCGCTGTGCGGCTTCGTGGCCGGTGGGCTGCTGGCCATAGGGCATCTGCGCACCGGTGATCGCAAATGGGATCTGCGCTCCTACGTGACCATCCACATGTCGCTGATCTTCGGGATCACCGCGCTGGTGGCCGGATCGATCTGGGCCAAGGCTTCGTGGGGGCACTGGTGGGTATGGGATGACCCGACACTCGTCTCCTTCCTGATCGTGCTGCTGCTGTTCGCCACCTACCAGCCGCTGCGTTTCTCGATCGAGGACCCCGAGCGGCAGGCCCGGTACGCCAGCGTGTTCGCGATCGTGGCCGGTGCGTTCGTCCCGCTGAACTTCATCGCGGTCCGCCTCTCCCAGGGGTTCGTCCACCCCCGGGTCCTCACGCTCACCGGGGGCAACCTGCCCGGATCGATGCGGCTCACCTTCACCGTCGCGCTCCTTGCCGTGACACTTCTGTTTGTGACCATGTGCGTGTTCGAGCTCCAGGCCAAGCGCACCCGGATCCAGCTCCGGCGGCTGCGCCGGGAGCTCCTGGGCGAGGATGCCATCCGCCCCCTGGGAAGGACTGCCGCTCCGTCATGACGCTTCTAGCCGCACCCGCCCTGCCTCTGCACACCGCGGGCAAGTACGTGGCCGGCGCGTACATCGTCTTCGTGGTGATGCTGGTCGTCTACCTGGGGATCATGACCATCAGGACGCGGCGGACCCGGCGCGAGCTGTCCGAGCTCCGCCGAGAGGTAGCGCAGCGCAGGGCGCGAGAGCAGCTCGATGGTGCCGAGTTTGCCGAGCCGGCCCAGAGGCGTGAGGAGACCGCCTCGCCCGAGCGGGAGCCCGCGGTTTGAGCGAGCTGCTGGCCATCGGGGTCTCGCACAAGACGGCGCCGGTAGAGGTGCGCGAGCGGCTCGCCCTCCCGGACACCCGGGCCAGCGAGTTCGTCCGCGACCTGCGGGGGTCAGCCGAGGTGCAGGAGGCCGTGGCTCTGTCCACGTGCAACCGGACCGAGCTGTACCTGGTGGTGGGGGATCCGGTCGAGGCGGAGAGCGGAGCGCTGTCGATGTTCGCCCGGCAGGCCGGGATCAGGCCAACGGAGTTGGCGCCGGCCATCTACTCCTACCGCAACTGCGAGGCCGCCCGGCATCTGTACCGGGTGACCTCGGGCCTGGACTCGATGATCGTGGGCGAGGCCGAGGTCCAGGGCCAGGTCAGGCGGGCCTTCGAAGCGGCCCGGGGCCAGGGCTCTGTTGGGTCCCTGACCGGTCGCCTGTTCGAGGCCGCGCTGGCCACCGGGAAACGCGTCAGGACGGAGACGGCGATCGGGGAGCGGCAGCTGAGCCTGCCCGCCGTGGCCGTGGCCCTGGCCCGCGAGCTGCTGGGCGACCTGCACGGCCGCACGGTGGTCGTGGTGGGTACCGGAGAGACCAGCGAGCTTGCGGCCCGTGCGCTGACCAGCTCGGGAGCAAAGACCCTGTTCGTGGCCAGCCGCCGCCGCGACCGGGCAATCGCCCTGGCCCGGCGCTACCACGGCGAGAGTGCGAGTTTCGATGAGCTCCCGGTGGCGCTTCATAAGGCGGACATCCTGGTAACCGCCACCGCTTCGCCCCACATTCTCCTGGAAGCGCCCGAGCTCTCGGAGGCCATGCAGCGGCGCCGCGGAAGGTCCCTGCTTCTGATCGACCTGGCCGTTCCGCGGGACGTGGACAGCGCCTGCCAGGAGATCGAGGGCGTCTCGCTGCACGACATCGACGACCTCCAGGCGGTGGTGGCCCGCAACCGGAATGTCCGGCGGGCTGAGGCCCGGCAGGCCGACGGGATTGTCGAGGAGGAAATCGGCAAATTCGCCGCCTGGCTGGGATCGCTGGAGGTGCGGCCCACCATCGCGGCCCTGCGTCAGAAGGCGCTGGGCATCGCCGAGCAGGTCTTGCGAGAGAACCAGGGCAAGTGGGAGTCGGCTTCCCCGCGCGACCTGGATCGGGTCGAGGCGATGGCCCAGGCGATCCTCAACCGCCTGCTGCACGAGCCCACGCTGCGCATGAAGGAGCTGCGCGACGGCCGCATCCACGCCCGCATGGCCCTGGTGCGCGAGCTCTTTGACCTTCAGGACGAGGGCGGCGCGGAGCAGCCGGCGTCGCAGCGCCCCGAGGCCGCGACCAGGCTGGCCGAGGTCCGAGAGCTGCGCCGCCCTTGATCCGGGTGGGTACGCGCGCCAGCGCGCTGGCGCTCGCCCAGGCTGAGTGGGTGGCCGAGCGGCTGGGCGACGACTCCGAGCTGGTGAAGGTGACCACGGCGGGGGACCAGGGGCTCGAGGAGAGCGACAAGTCACGCTGGGTCTCGGCGCTGGAGCGGGCGCTCCTGCGCGACGAGATCGACGTAGCCGTGCACTCCGCCAAAGACGTTCCGGCGGACCTGCCGGACGGGCTCGAACTGGTGGCCGTCCCACCTCGCGCTGATCCCCGGGATGTCATCTGCGGCGCGCTCTCTCTGGCCGAGCTAGCGCCCGGGGCCCGCGTGGGCACGAGCAGCCTTCGACGAGCCGCCCAGATCCGGGCCCAGCGCCCGGACCTGGAGATAGTCCCGGTGCGGGGCAACGTGGACACGCGCCTGGCCAAGCTCAGGGCAGGTGAGTGTCAGGCGCTTGTGCTGGCCCTGGCCGGGCTGCAGCGCCTGGGGCGCCAGGACCGGGCCCAGGGAACGCTGGATGAGCTGGTCCCGGCGGCGGGCCAGGGAACGCTCGCCCTGGAGGCCCGGTCCGGCCGCATCCCGGCCGTGCGCCTGGCTGGGGCTCACGATGCCAGCGCAGCCGCGTGTCTGACCGCCGAGCGCCAGGTGGTGCGAGCGCTGGGGGCATCCTGCAACACCCCGGTTGGGGTCCACGCGCAGCGCGCAGCCCGGGATGAGCTAGAGATCACGGCCTGGTTGGGCCTCCCGGACGGGGCGCAGTGGATCGCCGATCGGGCGGTGGGCGGGGCGGGCGCGGTGGCGGCCCGCCTAGTGGCGCGGCTGGAGTCGGTTGGGGCCCGTGAGCTTCTCGCCGCTGCCGAGGCAGCCTGGAGCGAATCGGGAAGCCTGTCGTGACCGTCTACCTGGTGGGCACCGGGCCGGGTGACCCAGGCCTTCTGACCGCGCGGGCGCTGGAGTTGATCGAGCGGGCGGAGGTGATCATCCATGACCGGCTGGTCCCCGACGAGGCTCTGGCCAGGGCCCCGGCGAGCGCACAACTGATCGATGTAGGCAAGCAGGGCGGTGGACCATCGGCCTCGCAATCGGACATCAACAGGCTCCTGGTCGAGCATGGAGGGCGGACCGTGGTGCGACTCAAGGGAGGGGATCCGTTCGTCTTCGGCCGGGGTGGGGAGGAGGTCGAGGCGCTGGCCCGAGCGGGAATCCCCTTCGAGGTCGTACCGGGGGTAACCGCGGGGGTGGCCGCCCCGGCCTACGCCGGGATCCCGGTCACCCATCGCGGGCTGGCCAGCGGGGTGGCCCTCGTCACGGGCCACGAGGATCCAGAGAAACCTGAGCAATCCTTGGACTGGTCGGCCCTGGCCGCCTTTCCAGGAACGTTGGTCATCTACATGGGAGTCAGACAGTTGGAGGCGATTGCCCGGCGGCTGATGGCGGCAGGACGGGATCCGGCTGAGCCTGCGGTGGTGATCGAGCGCGGGACTCTGCCCGATCAGCGGGTGCTGGAGGGGACGTTGGCCACCCTGCCCGGGCTGGGCGCGCGCGCTCCGGCCATCGTCGTGATCGGGCGCGTGGCCGAACCGGGCCGATGGGGCGCCTGGTTCGAGCACCGCCCGCTGTCCGGAGTCCGCGTGGCGGTGACCCGTGCTCGCGCCCAGGCCAGCGAGCTGGTCTCAAGGCTCCGATCGCTGGGCGCGACCGTGATCGAGGCGCCGGCTATCCGGATCGCCCCGGCTGACTTCGTCCTGCCCGACCTCCGGCGCTACGACCTGCTGTGCCTGACCAGTCCCAACGGCGTGCGGCTGCTCTTCGAGGGCATGGAATCGGCCGGACTGGACGCCCGGGCCTTGGCCGGCCTGAAGGTGGCGGCCATCGGTCCCGGAACGGCGGCCCAACTGCGGTCCAGAGGCATCGTTGCCGACGTGGTACCGGAGCGGTTCCTGGCCGAAGGCCTGGTGGAGGCACTCGAGGGCGTCCCGGTCAAGCACGCCCTGCTGGCCCGGGCCCGCCAGGCGCGAGACGTGCTCGAGCAGGCTCTGCGGGCGCGGGGGGCCGACGTGGACGTGCTGGTGCTGTATGAGACCGTGGCCGACCCGCTGACCGCGGCGCAGGCGGAGGCGCTGGCCGAGGCCGATTACGTCACGTTCACCTCGTCCTCGACGGTCCAGTTCCTGATTCAGTCCCTGGGTGAAGCGGACGGCCTGGCCACGCAGCGGCTGGTGAGCATCGGCCCGGTGACCAGCCAGGCGCTACGGCAGCATGGGCTGGAGCCTCACGTGGAAGCCCCACAGCACGACATCGAAGGGCTCGTCCAGGCGCTAGTGACGGACGCCTCGGCCGCCCGAGGCGGAGGCTCTACGAATCAGTAGCCGCCCTTGGGCTGCGGCTGCCCGAACTGGGTCACGACGTACCAACCGCCGTTGCCCATGGGCTTGGCCTCGCCCCTGGTCTGGCCAGGCCTGGTGTCGCGCTTGTACCGGTAGAGCGGCTGGCCGTAATAGGTGACGATCTTCTTGCCGTTGATCGTCTTGGTGCCCAGCTTGTTCTGCTTGATCCCCGGGCCGGCCACGGGGTGGTGGTAGGCAATTATCGGGGGCCACATCCTCGAGGAACGGCCTTTCTTGCAGTTGGTGGGGACGCCGGAGCAGAAGACGTACAGCGTGTAGCCCCTTTGCTGGGCGAGGATACGGCCCTGGCCCGCCCTTTGGAGCTTCACCTCGGTGCTGCCCGACGCCCACGCCGTGGCGATCCCCAGTAGGCCGACAATCGAGAACGCTGCCAGGCACACCAGCTTCCTGGAGATCGAGGCCTTGAAAGCGTGTCCGCTTCTGTTCACGTTGCTCCTTTGACTCGGGGATCCGTGGCTCCGCGCCGGTCCGTTCGTGGCGAGTCGACACTGGTTGGAACACCAGGATGCTCGCAGAGTTGCGCCGCTTGGCGGCAAGCCTAGCCCGGAAATGACGGGCTCGAGGAGGGCGCGCCCGTCCCCTGCCAACATCCCGGGGCGTGACTGATCAGCCCGTCATCACCTTTCTCTCTGACTACGGGTTCCGGGACGACTTCGTCGGGATCTGTCACGGCGTGATGGCCAACCTGTGTCCCTCCGGGAGGATCATCGACATCACCCATGGCATCCCGCGTCAGGACGTCCGCGCTGGCGCGATCGTCCTGGCCGGAGCCCTCCCCTACATGCCGCGCGGCGTCCACCTGGCGGTGGTCGACCCCGATGTGGGGGCTCAGCGCCGGGCGGTGGCGCTGCGGCTGGCCGACGAGCGGATGCTGGTGGGGCCGGATAACGGCCTGCTCTGGCCCTCTGCCGAAACGGCCGGAGGGGTAATTGAGGCGGTCGATATCGCCCGCTCCACATTTCGCCTGGAGCCGGTATCGGCCACCTTCCACGGCCGCGACATCTTTGCCCCGGTGGCCGCTCGGCTGGCCGCCGGTGCCAACCTGGCCGAGGCGGGAGATCCCGTCGACCCGGCTGAGCTGGTGCGTCTGGAGCTTCCCAGCCCTCGCCTTGACGACGGGTGGCTGGTCACCCATGTCCTCTACGTGGACCGGTTCGGGAACGTCCAGCTGGACGCTCAGCACGAGGATCTGCACGCTGCCGGGCTGAGGCTGGGCCACGCGCTGGAACTCCGCACTGTGTCCGGCCGCAGCTACACGTGCCCGTTCGTGCGCACGTTCGCCGACGTCGAGCCCGGGCAGCTGCTGGTCTACGAGGATGCCTACCGGCGGCTGGCCATCGCGGTCAGTCGGGGCGACGCCGGCCGGCGCATAGCCACCGTGGTGGAGGACGAGGTATGGATAAAGCCGGCATGAGCAGGCCCGCTCTGGGCCGCCCTCGGGTGCACCTGCGCCTGACCGATTCAACCAACGAACGGGCGCGTGAGCTGGCCCTGGGCGGCGCACCCCACGGGACCGTGGTCACCGCCGGCGAACAATCCGCTGGAAGGGGCCGCCAGGGGCGCCACTGGCTGGCTCTCCCGGGCCGAGCCATCCTGTGCTCGGTGCTGGTCCGGCACCCGCCCCGCCTGCTCCCGTTGGCCAGCGGGGTGGCGGTGGCCGAGGCGGCGGAGGCGGCGCTCTCCCGTCACGGCCGGGCGGATCAGACTGGGGCGGCGCCGCCAGGCGGCGAACCCGTGAGCCTGTGCCTGCTGAAGTGGCCCAACGACGTGCTCCTGGACGGTGGCAAGGTGGCCGGCATCCTGGTCGAGGGACGCCCCCAGGAGGACTGGGCCGTGGTGGGGATCGGGGTCAACGTGGCCGGGGACGAGGCCGAGTTCCCGCCGGAGCTCCACGGCCTGGCCAGGACGCTGGGGCTAGGGGCCGACGCGATCGAGCCCACGCTCGGCCTCCTCCTGGAGACCCTGGATCGCTGGCTGGCGGCCTCGCCCGAGCAGGTGCTCGAGTCCGTCCGGGCTCGGGATGCGCTGCGTGGCCACAGGGTGAAATGGGGCCAGGGGCAGGGTGAGGCGGCGGGCGTGGATGGCGACGGCCGGCTGGTGGTGCTCACCGGCGCCGGGCGCGTGGCCCTCGAGGCGGGTGAGGTCCATCTCGTCGGCGAGTAGCCATCAATCGGCGCGCAAGCGCCGCGCCCTGGAGCTGTTCGCCGGGCTTCCCTCGGCCTACGACCGCACGGGGGCGATCATGAGCTTCGGTCAGGATCCGCGGTGGCGACGAGCCATGATCGCCGCCGTCGACCCCCGGCCCGGGCAGCGCGTGCTCGACGTGGCCAGCGGAACGGGGATGGTGGCCTTTCCCGTGGCCGAGCGCGGCTGCGTCGTGGTCGGGCTGGACCAGAGCGAACAGATGCTGTCAGGCGCGCGGGACAAGCTGGACCGCCGGCCCGACCTGAACGGAAGGCTCTCGTTCGTGCTCGGCCAGGCGGAGCGGCTGCCCTTCGGCGACGCCACATTCGACGCACTTACGTTCACCTATCTGCTTCGCTACGTCGATGACGTGGCGGCCACGATGGCTGAGCTGGGCCGCGTGGTCCGGCCCGGCGGCCGGATCGGGATGGTGGAGTTCGGGGTGCCTCATCAGCCAGGGCTGCGAGCACTCTGGCGGGCGCACACCCGCCTGGGCCTGCCAACGCTCGGACGGCTCGTCTCGCCCGCTTGGCTCGAGGTGGGCCGGTTCCTCGGTCCCAACATCGAGGAGTTCCACGCGCGAGAGCCCGACCTTCCGCGCCGCTGGCGCGAGGCGGGGATCGATCGGGTGGAGGTCCGGAAGATGAGCTTTGGGGCCGGGCTGGTGATGTCAGGAGTGCGGCATGGCGGCACCTGACGTAGAACGCGATCCGCCGGCTCGCCCGGCCTTCTATGCGCTGGCCCCCGGCGGCTGGCGCGATCTGATCACGATCCTGCATCCGCCTTACACCGTCTGGCATCTGAGCTACGTGGCCCTGGGCGCCGCGGCCGCCCCGGTCTTTCACGCGGGGCGCCTGGGGGCCACCGTGGCCGCGTTTCTCCTGGCCGTGGGGGTGAGCGCCCACGCCTTGGACGAGCTCCATTCCCGGCCACTGGGCACGAAGTTGAGCCGGGGCACCCTGATCGCCCTGGCTCTCCTAGGGCTGGCCGGCGCGCTGGGTATCGGTGTGGTGGGGGCGATCACCGTCTCGGCCTGGCTGGTGCCCTTTGTCGTCCTGGGCGGCCTGCTTGTCCCGGCCTACAACCTCGAGCTAGGTGCCGGGCGTCTGCATAAAGGGTGGGTCTTCGCGCTGGCCTGGGGCGGTTTTCCGGCGCTGACCGGCTACTTCGCCCAGACGTTGACCATCCGGCCGGCCGGGCTGCTGGTGGCTGCGGCCTGCTCGCTGCTCAGCGTGGCCCAGCGCCGGCTGAGCACGCCGGCCCGCCAGCTTCGCCGGCGGACGGTTCAGGTGGTGGGTGAGCAGCGACTGACCGACGGAACCGTGCTGACCCTGGACCGCGAGCGGCTGGCCTCCCCACTCGAGGGCGCGCTGGGGATGCTGTGGATGGCCCTGGCGTTGCTGGCCGCCGGGCTGGTGCTGGTCCGCCTCTAGTGCCCCGAGTCAGAAATTGGCGACACCGAATTTCTGACTCGCGACACTAGCGGGTCAGGGGTACTGCCTCACCGGCACCCGCACGTGCCTGTAGCGGTTCGCGCTCCGCCTGACCCTCGATGACCGTTTGGACCAGATGCCGAAGTAGTCGTGGCTGATGCGGTTGCCGGCAATCGATATCCCCGTGAGCCTGGTCACGTCGCTCCAGACGAGAATGCCCGCGGTGTGCCGGACGCCGGCGTCGGCGTCTCCCGGACCGCCGTGCGGGCCACCGAGGCCGTTGCGGCCGATGACGTTGTTCCAGATCACGTTCCCGTCCAGGTCCTGCTGCAGCGCGTGGCTGTGCAGGGTGACGCCCGGTAGCCCATTGTTCCTGGCTGAGTTCGCGATGATCCGGTTGTCGTAGGCCGCCGACCCGAAGTACGCTGCCGCCACCAGGATCCCCGCGCCCGGCTCACTCAGGCCGTTGAAGTTGGCCACGTTATGCGTGATGGTGTTGTCGTAGACCCCGCCGACGTACGGGCGCACGCGGCCTGTCCGTGACACGGCGTCGTGGCTGTGGCTGGCCAGTGTGATTCCGCAGTCGTACAGATTTCCCTCGACCACATTCCAGGCGATTAGATTGTGGGCTGCCGGAGCCGATTCGTCGGTCAGGTAGATGCCCCCGGTGTTGTCGGTTACCAGATTCCCGATCACCCGCGAGCCCGACGTCGACGCCAGGTGGATAGCCTCGCCGCAGCCGCCCGCTCGGAGGTCCGCGGTGTGGCCGCCCGGCTGCCCATTCTGGGCGCACTCCCCGGTGAAGTGCCCGGTGAAGAAACCGCGGTCGTTGTGGCGCACCACGTCCCCCGCGATTGTCACCCGCTTGGTGTGCAGCGCCAGGATCCCCTCGTAGGTGGCGCCTTGCACGATGAATCCGCGCACCGACGATCCCGCGGCCGGGCCGCCGGTGATCAGGATGCCCCGGGCATGCCCCTGGGCGTCGATCTCGGGGGCATGAGAGCCCCTGATCGTCAGGTGCTTGTTCAGGGTTACCTGCTCGGGATAGACCCCGGCGGCCACATCGATCTCGTCACCGGCCGAGGCCACGGCCACCGCGCGGGAAATGGTGCGGCAGGGGCGTCCGCGCGTGCACTTGCCCTGGTCATTGCCGTGGGGGGAAACGTACAGGTGCGTCGGGCGGCGGGGCGAGCGCGCCGGTCGATACGCTCGAGCGGTGCCGAGCGCGCTGGGTACCGCAGTGCCGGCCATCAGGCCGAGCACCCCGAGGGCGGCGGATAGCGAACGGAGTTTCGGGGCCACTTGCGTCCAGGGGTAGGGACTTGGAGCGCCCACCTGCGGCGTCCGCTCAGCCCTCAGGCAGCCGCTTCGGCTTCGTCCTCCAGGGCGGATTGCTCGTCCACGTCCTGCGCGGGCTTGGGCCTTCCGTCAGCAGTCTCGCCGGCCCCGTTGGCGGCGGCCGCGTCGCCTGCACCGGCAGTCGCGGGCCCAGTGCTGCTGGTCGTGCTCGCGCCGCTGGCGGCGACAGCCTCGCCCGCGCCGTTGGCGCTGGAGGTCTTGCGCCGACGGCGGCCCTTGCCGCGCCCCTTGGGGAAGTTGCGCAGCAGTTCGCGGGCCAACGCCGCCGGCTTGCGAGCCAGCCGTGTGCGCGCTCCTCGCAGCGCCTCCTCGGCTTCAGGCGTGTGCGCCAACGCGGCGGCCAGCAGCGCGGCTGACAGACGGCGGTCCTCCTTCCGGGCGGCGTGGACCAGCCGCCGGGCGTTGCGCGCGTGAGCCTGTCCGCTCGAGTTGACCAGCAGCCCCAGGAGGCGCTTGGTCTCAGGCCAGCGCTGCGCGGCGTATTCCTCGTGCACCTCCCGGGTGTACTCGGCCATACGCCAGATCCACGCGTTGGCCTGGTCGCGGCGCCCGATCCGGCGGTCGGCCAACGCCTGAAGCATGATCTTGCTCCCCTCGCGGCGCTCGTCGCGCGGCCAGCCGGCCATGATGTCAATCGCCGTGTCGAATGCCTCTGCGTCCTTGGAGGAGGCGATCTCCTGGAGGGCCCTCAGACGCAGCTGCGAGTGGCGGTTGCGCTGCACCGCCGTGAGCAGGAACCGCCGCTTGAGCTCGCCCTGGCGGTCGAAGTGCAGCATGGCTTTGGCCCGGCGCCAGCCGTTGGGGGCGACCCGGGCCCCGGCCAGGGCGGCCCACACATGCTGCTCGCCATAGTCGAGGTACTCGACGGCGATCCTCCACAGCTCCCGCTCGAACACCTCCGCCCGCCGCTCGGGGTCGGGAGTAACCGGCAGGACCCGGCGCTCCACGCGAACGCGGCGCCCGCGGCCTCGCCGCACTGGCCCGACGACGATCGCCCCGCCCCGGTACACGTCGCGGTCCAGCAGCGAGTGCAGGGTGACCACCGGATCGTCGTGCTTGGTGGCCGGGTGGACGAAGTCCACCACGATGCCCGCTTCCTTGCCCGGCGTGCGCCGCGTCACGCGGCCCACTCGCTGCTGGTAGACGCGTTTGGAGGCGGTGGGGGCCAGATGCATGCAGATCGTGGCCCGCGGGCTGTTCCAGCCTTCGGCCAGCAGCATGGCATTGACCAGGACGTCGATCTTGCCGGACTCGTAGTCAGCCAGGATGGTGGCCAGCTGGCGCTTGGGCGTCTCACCGGACACCGCCTGGGCCTTGATCCCCACCTCCCGAAATGCCTGGGCCACGTTGTAGGCGTGGCGTACCCCGGCGGCGTAGACGATCCCGGGAATGCCGTTGAATCTCGTCTTGTACAGGTCGGCTATGGCCATATTGAACGGCGTCTGGTCGAGGAGTTCGGCCAGCATCTCCTGGTCAAACTCGGTATCCACCTCGCCGCGTCGCAGGGGCACCTTGGCGATCGTGCGGACGCCGGGCCCCGGCGGGATGCGGACGCAGCGCAGGGGAGCGATCACGCCCCGCCGGGCCGCCTGGGCCAGGTCAAAGCGCGAGGTCTGCGTGGGGAACAGATCGGTGACGTGACGAGCGATGAGCGCACCGGTGGCGGTCATCCCGATGAAGATGGGGCCCGACCAGGCGCGGATGGCCGCTGAGGTCTTGTCGCCCAGGGCGGTGTGGGCCTCATCGCAGATGACGATCGTGTAGGCGTTGGAAATGCGGCCGGCGTTGCGGACGAACCACTGATACGTCTCGACCGTGACCGGACCGTTCGCGGCGTCGCGCCCATCGAGGAGTGGCGCGTGGATGCGGTCCCGGTAACCCCGGTCGCGCAGCTCGCCGTTGAACTGGTCCACCAGGTTGCGGCGGTGGGTCAGGATGAGGACCCCACCGGTGCGAGAGGCCTCGACGAAGCCCAGCGCGGCCACGGTCTTGCCTGCGCCGGTGGCGTGCTCGAACCAGAATCGGCTGGCGGCGTTCGGATCCTCGGGCTGCTCATCGAGCTGGACATCCTCGTCCAGCTCGCCGTCCTCGGCCCAATCCTGAGGCTCCTCGTCCTCGTCCTCCTCGTCGTCGAGGTCTTCGTCCAGGTCGTCCTCGTCCTCGAGGTCCTCGAGGTCGAGCTGGCGGCTGCGGCGCTCACTGGCCGCAGCATCGGCCTCGGTCGCCGAGTAGGCGGAGGCTGGCGGATCGTCGACGGCGGTTTCCTCACCACCTGCGACCTTGCCGTTCACCCGGCCGCCGTTCCCGTTGCGCTGGGCCTCCGCCAGCAGCGCGGTGAGTGTTCCTGAGAGCGCGTCCACCTGATGGGCGGACAGGACAGCGCCGTCGGCCAGGTGGGGCTCATCTTCGGAGAGCAGTCGCTCCAGGCCCAATAGCAGCGAGAATTTGCGTCGCCATTGCACCGAGGGCTGCTTGGCCCCGTCCTCGATCTCGGTTAGGGCAGCGTCCAGCGCACGTCTGCGAGCCGAGCCGGGGGCCAGCGCGTCCTCGAGCGCCTCGCCCTCGTAGACGAATTGCTCGCGCGTGAAAACCTCGGCGCGCGCAATCGCGGCAGAATCGGGAAAGGGGGTGGATGCACCCATAGGGATAACGGACTCTCGCGTCGTCGATGTGCGAGCCGCAGCGAAATGGCTGCACGGCTCAGGAAGCCTCAACAGAGCACCCGTTTGGCGGGAAACAGCTCGTAGCCCACAGCCCTCGCCAAACAGTCCTGGTGGGTCACTGGAATTTTAGCGTGTCTTGAGGATGAAGCGGGGTGAGGTCTATGTATCTCGAGGATGAGGCGGGGTGGCGAAGGTGTGGCAAGCTGCAGGGGTGGCCACGACGGTGGATTATGAGGTCAGGCGCGCGCGGGGCGACCGGGAGCTTCACAGCGCCATCGCGCTGCGCCACCAAGTGTTCTGTCTCGAACAGGGCGTCCCCGAGCACGAGGAGGTGGACGGCCGCGACCCTGAGGGCATACACCTCGTGGCCGTAGCCGGCGAGCAGTTGCTCGGAACCTGCCGCCTTCTGGTGGTGGGACGGACAGTCCAGCTGAGCCGGCTGGCCGTGCGTGAATCGGCCCGGCGGCGCGGCATCGCCACCGCGCTGCTGGAGGCAGCCGACCAGGAGAGTCGTGCGGCCGGCGCGGCCAGAATCGTCCTGCACGCGCAGACTTACGCCCGGGCGCTGTACGACCACCACGGGTACCGGCCGCGGGGAGCGGTGTTCCGGGAGGCCGGCATCGAGCACGTGGCCATGGACAAGGAGCTGACCTAGGTGGGCTCCCGAGGGCCAGCCCCGGAACACGAGTAACTCAGAAGGGGCTCAGGCCGGTGCGACCACAAGTCCTGCACGAGGTCTGACATGCCGGAGATCCGGATCGACCCCCTCACCGGGCAGCGTGCGATCATCGCCGGCGATCGCGCCGGGCGGCCGGGCGGGGAGCTGACGGCCACGCCCGGGGCCGCGCTGGATGCCGAGCGGGATCCGTTCGCCACGGGACACGAGGGCCAGACCCCACCCGAGGTCTACGCCGTGCGCCCGGACGGCAGCCAGCCCAACTCCCCGGGGTGGAAGGTCAGGGTGGTCCCCAACCTCTACCCCGCGCTCAGCGACAGCTCTCGCAACCCCGGCCGGGATGCCAACCAGGATCTGTTCTGGGCCGGGGCGGCCAGCGGTGCCCATGAGGTGATCGTCAACGCTCCGGACCCGGTCACCTCGCTGTCGGAGCTGCCGCCCCAGCAGGTCGCCCTGGCCGTGGACGTGTGGCGCGCCCGCATGCGGGAGCACGCCGAGGCGGCCTACGTCCACGTCATCGTCAACGAGCGCAGCGAGGCGGGTGCCTCGCTGCCCCATACCCACGCGCAGCTCTACGCGCTGAGCTTTGTGCCTGCCGCCGTGGCTCGGGAGCGGGAGCGCTTCGGCGCCTACGCCACACGCACGATGGGGGGCAACCTGCTGGCCGATCTGGTCCAGGAGGAGGTGCGCCGGCGTGAGCGGATCGTGGCCATCGACTCGGAGTGCGTACTCATGGCGCCGTTTGCCGCCCGCGTGCCCTACCAGCTCCTTATCGCCCCGCGCACCCCGCGCATGCGCTTCGAGGACGAGGGAGTCGCGGGCGCCGCCATGCTGCACGACGCCCTGGGGCGGCTGGCCCGGCATCTGGGGAACCCGCCGCCGCTCAACCTGTGGGTGCGCACCGCTCCTCAGGGATCCCAGCACTTCTGCTGGAGAATCGACATCCTGCCCCGGCTTACGCACCTGGCCGGGCTGGAGCTCGGGGCCGGCGTCAATCTCAACATCGTCGCCCCCGAACGGGCGGCCGCCGAGTTGCGAGACGCGTGATGCGCGCGTTGATTCAGCGGGTCAGGCGAGCCTCGGTGTCGGTGGAGGGCCGCCCCGTGGCCACGATCGGTTCCGGACTGCTGGTGCTGCTCGGGGTGGCGCGTGAGGACACCGATCGCGAGGCCGACTGGCTGGCCGACAAGGTGCGGGCACTCAGGGTGTTCCCGGACGCGGAGGGACGGATGAACGAGCCGCTTGGGGACCGGGAGGTGCTTTGTGTCAGCCAGTTCACGCTGTATGGCGATGCCCGCCGAGGCAACCGCCCGAGCTACGTGCGGGCCGCTCCACCGGAGACGGCCGAGCCGCTGTACGACCGCTTCTGCGAGCGGCTGGGTGCGCGCCGAGGTGTTTTCGGTGCTCTGATGGAAGTCGAGCTGGTGAACCACGGCCCGGTCACGCTCGTTGTGGAAACGCCGGGGTAAGAGTTGCACCGGCACGCCCAGCCTGATTTACCTCACCATTAGCAGCGAATCGTCACGCCATAGCCATCGATTGGAGCGCAAGCTGAACGAGCACGTCCCTGGTTCTCGGGCCCTGAGGAACATCGTCCCCGTCACCAGCCAGCTGCATGCGCTCGATGTTGTCCTGGGCGTCTGGGTTGTGGTCTGGATCGGCCTCGGCGTGGCCATAGGGCTCGAGCTGAGCGATCTGACCAGCTTGAGCCACACGGCAATCGTGTCAGGCCAGGCCGTGGAGAGCATCGGGAGGTCGCTTGGGGTGCTGGGCAACGTGCCGCTGGTTGGTGGAGCCCTGGCCGGAGTGGCGGACCAGGTGCAGGCCGCCGGGGCCAGCGCGATCCACGGCGGAATGAGCAGCCAATCCTCGATCCAGACCCTGAGCGTCCTGCTGGCCATCGCCGTGGCCCTGCTGCCCTCGGTGCCGGTGCTCGGCTTTTACCTCCCGGTCCGACTTGATCTCCGGCGAGAGGCCAATGCGCTGCGGGAGGCGGTCGCGCTCCATGGCGCCGATCCTGCCTTTCAGGCCTTTCTGGCCCAGCGGGCCATCAACTCGCTGGGGTACCACCGGTTGCGCCGGGTGGCCGCGGTGCCGTGGGCCGAGCCGTCGGCTGGCTCCACCGCCGAGTTGGCGGCCGCCGAACTCAGGCGCTTGGGCATCGACCCGGCCCCGCTCGAGCGGGCTCGGGGGCAACATGAAGAGAGCATTAGGCGGCGGCCCGGTGCCGTGGAGTCAGACCCGGCGAGCCGAGGCCACGATCCAGACACTGGGGAGCGAAACCCTGAGAGCGGGCAGCGGAGCCCAACTTGACCCGGTGAGGTGGTTCTCAGCACGACCGGGCTCGGTGCCGAGGCCGGGGTGTCCGGGCTGGTGGGGGTCGTGAAGGACTACTACGAGGAACTCTGGCGGACCCTGCCCGACGATCTGACTCCGCCCGACTGGGAGCTGCGGCGGCGCTTCCTGGTGGCCGAGATTCGCGCCGGGGATCGTGCCCTGGATGTGGGCTGCGGAACCGGGGAGTTCACCGCCCAGATGGCACAGGCGGAGGCGGGTGTGGTCGGGACCGACGTGGCCGAGGAGGCGCTAAAGCGCGCACGGACCCGCCACCCCGGGCTGGATTTCCGTCTCACCGTGATCGACGGGCCGCTGCCCTTCGCGGACAACTCGTTCGATCTTGTCTGGGCCAGCGAGGTGATCGAGCACATCGGGGACACCGCTCGCTGGTTGTCGGAGGTCCGCCGAGTGCTGACACCGGCCGGGCGACTGCTCCTGACCACACCCTCACACGGTCGCCTTCGAGTTGCCCTCGCAGGTGTGCCGCATTTCTCTGAGCCGCTGGGGGACCACCTGCATCTCTACACGCGGGGATCGCTGGGCTCGCTGCTGGCGGAGTTCGACTTCCACCACATCAGCGTCCGAACGGCTGCGGGGGTGCCACCGCTCAGACGGCTACTCCTCGCTCGAGCGGTTCGGTGAGGCCGTGCGTGTTCTGATCGACACCACGTATCGCCGCAGCGCGCCGCTGTCGGGTACCGGGGTGTACATCGAGCGGCTGTGTCAGGCCCTGGTCGGGATCGATGAGGTAGACGTCATCGA
This sequence comes from Solirubrobacteraceae bacterium, assembly GCA_051986255.1. Lineage (GTDB taxonomy): Bacteria > Actinomycetota > Thermoleophilia > Solirubrobacterales > Solirubrobacteraceae > Palsa-465. The sequence continues at coordinate 5,773 of JBPYDM010000109.1, read as the reverse complement.
GGTGACCGACCAGCGCCGGCGCGCACCGGCCGGGGGAGGCCCGGGCGGCCTGCGCAACCTGCTGGCGGATGTGTACTGGGGCGAGAGGGAGCTGCCGCGTCTGGCCAGTCGCCTGGACGGGGACGTGGTGCATCAAACGCTGCCCGCGTGGCTACCCGGAGCCGGCCGGCGGCGGGCCCCCCGGTCCGGCTTCTCGCAGGTGCTCACGGTGCATGACCTGTCCTTCGAGCGGCTGCCCGATTGCTTTGACCTCCGCTTCCGCGTCTACGCCCACCACGCCCACCAGGCGGCCGCCCGCGCCGCCGACGCGATCATCTGCGTCAGCCACACCACAGCGGCCGACGTGCGTGAGCTTTGGCATCTCCCAGGCGAGCGCATCGTGGTGGCGCGGCACGGACCCGGGCAGTTCGGGCAGTCAGTGGCCGCGCCGCGACGGCACTTCCTCTACGTAGGCGACGACGAGCCACGCAAGAACCTGCGCACTCTGCTTGTGGCCTACGCGCTCTACCGCCAGGGCGCGGCCCGGCCGGCACCGCTGGTGCTGGCGGGATCGGCCCAGGCCCAGGGGGAGGGCGTGGAACTCGAGCCCGATCCCCCGCCGGACCGGCTGCGCAGGCTTTACGCGCAGGCGCTGGCCTTGGTGCAGCCCAGCCTGTACGAGGGGTTTGGCCTGACCGCGCTGGAGGCGATGAGTGCGGGCACACCCGTGCTGGCCGCGCGCTCACCCGGTCTGGTGGAGGTATGCGCGGCCGCGGCTCGGTACGCCGACCCGCGCGAGCCGGCGTCATTTGCCGCGGCCATGGGGCTCCTGGCGGGTCACGCCGCCCTGCGGGAGGAGCTAACCCGCCTTGGCCTCGCCCGGTCCGAGCAGTTCTCGTGGGCGGTCAGCGCCCGCGCCCACGTGGACGCGTACCGTCTGGCCATGGCTCGGCGCGCTTCCCACTAGATCGCCGTGCGCATGTACTCGTCGGGCGAGGCAATGCAACCGCTAGCCGGGGTCGCGTCGACTGCCCGTTCGCGGCGTTCTTCTTCCGTCTGCGGATCGCTATTCTCTGTACCGACAAGGAGGTCAACCGGCCCGCGAGCATCGCCCCCTTCTCGCGGGTCTCGGACGGCCCCCAGCCCTACCAGGGTCGTCCTTCCGCCGGGTCCGTGCCGCGCACCGCGTGGTACGGGCCCGGCCCGCCTTGCCTTCTGCGGGTGACGGGCCTGGCGCGCCCCGCCTCCTCCACGTCATCCGCGGATCCGTCACGGGGCGTCATAAGGGGCGGATCGCGGGGAGAGGGGCACTAGCATTCCTGCCGTGGCGAGTCTTATAAGGACCCGTACCCTTCCCCGCCTTACCCCCGTCCAGTATCGGCGGGTGGCCTACGTCGCCCTGGGCGCGCTGGCGGTGATCGTCCTCACCGGCGCGGCCGTGCGTCTCACGGATTCCGGGCTCGGCTGCCCCGACTGGCCGCGGTGCTATGGCAAGGTGCTGCCACCGCTGAGCACGCACGCGGTCATCGAGTACTCCAACCGCGCCGTGTCCGGCCTCGTCGGAGTGATCGCGGTGTTGGCCTTCGTGGCCTCCTTCCTGCGCCGCCCGTTCCGACGGGACCTGGCCTGGCTGTCGGCCTCCCTCCCGCTGGGTGTGCTGGCCCAGGCCGTGCTGGGTGGCTTCACCGTGCGCGAGCATCTCGCGCCGGGATTTGTCATGGCCCATTTCAGCCTGTCGATGATCGTGCTCATCGGGGCGGTCGCCCTGGCCTGGTGCAGCGCGCACGAGCCCGGGTGGCGCCCGCTGGCCGAGGATCGGCTGTCCGTCTGGGCGGTGAGGGCGCTCCTGCCACTCGGTGCGTTGACAATCTTCGCCGGCACGGCCGCCACCGCCGCCGGACCGCACTCCGGCGGGGTGAGCGGGCAGCACGTTCACAGGCTCACGTTCGAGGGCAAGGACACGCTGACCTGGATCGTGCACCGCCACGCGACGATTGCCGCGCTGTTTGGCGTGGCGGTCATCGCCGTGTGGCTTCTGAACCGCCGCCGGGCAGTCGAGCGCACTCTCGAGCCTCTGACCGTCCTGGGGGTGCTGGTGGCCGCGCAGGGTCTGGTGGGCAGTGTTCAGTACGAGTTGCACCTGCCCTCCGACATGGTCTGGGTGCACGTCGCCCTGGCCACCGCCACCTGGGTGGCACTGCTCTGGAGCACCGCGGCGGCCGGCGTTCTGGCGCCGCGTCAGGTCGAGGAGGCGATACCCGCCTCCGACCGCGTGGCCACCCCGAAGCCCTTTACCAGCCCAGCCCTGGCCGAGTCCGAGAGCCTGTCCACCTCGGCTCGCGTATCCTCCCCGGCGGGCGGCAGATGACTTCGTATCTGTCTACGCAGGCGGACGGCAGATGACTGCAGACCAAGCCGCCGCTGCGCCCCGGGTAGCCCGAGCCGGCGATCCTTCCCTCAACATCCTGGTGGTGGACGACGAGCCCGACCTGCGCGAGATGCTCACCCGCTCTTTCGCGCGCGAGGGACATCGCGTGGTGGCGGTGGCCGATGGCCGAGCAGCCGTCGACCGGGCCGGCGCGGAACACTTCGACATCGTGTTGCTGGATGTGGCTCTGGGTCCGGGCCCCGATGGCTACGAAGTCTGCCGGACGCTCCGCGCCCGGCGCAACGTAGTTCCCATCATCATGCTCACCGCGCTCGATTCCGAGGCGGATGCCGTGCTGGGGCTCGAGGCCGGCGCCGACGACTACGTGACCAAGCCGTTCGGACTGGCCGAGCTGCGCAGCCGGATCCGGGCCGTCCTACGCCGGGCCGGCCCGCGCACCATGGGCGATGAGGTGGTGGTGGTGGGGTCCATCCGCCTGGACCGGGCCCAGCGGGAGGTCACGATCGACAACAAGCCGGTCCGGCTCACCTTCTCCGAGTTCGAGCTGCTGGACGCCCTGATGACGGACCCCGGCCGGCTCCTCAACCGCCAGGAGCTTCTCCGGGCGATCTGGGGGGACAGCGCCTATCGCGATCCCCGGGCCATCGACGTTCACATCCGGCACCTGCGCGAGAAGCTCGAACCCGAGCCCGACAAGCCCCAGTACATCCTGACGGTCCGGGGTGCGGGCTACCGACTGCGAGGACCGTAGTGGCTGGGATCCGCTAGCGATGCGAGGGCGAGCTCGATTCGGCGCCCTTGGGCTGCGGGGGAGGATCATCGGCGTAGTCCTGGTCACCGCGGCCGCCGCCCTGGCCGTGGCCGCGGCCACCCTGCTGAGTGAGCTCGAGAGCTCGCTGAAGAGTGCCGATCAAACCGCTCTGAACCAAGAGCTCAATGGAGCGACCAAGCCCTTTGAGAAGCTGCTTCCCGGCAACGTGATCTACACCGTGCTGTCGGCCACTCCCGGAACCCCCGGGTACGCCCAGACGAAGGCGCTCGTTGCGCTGGGCCAGACTGCGCGTGAACGCCTGACCGACGCCGCCAGCAGGCTTCAATCCCGCGTCGGCGCCTCCGACGTGGTGGTGCTCGGCTACCCCGACCGCAACGGCCTGAGTCCCCGCCCGGTCGTGGTCTACCCCAACAAGGTGGCGTTCGCCCAGCACGACCCTTACACCGACGTCACCCAGGCTTTCCGGACGCGCAACAAGCCCGTCTACAGGCCGGGGATGATCGCTGGCACCGAATACGCTCGGGCTGCGCTCCCGTTCACCGCCGGCGGTCAGCGTTGGGTGCTGGCCGTGCGCAAGCCGCTGAACGAGGTCAGCTCGGCTGTGGCCGCAGTGCGGACCGCCATCCTGGACGCTGCGCTGGTGGCCGCGGCCCTCACGCTCCTGCTGGCGATTCCCTTTGCCGGGACCCTCGTCCGCAGGCTGCGCTTGCTCCGCCAGGCGGCACTCCGGTTGGCCCAGGAGGGCCCGACGGTGGAGATTCCCGTAGATCGGGCCCGAGATGAGGTGGGGGACCTGGCCCGGACCTTTGACCTTATGCAGCACCAGCTGCACCGCCAGGAGGAGGCAAGACGGGCCTTCGTGGCCACGGCGTCGCACGAACTGCGTACGCCTGTGGCCTCGCTGGACGGGCTGCTCGAGCTGCTCGACGAGGATCTGCAATCCGGCCAGACCGACCTGGACGACGCGCGCTCGCTGATCGCCCGTGCTCGGGGGCAGTCGCGGCGCCTGGGGCGGCTGGCCGCCGACCTCCTGGACCTGAGCCGGATCGACGCCCAGACCAACCTGCGCTCCGAGCCCATTGAGCTAGGCGAACTCAGCCGGGCGGTGCTGGCCGAGTTCGATCTGGGGATCGCCCGCCGCGGGATCCTCACCACGTTGGATGACAGCGCCGGGTCCGTGTGGGCGATGGGAGATCCGGGCAGCGTGGCCCGGATCCTGCGCATCCTCTTGGACAACGCCGTCCGTCTGAGCCCGAACGAAGGGGAAGTCAAGATCGAGCTCCGCAACGGGGATCGGGCATCGCTGAGCGTCTGCGACCAAGGGCCCGGTGTTCACGCCGAGGAGCGCGAGATGATCTTTGAGCGGTTCATGCGGGGCCGCGAAGCGGGCGGCAAGGCGGGGTTTGGCCTGGGGCTGGCCATCGGCCGCGAGCTGGCCCACCGGATGGGTGGTGAGCTGGCGCTCGAGGATCAGGGCGAGTCCGGCGCCCGGTTCACGCTGCGTCTTCCGGTGGCCAAAGCGCCTCAGGAGGAGCCCGTCGCGCTGGCCTGATGGATCGCGGTAGGCGCGATGGCGATGCAAAACCGACCACTACCTTGCCTAACGATCGCTGAGTTCGGCGACAAACGCTGGATCACAGCTCCGAGCCCAGCGCGGTGATGATGGGCGCGGCGCTGGCCGCGATCTTCGGGATCTCGAGCCAGCTGGGCTACCTGCTGCCCGCGATCATTGGGCTCGAATCGATGGGCGTTCCCTCCCCCGGGGAGACCGCGCTGGTTCTGGCCGCCGTTCTGGCCAGCCAGGGCAACCTGAAGATCTGGCTGGTCATCCTCATCGGGGTGGCCTCGGCCATCCTGGGTGACAACCTTGGGTACCTGTTCGGGCGCCGGTTTGGCCGCCGCGCGCTGGTGGCCTCCGGGCCACTCCACACGCACCGGCTCCGGGCGATCGAGTATGGCGATGGCTTCTTCGAGCGCCACGGTCCCCGGGCCGTGTTCCTGGCTCGCTGGATAGCCCTTGTCCGGTTCATCGCCGCCTGGCTGGCCGGCATCAATCACATGCCGTTTCGGCAGTTCTTCTTCTGGAACGCCCTGGGCGGGATCACCTGGGGGATCACCTTCGGGCTCGTCGGGTACTACGCCGGGGAGGCGGGCGCGGGAGTCCTGGAGAGGGTGGGCATCGCCGGCGCGATCGTGCTCGTGGTGTCGGCGGTAGGACTGGTCGTGTACGCCCGCGTGCGCATCCGGCGGCGCCAGACCTCGGAACAGGCGGCATCCCCTACGTCCCGACCGGGCGTACCTCCGGGGGGCGTAAAGGGCGCCCCTCCGGGGCCCGGAAACGTCCCAACGAGCCCTGACCGTTAGGCGTTTGGGACGTTGACGGCTCCCTGGGCGGTCAACATCCCAACGCGTCCTGCGCGCGCGACGATTGGGCTGTTTACGGCGCATGACGCGCTCGGGCGGCGGTCGTCCACGCGATGCGCCTCCTCTCGTCGCGGGCCGCGGCGAGCGGTTGAGGTCGCGGCGCCCGGCGGCGCCTTGCAGCGTCACAAAGCCCGCATCCCGAGCGGCGCTCAGTGACGCTGCACCGCTATAGCCCCATCAGCGTCACCAAGCTCCGGCGCTCGCGCGAG
>JBPYDM010000108.1:0-5028 GCA_051986255.1 Solirubrobacteraceae bacterium | reverse complement strand
GCAGCGACGTGCGCAGAGGAGACCGAGCGGCTGCTCGATGCGCTCGGGCCCGCAGGCGGGATGGAGCTGCGCCGGTCCTTCGCGGGGCCGCTGGCGGCTGTGGGCGTGATGCGGATGCTCGGCTTGCACCGCTCCGACGTCGGGCAGGTTCTCGGCTGGTATGACGCCATCGTCGCGGGCGTAACCGGCATCACGGCCGGGCGTGGGCTCGCGCCGGAGGCTCAGCGGGCGTTCGCCGCGCTCGGAGCCGGCCTTGAGCACGTGATCGAGCGCGGCGACCCAAGGTTCCTGTCGGTCGCCGCCGCCGGACTGACGCGCACGCAGATCGTCTCCAACGCCGCCGTGTTGCTGTTCGGCGGGATTGAGACCACGGAGGGCATGATCGCCAACGCCGCGCTCAAGCTGCTCGAGCACCAGCACGAGCTCACGCGGGTGCGGGCGGACCCGCGGCTTATCGACGGCGTGATCGAGGAGTCGCTGCGGCTCGAGCCCGCGGCCGCCGTGATCGACCGCTACGCCGTCACCGACGTCGAGCTCGGCGGGGCCGGGGTCGCGGCCGGCGAGCTGGTCCGAATCTCGATCAGCGCGGCCAATCGCGATCCGGCGGTGTTCGCCGATCCCGACCGCTTCGATCCAGAGCGCCCGAACGCGCGGCAGCACCTTGCCTTCGCCCACGGCCCGCACGTATGCGTCGGGGTCCACCTGGCGCGGCTAGAGGCCCGGACCGCGCTCACCGGCCTGTTGAAGCGGTTCCCCCGCCTGCGGTTGGATTCCCAGCGCCCGTCCGCCGTCCGGGGCCTCGTGTTTCGTAAGCCCCAGACGCTCCATGTCACCTGGAGTTAGGGCGCTGGGCTGCGGGAGAGAGGATGCTGCGCGCGGCGGGCGCGGTGCAGCGTCACAAAGCTCGCGTCCCGAGCGGCGCTCGGTGACGCTACACGGCTATATATGCCCACCAAACGCACAAAGCTCCGGCGCTCCGGCGCGCTTTGTTACGCCACACGGCATCCTTGACCTCCACACGCGCGCCAGCGACAAAACGCCACGTTAAGAAGAGGTTTCGTGCAACGAGGTAGCATCAACAACGTGCTCCGGGCGTATTTCCAAGCGCTGCGGCAGTCAGCGCTCGGCGGTCGCATCACGCGCTACACGCTGGGATCGATGGTCGCAGCCGCGACCAGTGGCCTGGTGTTCGCCATCCTGTACGTGCTGGGCGTGGGCACGACCGTCTGCTCGGTCACGGCGTTCATCGCGGGAGCGATCCCCAACTGGATCCTGAATCGGCGCTGGGCCTGGAAGGTGCAGGGCCGGATCGCCTTTGGCCGCGAGGTGGTGGGTTACATCGTCGTCTCGGCGCTGACGCTGCTGGCCTCAGCGGAGGCCACCGCCTGGACCCAGCGCCAGGTCCAGAGCATCCCGGCCCACCATGGCATCAGGGTGGCTTTGGTGACCGCCTCCTACCTGGGCGTGTTCGCCATCCTGTTCGTGGCCCGGTTCGCGGTCTACGAGATGTGGATCTTCTCTGGCCGCAGCCGCGTACGGGCCGCTCTGCGCTCCCGCCGCCAGGTGTGGAGCGCCGCGCGGGCGAACCGCAGCCCGTAGCGCAGGTTCCCGTCCTTCTTCGTGTGGCCGGCCCAGCTGGCGCGATCGCGCATCGTGGTGGGCACCTCGGCCAGACGGAAGCCGTGCAGGGCGGCGCTGATCATCAGCTCCGAAGCCTGATACTGCGGCTGCTCGAGCGTGACCGCGGCGGTCACCTCGGCCCGCATGGCGCGGACCCCGCAGGCCGGATCGGTGATGCGGTGCCGGACCAGCAGGCTGAACAGAGCGCCGAACACGAGCACTCCGAGGTGGCGGACCGGGTCGGTGGTGAGCTCGGAGCCCAGACGCCGCGAACCCGAGACGAAATCGGCCCGGCCGGCCAAGATCGGCTCCACCACGCTTCCCAGCTCCCCAGGCTCGTACTGCCCGTCGGCGTCGATCGTGGCGATCACTTCGGCGCCCCGGGCCCGGGCCAGCCAGTAGCCCAGCTTCAAGGCGGCCCCCTGGCCGCGGTTGATGGGCACGTCGCATACCAGCGCCCCGGCGGCGCCGGCTCGCGCGGCGGTGGCATCGGCTGCTCCGTCCACTACCACGATCACCTCGGTCTGAAGGCCCGCCGCCTCCCCGGGGATCTCCGAGATCACCTCGGCCACGGTGGGCTCCTCGTTGTAGGCGGGAATCACGATGGCCAGCGGGGCGCCCGCGCCCGGCGGGTGAACGGCCAGGAAGCCGGCTGCGGCGTCCCGGTCGACCGGCTCGAGGCCGGCCAGCTTGGCTTCCCCAGGCTGGGGCAAAACCGCCGTCACCTGGGGGCTCCCAGGGCCCCCACACCGGCGGCCACGGCATCCAGGTCGAGCCGCGACCATTCCTGCCACACGCCCACCAGCCCGTCCTGGAAGGAGTAGCCGGGGGACCATCCGGCCGCGTGGGCCGCGCTCGGATCAACGATTACCGCGGGCATCTCGCCCGGACGAGGCGAGCCGTGCCGGACCTCCAGCTCGGCCTCGGTCACCCGCCGAACGGCATCGATCACATCCAACACGGACAGCGACCGACCCGTCCCGATCACCACAGGTCCGGCCCAGCGCTCGTCCAGCAGCCCCAGCCGCACCGCAGCCGTGACATCGGCCGCGTGCACGTAATCACGAACCTGCCGCCCATCGCCGTAGATCTCAAAGGCCGTACCCAAGCGGATGGCCCGCATCAGCCGGGCCACGATGCTGTCCTTCGCCTGCATGCCGGGGCCGTACACGTTGGTCAGCCGCAGAGCCGCGCATCTGAGGCCGTAGGACGCGGTATAGGCGGACATCAGCATCTCGCCGGCCGCCTTGGTGGCCCCGTAGGGTGTGAGTGGGCGCAGAACATCTGTCTCCGTGATGGCCGGTCCGCGCATCGGTCCAGTGACGGCGTTGGTGGAGGTGAAGACCAGCGATCGGGCGCCGGCATTTCGCGCCCCCTCGAGCAGCATGGCTGTGGCCTGCACGTTGGTGCGATACGTGAGCGCCGGACGTTCGACCGACCTGAGCACCGAGGTCAAGGCGGCCAGGTGGACCACAGCGTCGATTCCTCCTGCCAGGGCGTCCTGGAGCACCTCAGGTTGGGCCATGTCGCCCTGGACGAGCTCCACCTCCGGGTCGGGATGGGGCTGCAGGTCGAGTACGCGGACGTGAGCACCCCCGCCGATCAGGTCAGCGACCACGTGCCGGCCGATGAACCCCGAACCGCCGGTGACCAGGACGCGGCGCCCGGTGAGGGCGTCGTTCACGTCTGGGCCAGCTCGTGCGCCTGCGGGCCTGCCGCGCGCTTGCCGTCCGGACTCGCTTCCTTGCGGGGCGCCCGCGACCGTCCGGCGGGCAGCTCGCTCGCCGTCTCGGCCCACTTGACCGTGGGCATGATCGCCGCCAGATCCACGCGGTCCTTGTAGCGCTCGACGACATTGAAGAGGTGGTCGATGAGCGTTGTCGAGAGAAGCGTCGGCTTCAGCCCGAGCGCGACCAGCGCCGTGTGCTTGACGTTGTAGTAGTGGCCCTCGGCTTCTACCCGCGGGTTCTCGACGTGCTTGATCGTCACCTCTCCCTGCGCGCTCGGCCAGTTGGGGTACTCGGCCGCCACGGTCTCGGCGATCTGCTTGATCGAAAGCGCCTCGGTCATCTGGTTGAACACGCGGAATTCGCGCCTATCAGCCGGATTCTCGGCGGCCAGCCGGACGCACTCAACGGTGTCGACGATGTTGATCAGCCCGCGGGTCTGTGAGCCGTTGCCGTACACGGTGAGCGGATGCCCCAGGACGGCCTGGATGACCATCCGGTTCAGAACGGTGCCGAACACGCCGTCGTAGTCAAACCGGGTGGCCAGCCGGGGATCGAGCTTGGTCTGCTCGGTGTCGGCGCCGTACACGACCCCCTGGTTGAGATCGGTGGCCCGCAGGCCCCAGATCCGGCAACCGAACTCGATATTGGTCGAATCGTGGACCTTCGAGCAGTGGTAGAACGAGCCCGGCCGCTTGGGGTAGAGCATGCGGTCACGGCGCCCGTTGTGCTCGATGTCGAGCCACCCTTCCTCGATGTCGATGTTGGGCGTCCCGTACTCGCCCATCGTGCCCAGCTTCACCAGGTGGATGTCCCGATCGATATCTGCGATGGCGTACATCACGTTGAGGTTGCCCACCACGTTGTTGGTCTGCGTGTACACGGCGTGGGCCTGATCGATCATCGAGTAGGGCGCCGCACGCTGCTCGCCGAAATGCACGATCGTCTCGGGCCGGAAGTCCCCCACCATCTGGTGGACGAAGGTGGCATCCATCAGATCGCCCACGTACGTGCGGATCGTTTTGCCGGTCAGGCCGCCCCATGTCTCGACACGCTCGCCCAGGGTGCTGATCGGAATCAGGCTCTCGACGCCCATCTCCTCGTCGTAACCCCGACGGGCGAAGTTGTCGTTGACCGCGACGTCGTGCCCAGCGGCAGACAGATGGAGGGCAGTGGGCCAGCCCAGGTATCCGTCACCGCCTAGAACGAGAATTCGCATACGGGTGCTCTAAGTACCTTACGTTCGCCAGGATGTGCGGCGCGCTTGGGGCGTGGGCGCGCTCAAGTGAAACGAAATGGGGCCAGTGCGGCCCATGCAAGCGCACGAGGATAGCCGACGAGCCGGTGGATCCCGGAGCGAAGGGGTGCCAGGGGCCGTGACCGCAGGATCCCGCGAAGCCCCTGCTAGTTTCGGCGCGCTGATGCCTGGCCAGGCCGGGACCCGCCGCCTTGTGGCCCCTGTGGGTGCGCTCCTCGTAGCCGGCGTGGTGACCGCCGTGCTCCTGCTAGCGCATGGGAGCAGGAAGCTCCCGCCCATACCTCGTGCGGGGATCCTGGCCCCATCGGCGGCGGGCCCGCTGGGCTACAACCCGACCCGCATGGAGCAGTTCGTGGCTCGGGCCACCGCCGGCGAGGCGCATGTGCTTTTCGTTAAGAGTCCGGATGGAGCGGTCGCCACGGC
>JBPYDM010000107.1:0-3956 GCA_051986255.1 Solirubrobacteraceae bacterium | reverse complement strand
CCCGATGCAGAAGATGAGCGCCGCCACGGCCAGGTACCAGCCGATGGCCATCACCAGCCTCTCTGTGTCCGGGTATCGACCGGCCCGCCCACCTTCTCCACCTCGGGCTCGAGCTGCTCCTCGCCGCCAAAGGGACGGATGCCGGCCGCTTCGGCCATCGTCCCCGTATACACGGGGCGCGGGGCCCTCACCCGGATATCGGGCGGCTCCGGCTCGTCCAGGCCGCGGCGCCGCCGGGCCAGAACCACGGCTCCAACGGCGGCGATGAGCAGCAGGATGGACGCGGCCTCAAACGGGAACAGGTACTTGGTCAGCAGCAGCCGCCCGATATGGGCTGGGGTGCCGAAGCCCCGGACGTAGGGCGCGCCCTTTCCGCGGACGCCCTCCAGCGCGCTACCCAGCGTGGCGATGAACAGCTCGGCGGCCAGTCCGGCGGCAAACAAGGGCCCGAGCACGCGCAGCACGGCTCCGCTGGGCAGCTGCTGGCCTCCCCCCACGTAGGCCACCACGAACACGTACAGAACCATGACCGCCCCGGCGTACACGATCACCTGCACGAACGCGACGAACTCCGCTCGGAGAAGCAGGAACAGACCGGCCAGGCACACTAGGTGAAAGGCCAGCGAGAGCACGCCGTAGAACGGGTTGCGCAGCATCACCACCCCCACGGCGCCGGTGATGGCGCCAATGGCGGCTAAGAAGAACATGACCTGGCTAAAAAGCACCGCTTGCCTCCATCCGGTCGGCGCTTTTGATGCGGCAGGTCGCCCTCCGGCCTCCCATTCGGTTACTCCCCGTCCGTGCGCAGGGGCGTGCGCTCGATCGGCTCGGCCAGCAGCATCTCCTTGGTGAAGATGAGGTCAGAGCGCGTGTAGTCAGAGAGCTCGTAGTCGTGACCCATCGTGATGGCGTCAAACGGGCAGGCCAGCTCGCAGTAGCCGCAGAAGATGCAGCGGCTCATGTTGATCTCGTACACCGCGGCATAGCGCTCGCCGGGCGAGACCCGGTTCTCCGGCGTGTTCTCGGCCGCCACCACCCGGATGCAGTCCGCCGGACAGGCCGCGGCACACAACGAGCAGCCCACGCATTTCTCGAGGCCCGTGTCCTCGAAGCGGTGGAGCTTATGGCGACCGCGGAAGCGGGGATAGACCGGCGTCTTCTCCTCGGGGTACTGCAGAGTGTGCGGCCCCTCCACGATCCGTGCGAAGGTGGTCTTCAGTCCGCGCAGCGTCTCCCCGAATGACCGGTAGGTGCCGGCCACGGGACCGGGCGCTGGTTCGCGAACGACTTCGATCACGTCGGCTGAGGGGTTGTACGGGCTCACGTTGCCACCGCGATCGCAGTCCCCAGCACGTTGAGCGTGGCCAGTGGGAGCAGGATCTTCCAGCCCAGGGACATGAGCTGGTCGTACCGGAGCCGAGGGAGCGTCGCCCTGACCCAGATGAACAGCGTCAGGAAGATGCCCATCTTGGCCAGCACGATGATCGGGTCGATCCAGCCGGGGATGTGCGGGTTGCCCGGGAGCAGCCAACCGCCCAGGAACACCGTGGTGGCGATCCCGGAGACCACCACCATGTTCGCGTACTCGGCGAACGTGTAGGCGGCAAACGGGGTCCCGCCGTACTCCGTGAAGTAGCCCTGCACGATCTCGGCGTCGGCCTCCATGAGATCGAACGGGGGCCGGTTGGTCTCGGCGAAGGACGCCACCAGGAAGACCAGGAATCCGGCCAGCTGGGGCACGATGTACCACATCCCCGCCTGGGCACGGACGATGCCGGTCAGCGACAGTGTCCCGGCCGTGATGACCACGCCAATGAGCGACAGGCCCTGGGCCACCTCGTAGGAGATGAGCTGAGCCGCCCCCCGCATCGCCCCGAGGAAGGAGTATTTGGAGCCCGATGCCCAACCGCCGAGCATCACGCCGTAAAACGAGATGCCGGCCAGAGCGAACACATACAAAGGCCCCACCGACACGTCGATCCCGTACAGCCCCACCCGCGTGCCAAAGATGTGCTGGACTCCTCCGAACGGGATGATGGCCAGCGCCCCGACTGCCATGGTCATCGAGATCACCGGCGCCAGGCGGTACAGGAAGCCCACGCTGGTGTTGGGCCGGAAGGGCTCCTTGGTGGCCAGCTTGACGATCTCGGCCAGCGGCTGGGCCAGCCCGAAGGGACCCACCCGATTGGGCCCGTAGCGCCCCTGGAAGCGGCCGAGCAGCTTGCGCTCGTAGACGATGACCATCGGCAGCAGCGCGAAGATGACCAAGAAGATGGCCAGCACCTTGACGATCTGGATCCACCACGGCTCGAAGTAGTTGACGTCGGCCAGGATGCTCACGCCTTGCGCACCTCCACCTCGGCTGCCTGCGTGAGGGCGTTGGCCGACTCGCGGCTGATCCCGGTGGCCAGGAACACAGTTCCCTCCGGGACGCCGCTGCGCACCGTGGCCTTCGCCTGCACGCTGGTCCCGTTCTGAGAGACGTTCAGCAGCTCGCCGGTGACGACGCCTAGCCGCCCGGCGTCCTCGGGCGAGATCTCGGCCTGCTGGTGGACGATGGTGAACTTCAGCGCGGGGGAGACCTCGACCTCGGGCGCCGCCCAGATCGGGCGGTAGATGCCGAGGCGCAGATGGCCATTGTCCGCCGCAGGGGTTTGGGATGTTTGTGCCGCTATATGAGACTTTTCGCCCAAATCACCGGCCGGCATGGCTGTCGCCGCATCCCGCTCCCACCACCGCACGCCCCGCCCGCCAATCTCATCGAGCGTCAGGCCGGCGTAGAACGGAACCGCCTCCACCAGCTGACGGAAAGCCATGGGGCTGGTCAGCACGCCCAGGTCGAGCCCGCAGCGCTTGGCCACCTCGGCCACCACCCACCAGCCCGGCCGGACCTCGAGCGGGTGGCCGATGGCCGTGCGCAGCCGTTGCAGGCGACCGTCCGGGTGGACCACCGTTCCCTCCTTCTCGGCGTAGGTGTCGGCGGGGAAGATCACCCCGGCGTGCTCGTACACCCCCGCGGTAAGGACCGAGGCATGGGCCACCACCAGCCCCGCCCGGTCGAGGGCCCGCTGCCACAGCGAACCGTCGGGCTGGTCGCGGAGCGGGTCGGTCTCAAACAGGTAGAGCGCGGTCAGCTCTCCGTCCACGGCGGCCTGGGCCATCTGGCGGCCGGATCGGCCGGGGCCGCCGGCCGGGTCGGAGTAGCCGGGGCCCGCGCAGGCCAGGACCCCCGCTTCGCGGAGGCCGCGCCCGTTGGCAAAGGCCGGGATCTCAAGGAGTCCCGCACCCTCCCGCCCGGACAGACCCAGCAGCGAAGCGATCCGGAGCAGCGCGGGCAGAGCCTGGGCCGCCAGACGCTCGCCCCACAGGATTACGACGTCCTCGCCGCCGTCGTGGAGCAGCTTGGCCAACCGGCTGTGCGGCTCGCCCGCCGCCAACTCCTCGGCCAGCCCGGTCAGGAACTGCGCCTCGCTACCGGGGTCGTACCGGATGACCACTTGCGCGTTCCCATCCAGCGCGCTCGGGCGCGCCGTGGCCACGGCCAGCTGCACCCCGCGCCGCCGGACGCCCTTGCGGATGCGCAGATCGAGAATTGGGATGTCGTCCAGCGGCTCGCAGCCCACCACCAGCACCGTTTGGGCGAACTCCAGATCGGAAACCTTGGCCTGGAGAGCGGGCGCGGCCAGGGCCCGGACCAGCTCGAGCCCGATCGGCTCGCCCACCCGCGAGTCCAGATCACCGGACTGGAGCGCCTCCCGCAGCAAGCGGCCAATCAGGAAGCCCTCCTCGTTTGTGGCCTGGCCGCCGACCAGCGCGCCCACCCGGCCGCGGTGACGGGCCAGGCCGGCCGCCGTCTGGAGTGCGCGCTCCCAGGACACCTGGCGCAGCTGGCCGCCGTCCCGGACCAGCGGCGCGGTGATCCGCTCGTCCACGTGGATGGCCTGGTAGGCGAAGCG
>JBPYDM010000106.1:0-13860 GCA_051986255.1 Solirubrobacteraceae bacterium | reverse complement strand
CCCAGCCCCAGCGGATCGGCCTGGAGCTGGCGGAGCAGCGGTGCGATCACGCGGCGCGGAGCCATGCGTCAGCTATATAACCACCAGTCGTTAGTGGATAACGCCGTCGGACGGGGTCGGGCAGCGCCACGTCCGAGCGGGGACGTTGCCCGGAGCAGGGACCGGCGTCCCCTCGCCGGCCGAGGGGCGCGAGGCCACTCGAGGACTGCGCACGCTGGCGCTCAGGGTCCCCGCGGGACGCAGGCTGCTCACCATCCCTCCGGACCTCGTGGGGCTGTGGTCGCCGATGGCCTGCTGGCGGCCAGGCTGCGAATCTCCGGGCACACGAGCACGGTGATCCTGGGCTCGGGCGACATGGTCTGCGCGTGTGACATCGAGGCGCTTCACGGGTCGATGCCCGAAGAGCGCAGCATCCTGGCTCTCACGGCCATCAGGGTGGTGGCGGTCGATCACCGGCTGCTGCGCTCGTGCCTACGCTGGCCGGCGGTGGCGCGAGCCCTGCTGGACTGCCTGACCCAGCGACTGCGCCTGAGCACGCTGTCGCTGGCCGTGCATCAGTCTCCCCGGGTGGAGGAACGACTGTGGCTGGCTCTGTGGCAGCTGGCCGACCGCTTCGGTCGGGTGTCCCCCAGCGGAGCCGTGGTGACGCTGCCCCACGTGACGCACAGCGTACTGGCCGAGGTCGTGGCGGCTCGCAGTCCCTCGGTGACCAGCGCGATGAGCCGGCTGAGCGCCAGCGGGCTGATCGAGGTGACGGGTCGCCACCGCTGGCTGCTTCGCCTCCGGCCGGAGGAGGGGCTGAGGATGCTGGGCGTCCACAGCCGGGGCCGGCTTGCGCAGCGGCTCCCGGCCGCGGTGTAGCTCGCCGGCCAGCCCGGCCGCCTATCATTGGTCGACCGCTCGGTTGAGAAGTGCTATTTGCCCCGAGCGCGGGACGCTTTCGCTGAACGCGGCGCACGCGGACCAACCGAGAGTGGCCGGAGGCGCATCACGTCTCCCGCACGAAAGCGAGGTTCGAGTGTCGGTCCAAGTCAGTGCGGTTTCCCCACGCGATGGGTCCCGTGTGCTCGCGAGCAGCCTGGACGGCCGTGCCCCTCTGGCCCCGACGGTCCGTCTGGACGCTGGGCCGGTGGACATGCAGGCGCTGGCGGCGGGTGACGATACGTGGCTCGGGCTGCTGATCATGGATGGCGCATTGCTCGTTCAGCTCAACGCCGGAAGGGCTCGGGTGGGTTGGCTGGCGGGGCCGGACGACCTCATCCGTCCCTGGGAGATGTCGGATCTATCGCTGACCGCCCGAGGCGAATGGCGCGCGCTCGTCCCCACCAATGTGGCGGTGCTCGACGACGCATTCAGCCGGCGGGCAGAGCCGATGCCTGGGCTGAGTGCCAGCCTGCTTCAGCGCTCGGGCCGGACCGCCCGCTGGCTGATGGCCAAGTCGGTCGTTCTGAGCGCGCCGCTGATCGGGGAGCGCCTGCTCCTGCTGTTCGCGGTGCTGGCCGACCGCTGGGGCCGAGTCACGCCCCAAGGGGTGCGGATCGATCTGCCATTGACGCATGAACTTCTGGCCGTACTGTGCGGCGCTCGACGTCCATCGGTGACCATGGCCCTGCGCGAGCTGGCCGACCAGGGACTGCTGACCCGCGATGCAAACGGTCGCTGGATCCTTCGGCGTAACGTCATCGCCGCCGCGTTCGACAAACCGTCGTGCTGGGAGGAGTACGCGCAGGCGCTCGGACTGTCCGATGCCTGACATTTGCGCACTCAACTGCTGAGGCCACGCTTCCTCCTCTGACGCGCCGGGTACGGGTTGATCAAGCCCAACCGCGAGAGGAGCTTCCATGCCCAGCACCTCAGAGTTCATCCTCAACCGCCTCACCGAGTGGGGCGTAAGGCGCGCATACGCCTATCCGGGGGATGGGATCGACAGCCTCCTCGGCGCGTTCCACAAAGTCGGCGACAGGCTCGAGTTCATCCAGACCCGGCATGAGGAGATCGCCGCCTTCGCGGCCACGGCGGGGGCTACGCAATCCCGGCCGCCAGCACGCTCCGAGTAGCCATCGCCCCCATCGCACTCGGCGGTGGGACACTGATGACCCTGGCCTACGCGATCCTGATGCCGCTGATGCCCGAGCACGAGCATGGGGCGTTGACTGGCTTCTACAGCCTGTCCCGGGGCGTAGGTATCATCACCGGGCCGCTGATCGTCGGCGCCCTCATCTACGCCACTCGCTACTCCCGTTCGGCGCCACCAGTGGCTACCAGGCCATGTGGATCGTGTGCGCGGCAGCGGCGCTGATCAGCCTCGTGTTCGTGCGCGCCATGCGCCGTTCGGTCAAGGACCGCGAGCATTTGCCGAGCCTGTAGGGGCCTGGCCAGGGTTGCGGGCGCGGACTTTTTGTTTCTGACAGTCGGCAGCCCGACATCCAGCGACAAACGTCGCCGCCGCCCCGAGAGTGATATTCACCAGTTGATGGAACGGAACGTGCTCGGCGGGCCGCTCGAGAGCTGTGGCACCGAGCCCCTGACCGGCTTCTACCGCGACGGGTGCTGTCGTTCCGGCCCGGAGGACGTGGGAAGCCATACGATCTGCGCGGTGGTCAGCGGAGACTTCCTGGAGTATCAGCAGAGGATCGGCAACGATCTGAGCACGCCTCTCCCCCACTATGGCTTTCCCGGGCTGGAACCCGGTGACCGCTGGTGCGTGACAGCCCGCAACTGGCTTCGCGCCCAGGAGGACGGCGTGGCCGCCTATGTCGTGCTGGCCGCCACGCATGAGCGGACGCTGGACATCGTGCCGCTCGAGGTGCTCAGGCAATACGCGGTCGACGTGCCCGCCGACCCCGGGTCGATCTCCAGCTGAAAGTCAGGATCGCTCGCCCAGCGAGAGCCCGATCAGTACCGAGGCCGAGGCCGCGCTGGCCAGCGCGTCCCGACGCAGACGCGGGGAGAGCCCTGCCAACCCGCCGACCGATTTCCGTGCACGCCGCGCGAACGGTCGGTCACCGTCCGAACAGGGGAAAGGACACGTACGAGCGTCCATCGGGTCCGAGCGGGGTAGGAAGTGAGGCATGCCAAGAAAAATGCAACAGGAAGTGGTGGTCATCACCGGCGCCTCGGGGGGCGTGGGCCGGGCCACCGCGAGGAAGTTCGCCAGCGAAGGAGCCAGGATCGGCCTGATCGCCTGGGGCCGTCAAGGACTCGAGGCGGCGGCCCGCGAAGTGGAGCAGGCGGGCGGACAGGCCATGGTGCTGCCCAAGGACATGACCGAGCCCGACCAGGTGGAGGCCACCGCGTCCTTGGTGGAGGACGCGTTCGGCCCGATCGACGTCTGGGTCAACGACGCGATGGTCACGGTGTACGCCGAGTTCCTGGACATCGAGCCTGAAGAGTTCAAGCGGGCGACCGACGTGACATATCTCGGGATGGTGTGGGGGACCCGCGCGGCGCTCAAGCGCATGGTGCCGCGAGACAGCGGGTCGATTGTCCAGGTCTGCTCCGCCATGTCGTACCGGGGGATCCCTCTTCAAGCCCCGTACTGCGGGGCCAAGCATGCCTGCAAGGGCTTCACCGAGAGCGTGATCACCGAACTGCTGCACCGCAAGTCCAAGGTTCGGCTCTCGATGATCCAGCTTCCCGGGCTGAACACCACGCAGTTCACCTGGAGCCGAACCAAGCTGCCCAAGCAGACCACGCCGGTGCCCCCGATCCATCAGCCGGAGATCGCGGCCGACGCGGTTCATTACGCGGCTCACCACAGGCGCCGTCAGATCTACGTGGGCATCCCCACGGTGATGAACATCCTCGGCGAGCGCACCGCGCCGTGGCTACTCGATCGCTACCTGGCCAAGATGGGATACGGCTCCCAGATGACCGATACGCCGCTCGATCCCCAGGGTCACGACAATCTGTTCGAGCCGGTGGACGAGGATCGCGGAGCGCACGGGCCGTTCGACAACAAGGCTCACTCGGTCAGCCCGCAGTATGCGCTGGCCAAACACCGGGGCAAGATCCTGGCGGGAGTGGGCGTCGCGGCGGCTGGAGCCGGCGCGCTGGCGTTACTGAGAAGCCAGTAGGCCAGCGACGCAGCCCAGCTGCCAGGCCGCTCCGGCCATGCGTTGTCAGTTACCAGACGACGCGAGGCATGTCCGGGCGCGGACGGGGTAACCGGTGCTCGTGCGGTCATGGCTCAACGGCCAGCGACGACCGCGTATCTCCTCCCTCTGCGTGTGGCGGTGGCGCATGCCACCGCCACACGCGCCCTGTGATGCGGCGGGCCAGAGGCGAGGGCGCCGCTCGAGGCCATTCGTGGAACCGGCTCCCGAGTACGAATCGGACTCAGTGCTGCTTACGGACCGAGAAAATGGGCACCATGGAGCACGAGCATCATTTCAACGGTCAGCTGACCGTGCTCAGCTGATCAGAGCACAAGGAGGATCAGCATTGCCACCGGTCAGTCACCAGACGATCAAGCTGAGTAAGGGCAAGCATGCCTCACCCGAACATGGGGCCTGCGTGATGGAGCTGGCCTCCATGCTGGCCGGGGAAAGTTTTACGGACCATCCCCGCTCCGTGTCGCGGTCGATTGCTGCCTTCCTACGCGGTTACAACGACCTCGTCGATGAGGCTCGCCGCCAGGACCTGTACGGCTACGCCAGCCGCTGCGTGGGCACCGCAGGCTCGCCTGTCCTTGAGCAGGCCCGGATGCGCCGCCTGCTCGAGTGGGGAGACGAACTCTGGGATCGGCCTACCACGGCCTCCCTGCTGGGACGGATGAGGCGCTCCCGCGCCCGCCGGGTCCGCACCCCCGATCCGGAGACCGCGGCCACCTACGCTCTGCGGGCGCTCACTCGCTCCCACCCGACACACGGCGAGGCGCTGGCCCTCGTGGAAGAGCTCATCGCGATGGGTCAGGCGGCCGGACGGAGCGCTTCCAGCTCACGGCTCTGGGCCAGCTCCGACAGCGCCCGGCGCTCCAGCTTGCGCACCGCATCCTGGGAGAGGCCGAGCCGCCGCCCGGTCTCGCTGAGCGGCGTGGGGTCATCACCGCCCACCCCGTAGCGCAGCTTCACCACCTCACGCTCGCGGTCGGGCAAACGCTCGAGCGCCCGCCGCAGCGCGTCCTCGCGCAGGGAGATCTCCACTTCCTCGTCGGGGGTGCGCCCGCCGCTGGCGAGTAGCGCGCCCAGCGGAGTGTCCTCCTCCTCGCCCACGGGGCGGTCGAGGCTGGTGACCACGCGGGCAGTCTCGCGGGCATCGCGCACCTCGCTCACGGTCAGCTGCGCCGCCTGGGCGATCTCCGCATCGGTGGGCTCTCGCCCCAGCCGAGTGGCCAGCTCGCGCTGGGCGCGGCCAATCTTTCGCTCGCGCTGACCCAGGTGCACGGGAATCCGGATGGTGCGGGAGCGGTTGTCCAGCGCGCGCTGAAGCGCCTGGCGGATCCAGAAGGTGGCGTAGGTGGAGAACTTGTAGCCCTTGCGCCAGTCGAACTTCTCGGCCGCCCGGATGAGCCCCAGGATCCCCTCCTGGATCAGGTCGAGCAGCGGCAGCTCATGGCCCTGGAACTTCCGCGCGTTGGAGATGACAAGCCGGAGGTTGGAATTGACCAGACGGTCCTTGGCCGCCAGATCGCCGCGTTCGATGCGCTTGGCCAGCTCTATTTCCTCCTCCCGGGTGAGCAGGGGGTGGCGTCGCACCTCCTGGAGGAACAGCGACATGGCATCCGTGGTCTGCGTGGCCAGCTCGTCGGGCAGGTAAATCATCGGCTCAGCCTCGGCCCGGCCGCAGTCATCCCTGAGCTCCAGTCCGCGCTCCTCGAGCAGGTCCTCGAGGGCCTGCACCTCGTCCTCGGACAACTCGGACTCCTGAGCCAGCTCGCTGAGCTCCGAGAGCTCCAGACAGTCCCTGGACTGCGCTTCAACCCGGGAGATCAGCTGCTCTGCCAGCTCCCGCACAGCGGGGGTGACAATCGTCTGCGGTGCGTCTTCGATGCCGTTAGCCATAGATATTCGGTTCCCCACGGGGGGCTGGCCGAAACGACGCCCAAGCCGGCTGCAAACTTCCGGACCGCCGCTCGCCGGCGGAGTCCTCCCGGTCAGACCCGCTTAGAGAGTACCGGCCCGGGGCCTCAACGGTGCACTTTGTCGCGCTTGGGCCCTTCGGCCCAGGGCTCCGCCTCGGGCTCCTGCTTGGGGTTGGGCTCGCCGGTGGACACGCTGGCCGAGGTAAGCCCGGTCATCCGAGCCGAGAGGATCGACGTCACGATCGTGCGGGTCACGCGGATCGGGCCGCTGGTCGTTAGGGTCAGGCCGCTCGGTGGGATCCGGCTCCCCCACTGGGTTGTTCAGCACGTGGTGAGGATCGCGGTCTCCCAAGTGATCCTCAGGATCTCGTCCTGGCGACTCGGGGAATCGGCGATGGCTGGTCTGTTTGGCTCACCCTTCGATCCTTCCCGGGTGGCTCGCGAGCAAACTGCCGTTTGTGATCTCCGACTCCCTGCTGGTCGCCGCGTTTCTGGCCGCCGCCGTCGTAAGCCTGGGCACCAGCTGGATCCTGGTCTCCCGCCTCGAGCGCCTCGGAGCGCGTCTGGGGCTGTCCGAGGCACTGCTGGGCCTGGTGGCCGCGCTGGCGGCCGACGCGCCGGAGATCACCGCCGCCGTCACCGCCCTGGTGGGACACCGCGCCCGTATCGGCGCCGGCGTGGTGGTCGGCTCGAACGTGTTCAACCTGGCGGCCCTGCTCGGCCTCGGCGCGCTGGTGGCGGGCCGCATCGCGCTGCACCGGCGGGTGATCATCTTGGAGGCGCTCGTGGCCGTGCCCGTGGCCGGGGCCGCTTTGGCGGTCGTGGCGGGGGCCCTGACACCCGCAGGGGGGCTGGCACTCGTGGCAGCGGTCCTGGTCCTTTACGGGGCGGCGCTCGGGCTCTCCGGGAGGCAGCTCCGCCGGTTGGGGATACGAGAGTCGTGGGTGAGGTGGCTGTCCGGGGCGGTCCGGGAAGAGGAGCTCGAACTCGAGCCGGCGATCCATCCCCGCCCCGGCGGGGCGGCCGACGCGGTGACCGCGCTGGTGGCGGTCGTGGTCGTCGTGGGCGCCAGTGTGGCCATGACCGAGGCCGCCACCAAACTGGGCTCCCGGCACGACATTCCTGAGGTGGTGGTGGGCGCCCTGATCCTGGCCGGGGTGACCAGCGTCCCCAACGCCGTGGCGGCCATCTACCTGGCCATGAAGGGTCGGGGGACCGCCACTCTGAGCACGGCCATGAACAGCAATGCGCTGAACGTCCTGGGCGGACTGATGATCCCGGGCGCCCTCGTCGGCCTCGGCGCCCTCTCTCCGGCCGCCACCCTGGCGGCCGCCTGGTACCTGGGCTTGACCGCCTTCGCGTTGGGCTGCGCGTACAGCGCCAGCGGGCTGCGCCGAATACATGGCGTCCTGATCACCGGCGCCTACGCGGCTTTCGTGGCGCTGGTACTGGCGATCGCCTAGCGTCGTGCGCGTGGCGGGGGTAACGGCGGCCGGCCCCCGGCTGGGTGCCCGGTTTCCCTCAAAGCGGGGGGCGCCCCGCCCTTCGCCGTGTGGCGTCACAAAGCGACCGCCGTCGCCGGGGCTTGGTGACGTTGGTGGGCCTGTAGCCATGTGGCGTCACTGAGCGCTCGGCCGGCGGGCTTTGTGACGCCGGACTGCGCCGGCCCGCGGCGTGGCGCCCGACCACCCACCGCGCGACGCCTGATCTTCCAGGCGCTCAGCCAGGAGGCCCAGTTCGCGGGTTGGTCAGGACTTGGCCACCCGGCGCGTAGCGCCGCTCGGGCCGGGGTAGGCCGTTGATGAGCGTCCGGGGGCTTGACAGCGACTGAGAGGAGTGAATCGTGAGCATCCAGGACAAGGTGGCCGGCCGCCTGGAGAAGGCAGCGGGAGATCTGGCGGACGACCCCAGCCTGCGCCGCGAGGGCCGGCAGGAGGAGCGCAAGGGCGAGGCCAAGGACGAGTTGGCCCGCAGCGAGGAGAAGGCCGACCGCAAGGCCGAGGAGGTCGCCAACCTCGAGCGCGAGACCTAGCGGGAGGCGTGCGACAGCGCCCGGGCCGCGCCGCTGAGCGCGCCCGGGCGCTTTCTCTAAGACCATGACCACGGCATCCCGGACATCGACGGCACGCTTGTCGATACCAACTAGCGGCACGCGCTGGCCAACGTGGATGAGCCAGCCGAGAACGCGATCATGGTGGGTGGCACCCCTATGCCAGCAATTGGAGGACACACCGCTGGGGTGACAAGCTCGTCGTGTGTTTCGCTGGGTTGAGCACGCCGCCGAGCTCGAGCTAGAGATCCAGGCCCCAACCGAGGGCGATGTGTTCGCGGAGGCGCTGTCCGCCTTGGCCGAGTTGCTGGGGGGCGATGCCGGTGAGGGTCCACCCGCGTCCCGCGCCGTGAACGCGCAGGCCGGCGACCGGCCGGCGCTTCTGGCCGCCTGGCTAGAGGAGCTGGTGTTCCTGGCCGAGTCCGCCGGCTTCGTCCCGGCGGAGATCCTGGCGCTTCGCCTGACAGCGGTATCAGCGCAGGCTACGGTGAGTGGGCGGCTGGGTCAGCCGCCGCCGCTGGTCAAGGCAGTCACCTACCACCGGCTGACGTTCGCTCCGGCCGGCCAGGGGTACCGAGCCACGGTGGTACTCGATGTTTGAGATCACAGCCCTGAGTGAGAACCTCTACGAAATCCCCGCCGACACCCGTCCGGGAATGCGCGTGCCGGGGCGCCTGTTCGCCGATCGGCAGCTGCTGGCGGCGATCGAGCGGGACCAGTCTCTGGAGCAGCTGGCCAACGTGGCCACGCTTCCGGGAATCGTGGACGCCGCGCTGGCCATGCCCGACATCCACCAGGGCTACGGCTTTCCGGTCGGCGGCGTGGCAGCCACCGAGGCGCCCAGTGGGGTGGTCTCACCTGGCGGGGTGGGCTACGACATCAACTGCGGGGTCCGGCTTCTGGCTCTGCCCGTCCAGTTCAGCGAGCTGGGCGCACGGCGTGAGCGGCTCATCCACGAGATCTCGCGCCAAGTTCCCGTGGGCACCGGGGGCCGCGGCGGTCGGGAGGGGCTCAGGGGTGCGAACCTGGAGCGGGTGCTGGCTCTCGGGCCGCGGGCGCTGCTCGAGGATCTGGGCATTGGCAGTCAGGAGGAACTCGAGCTCACCGAATCGGGCGGCTGCCTGGACGGTGCCGACCTGGCGGCTGTCTCGGCTCGGGCCAAGGAGCGGGGAGTAGGTCAAATCGGAACGCTCGGTTCGGGCAACCACTTCCTCGAGCTCCAGCGGGTGGAAGAAATCCACGACGCGCCGGCCGCCCGGGCGTACGGCCTGACCCAAGGACAGGTGACGATCCTGATCCATTCGGGCTCCCGGGGATTGGGTCATCAGGTGTGCACCGACTTCGTCAAGCGAATGGACGCGCGTCTTGGGCACTACGGGATCGAGCTGCCCGACCGCCAGCTCTCATGCGCTCCGCTGCAATCTCCCGATGGACAGGCCTACCTAGCCGCCATGGCTGCCGCGGCCAACTTCGCCTGGGCCAACCGAGCGGCCATAGCCCATCGAGCGCGCGCGGCGATCGCCTCGGTGCTCGGGCCCGACACCGCCCGCGGCACCCACCAGGTGTACGACGTGGCCCACAACGTGGCCAAGCTCGAGCGCCATCACGGCCGCCTGGTGTGCGTGCATCGCAAGGGGGCCACTCGCGCCTTCCCGCCGGATCATCCGGAGCTCCCGGAGCGCTACCGCTCGGCCGGTCAGCCCGTGTTCATCCCCGGCAGCATGGGTACGGCATCCTTCGTTCTGGCGGGCAGGGAGAGGTCGCTCGAGCTGTCCTTCGGCACCACCTGCCACGGTGCCGGCCGGCAGCTGTCGCGCACCGCGGTACGCAAGCAGGTGGATGGCGGGGAGCTGCGCCGCCGTTTGGAGAACCAGGGCATCGCCGTCCGGGCCCTGTCCTCGCGCGGGCTGGCCGAAGAGGCCCCCGAGGCATACAAGGACGTCGAGCGCGTGGTGAACGTGGTCCAGTCCGTCGGGCTGGCCGCCAAGGTGGCCCGGCTAAGGCCGATCGGGGTGCTCAAGGGCTAGACCTGTGGTTGGCCAGCGCGCGGGCGAGAATTCCCTGGGCGGCCGGCAGCCGGCATCTTCCCAGCAGCGAGATGCTGTCGTGGACCACCGCCCCGACGCTCTCGCCCTGGAAGATGCCGCTCTGGTTGCGCTGGGAGGCAAAACCGCCTCGGCGGCGGACTATGCTTGGAGCATGCTCGGCTTCCGCAGTAAGACCACCCTCGTAGACCCCGCTCAGGCGCTTCCAGGACGGGACCGCTCGATGCCCGTGCCGGCGCATCACGCCGTCCTGAACACGCCGCTTCAGCCGCCGTTCCCGGAAGGCCTAGAGCAGGCCATCGTGGCCATGGGCTGCTTCTGGGGAGCCGAGCGGGTGTTCTGGCAGGCACCCGGCGTGTACACGACCGCGGTGGGATACAGCGGCGGGTTCACCCCCAATCCCACCTACGAGGAGGTGTGCACCGGGCGCACCGGCCACGCCGAGGCCGTGCTCGTGGTGTTTGACCCGAGCCAGACCTCTTACGAGGAGATCCTTCGGCTGTTCTGGGAGAACCACGATCCGACCCAGGGCATGCGCCAGGGCAACGATGTCGGAACGCAGTACCGCTCGGCCATCTACTGGACGACCGAGGAGCAGCGGGCGCTGGCCGAGGCCTCCCGGGACGCCTATGCCAAGCGGCTACAGGCTGCCGGGTATCCGGAGATCACCACCGAGATCGCCGCCGCCGGGCCGTTCTACTACGCCGAGGACTACCACCAGCAGTACCTGCACAAGAACCCCATGGGGTACTGCGGGCTCGGCGGGACCGGCGTGAGCTGTCCCGTGGGCGTGGGCGTGCCATCAGCCGCTCAGTCCCAGCCACAGGCCTAGCGACCTGTGGTCGCTAGGCCACGTTGTTGGCGGCGGGGCGGGAGTGGCTGTGTGGGGGGTCGAGATGCCGTGTATCGTCACAAAGCACGCGCGGGCGCCGGGGCTTGGTGACGTTGGTGTGCCCATAGAGGTGTAGCGTCACCCGGCGGGCGCCGGTTGGGCCGCTTTGTGACGCTGGACGGCGCCCAGGCTGCACCGCGCGGGCCTGTTTTGACAGAACCCGCGGCACTGCCGCCGCGCGGCGTCAGCCGCCGGCCACCGCGGGCAGGATCGTCACCTCGTCGCCTTCCGAGACCTCGGTCTCGAGCCCGTCCAGGAAACGGATGTCCTCGCCTCCCACGTAGACGTTCACGAACCGGCGCAAGCCGCCGTCCTCGGCGATCCGGCTGCGCAACTCGCCGTAGCGGGCATAGAGCGCGTCCAGCACCTCCCCCACGGTGCCGCCGTCGACCTCGACGATGGCGTCGCCCTGGGTGGCCTCCCGAAGCTGGGTGGGGATCTTGACGGTGATGCTCATCGGGCGGCAATGTAATCACGCGGGGGCGTGCCTCGCCATGGCGGGGACCCGGTGCTCCGGCCTGGCCCGGGAACTCGCGGCGGACGGCTGCTCAGGCGACCGCCACCACCCTCTCCCGGGCGTGCTCGAAGGAGTCGACCGTCGGCTCTATCTCCCACGCCTCGAAAGTGCCGCGAGCGCAGTCGAGCGTCTTGAGCCCCTCTCCGGTGATGTATGCCACCACCCGCTCGCTGGGATCGATCTGTCCGGCCCGGGCCAGCTGGGCCAGGACCGCGACGGTGACGCCCCCCGCCGCCTCCGTGAAGATGCCCGTGGTTTCGGCCAGCAGCCTGATCGCCTGCCGGATCTCCTGGTCAGTCACCGACTGGACCGACCCTCCCGTCCGGCGGGCCAGATCGAGCGCATACGGGCCGTCGGCCGGGTCGCCGATGGCCAGCGACTTGGCGATCGTCTCCGGCTTGACCGGCTGGCAGAAATCACGCCCGTGTTCGAAGGCAGTGGCCACGGGCGAGCAGCCGGCGGCCTGGGCGCCGTTGAAAGCCGGCAGGGACCCGCTCACGAGTCCTAGCTCCAGCCACTCCTCGAAGCCGGAGGCGATCTTGGTGAACAGGGATCCCGACGCGATCGGGCAGACCACCCGGTCGGGCAGCGTGAAGCCCAGCTGCTCGACCGTCTCGAAAGCCAGGGTCTTGGATCCTTGCGAGTAGTACGGCCGGAGGTTGATGTTCACAAACGCCCACTCGTGCTCGGTCGAAAGCTCAGTGCACAGGCGGTTGACGTCGTCGTACGTGCCGCGCACCGAGACCAGGTTCGTCCCGTATACACCGGTGGCCAGAACTTTCTGCTCCTCGAGGTCCTGGGGCACAAAAACAAACGACTCAAGCCCAGCGGCGGCGGCGTGGGCGGCCACCGCGTTGGCCAGGTTGCCCGTCGAGGCGCACGCGACTGTCTTGAAGCCCAGCTCTCGTGCCCGGGCCAGGGCCACCGAAACCACCCGGTCCTTGAACGAATGGGTCGGGTTGGCGGCGTCGTTTTTGATCCACACGTCCCGCAGCCCGAGCCGGTCGGCCAAGCGATCGACCTTGAGCAGCGGAGTGAACCCAGCCGGGAGCAACCCCTCGCGGGGCGCGCGCACCGGGAGGAAGTCGCTGTAGCGCCAAAGCGAGTGCGGCCCGGTCTGGATCCGGCGCTTGAGCTCGTCCGCGTCGGCGTCGACCCGAGGGGCGTAGCTCACCTCCAGCGGGCCGAAACAGCGCTCGCACACGTAGCGAGCCTCCAATGGATACGGAGTCCTACATTCCTTGCAACGAAGAGACTCTGGCGGCATATGTAAAAAACCTCCGCCGGGGTCTGTGGTCGGAGGGATTGGAAAACCGCCCTGTCCACATCTCCCAGGCCTGTTGAATTTGGAGAGCCTGATGGAATTGGCACCGTTCCCTTGCGGGAGGTTGCCGGGGCTTCGCAGGGCCATGTCCCTCCACCCCTCTTGATGCGTACTGCTATGTGACGGTGAAGTATATCGGGCCACGTGGCCGGCAAAGGCGCGGGTTCTCTGAGCGGCCCCGGCTCATCGGCTGAGCTTTCCTAGTTCTCGGAGTAACCACGATTGCCGGATGGTGTTCCGATGACGGGCATGACCATCGCGCCAGCAGAGGAGCGTCTGGAAGCGCTCCTGGGCCTGGACACCCCAGGGCCCCGCAAGCGCGTGCTCATTATCGTCAACCCCTACGCCACCACGGTGTCCGATCGGCTGAAGAAGCTCGTCGTTTACGCGTTGCGGGGCACCTACGACGTGACCGCCATCGACACGCAAGCCCGGGGCCACGCCACGGAGCTGTGTCGGGAGGCCGCCCGTGAGGGCTACGACGCGGTGGTGGCCTTCGGCGGCGACGGAACGGTCAATGAAGCCGCCAACGGGCTGGCCGGCTCGTCCACGGCCCTGACCTGCCTGCCCGGGGGTAGGACGAATGTCTACTGTCGAGTGGTGGGGATCCCTGTCGATCTAGTCGATGCCACCGAGCAGCTTCTCCGGCTGGCCGACGACTGGCGTCCGCGGCAGGTCGATGTGGGGTACGCCGGGAGCCGCAAGTTCCTCTTCTCAGCCGGCGTGGGGCTCGATGCCAGCGTGGTGGAGGAGGTGGACTGCCACCCACAGCTCAAGACGCGGCTGGGAGAGTGGTACTACACGGCGATCGCCATGCGGATGTTCCATCGCCGTTACATCGTCCACCCACCTCGCCTTGAGGCCGAGACCGACGGCCGGCTGATATCGGGCGTGAGCGCGTTTGTCCAGAACGGCCCGGCCTACACGTACTTCGGGCAGCGGGCGATCGTCATCGCCGAGGGAGCCATGCTGGACAGCGGCGACCTGTGCGCGGCTGTCCTGAAGCGGGC
>JBPYDM010000105.1:0-15661 GCA_051986255.1 Solirubrobacteraceae bacterium | reverse complement strand
CGTGATCGGTCCCGAGGAGCGGGCGCGGCTGGCCGCCCGCTCCCCGTACAACGTGGTGCGTATCGACCTGCCGCAGGGCGAGGACCCCTATGCCGAGGCGGCAAGGCTGCTGGGCCAGTGGCGGCAGGAGCGGGTCATCCTGCAGGACCCCACACCCGCCGTGTGGCGGCTGGAGCAGGACTACACCGGCCCGGACGGACAGCGGCGGACCCGGGCCGGCTTCCTAGCGCGCGTGCGTATAGAGGAGTACGGCCCCGGACGAATCCGGCCGCTCGAGCGCACGCAGCCAGGGCCCAAGGAGGACCTGCTCCGGCTCACCCGGGCCACGGGGTGCAACCTCTCCCCCATCTTCTCGCTGTTCTCCGACCCAGAGGGTCAGGCATCCGCAGCCCTCGCGGCGGTCAGGGGGACGCCACCGTGGGCGCGGGCCACCGACGAAGACGGCACCGCGAACCGGCTTTGGCGCGTTGCCGATAGCGACGTGATCGAAGCCTTGACCAGCGTGGTGGAACCCGCCGAGCTCCTGATCGCCGATGGCCATCACCGCTACGAGACGGCCCGCATCTATGCCGAGGAGATTGGCGGGGAGGGCCCCCACCGGTACGTGCTCATGTGCCTGGTGGCGCTTCAGGATCCGGGCCTGACCGTGTTCCCGACCCATCGCCTGCTCAGGGACCTCCGCCCGGACCAGCACGAGGCCCTGGCCCAGGCACTCAAGACGAACTTCAATATCGAGGAGCTGGACAGCTCATCCGAGCTCGCCCCGCAGCCCGGCCATACCGTCACGCTCGGCTACATCGACGCTCACCTCCGCCGTCCGTTACGTCTCACGCTCAAGGACCAGGCGATCGCCGCCGCGGCGCTCACCGGGCACTCCGAGCCGTACCGCCGCCTGGACACGGCGGTGGTGGAGGCCGTGGTCCTGAAGGGTGCGCTCGGGATGAGCGATGGGGACATAGACCACCTCGAGCAGCTGGGCTACGAGCGCGACGCGGGCCGAGCCATCGAGCTGGTCAGGACCGGGCAATTCGATGCCGGCTTCCTGATGGCCCCGATCCCGATCGAGCACGTGCAGGCGGTGGCTGCGGCCGGCGAGACGATGCCGCCCAAGTCCACATACTTCTACCCCAAGGTCCCCACCGGCCTGGTGTTCAACCCCCTCGAGGAGCCGGCGCGATGAAGGCCGTGGCTCGGCGGGTGGGCGCGTCGTACACGCACGAGATCGAGATCCGCCAGCATCGTCTGTCGGCGGATGAGCCCGCCGATCTGGGGGGCCAGGACCAAGCGCCCTCGCCGCAGGAAATGCTGGCCGCCAGCCTGGCATCGTGCACCGCGATCACCATGGAGATGTACGCCAGCAGGAAGGGCTGGGACGTCGGCCAGCTGGAGGTGGAGTGTCGCTACGAGCAGGCCGAGCGGAACGCGACGACGTGCTTCACGATCATCCTGCGATTGCCCGCTTCGCTGGACGCGGAGCAGCGCGCCCGGCTGCGGACGATCGCGGCCAAGTGCCCCGTGCACCGGACGCTGGAGAGCGACGTGGTGTTCGAGGAACGGGTCGAGGTGGTGGATCAGTCGACGACCTGAACGCCCGCCCGCCGGAGCTCCTCGAGCGTGCGCTCGGCGTCGCCTGGCTGGGCGCCGATGGCCCGGGTGGCTCCGAGGTGCAGCACCACATCGAAGCCCTGGTGCTCCATGAGCCGGTTCATTGGCTCCACGACGGCGTCCCCGTCAGGCACCTCCAGGGCCCCGCCGCCACAGAAGTCGTTCTGGACGTCGACAACGCTCAGCCCGTCCATGGCAGGCAAATATAGTCAGACGATGCGGGCGGATCCGGCCACGCTGAGCCAGGATATTCAGGCCGTTCTTCTACCGGCTGAAGAGGCGGTGACCCTGCGGGTTCGGGGCGGCACGAAGGCGGGCGTCCTGGTCCCGCTGTACGTGGAGAGTGGCGAGTTGAACGCCGTTTTCACCAAGCGCCGGGAAGACCTGCGCCGGCATCCGGGCGAGATCTCGTTCCCGGGCGGGCGTCCGGAGGAGGGCGACGCCGACCTCCTTCACACCGCCCTGCGCGAGGCCGAAGAGGAGATCGGGCTGCCGGCGAGCGCAGTCGAGATCCTAGGAGCACTCCAACCCACGCCCACCATCGCCACCGGCTACGCCGTGTACCCGTTTGTGGGACTGCTCGAGCCCGGGCTCGAGTGGACGTTGAGCCCCCGTGAAGTGGCCCAGGTCCTGGAACTGTCCGTCCCGGCCCTCAGGGGCGGCTACGCACGGCGACGCCTGGTCCGCCGCGGCGTCCCCATCAGGACGGACACCTACCAGGTGGGCGACCATCTCATCTGGGGCGCGACAGCCAGGATACTGTCCGACCTGCTGGACAGGATCGAGCCGCTCCTATAGATGTTCGCGGGCGCATGCACGCCCCCGCCGGCGCCGCATGCGGCGCCGGGGTCGCGGCGCATGCGCCGCGACCTAGTTATCCCTTTTCGATCGGCACGTTGACCAAGTTCCCCCACTCGGTCCACGAGCCGTCGTAGTTCTTGACGTCCTGCTGGCCGAGCAACTCGTGGAGCACGAACCAGGTGTGAGCCGAGCGCTCGCCGATGCGGCAGTAGGCGATGATCGGGTCGCCGGTGAGGGCGCCCTTTCCACCATAGAGCTCGCGCAGCTCATCGGCGGACTTGAAGGTGCCGTCTTCGCGCACTGCCTGGGCCCAGGGAATTGACTTCGCGCTGGGGATATGGCCTCCGCGCTGGGCGCCCTCCTGCTCGTAACCCACGGGGGAGATCAGCTCGCCGGAGAACTCCTGCGGCGAGCGGACGTCAACCAGCACGTTGCCGTCATCGAGGGCGGCTAGCACCTCGTCGCGGCGGGCCCGGATCGCGTCGTCCCCCGGCTTGGCCTGGAAGGTGGCCGCCGGGAAGCTCGGGGCGTCGGTGGTGGTGGGTCGCCCCTCGGAGATCCAGCGCTCGCGCGGCCCGTTGAGCAGCTTGACGTTGTCATACCCGTAGTACTTCAAGTACCAGTACGTGTAGGCGGCAAACCAGTTGTTGCGGTCCCCGTAGAGGATGATCTGGTGCTCGTTCGAGATGCCTCGGCTGCCGAACAGCCGCCCGAACTCGTCGGGGCCGAGGAAATCGCGCTTGATCTGGTCCTGGAGGTCGGTCTGCCAGTCAAACCCGATGGCTCCGGGGATGTGCGACTCCCGGTACAGCCCGGGGTTTTCGTCCACTTCGACGATGCGAATCGAGTCGTCGTTCAGATGCTCCTCGAGCCAGTCCGGTTCGACCAAGACATCCTTCGCGTAGTCCGTCATTAGAGATCTCCTTCCTCAAATTCTGATCCGTTTTTACATGAATTCAGTCTAGTTGGCTCCGGCGGGACGGCCCGCCGGAGTCCACTACCGCTCGAGCACCGCCTCCACGGCGACCACTGCGCGGCGGAGCCACTTCTCGGGCCGGGTAGGATCGGCCTCGAGCAGCCCGGTCGGGGTGCGGCAGCGAGCGCCGAAGGCGCGCACGCTCTCCGCTCCAGCCCGAAGTAGCTTCGCATCTGCGCTGCCCCGCGCCTCGTAGACGACACCGTGGACTGCGGTATCCCTCACCCACGTGAGCAGGTTGTCGAGCCGCGGTCCATGCAGTTCGGCCAACCGCTCCGGGGCGCCCCGGGCGGAACCGAGCAGCAACACCAGGACGCTCACCTGGTCGAGCGCGGCCACGAGACTCCCTATCTGGTCGGGATCCGCCACGACACACTGTGCGCCGGCGGCCTCGATCTCCGAGCGCCGTGCGGCATCGCGCGTCGTGGCTCGCACGACGTACCCCCGCTCCAGCAGGGCTCCGGCCAGCATGAGCCCCCGGCAACCGCACCCGACGATCAGGCACCGTGTCACCGCCCGGCTGGGGCTCGATCAGGCCCCGGACGAGCCGCCACCGAACTCCCGCCGCACGTCCTCCCGGGTCCGGGGAGGCTGGCCGCGCGCGCGCCGTCGGGCGTTGGTGGCTTCCAGCAACTGGTCCAGCTCGCGGTCGGCCATATAGGCCTGGCGGCGGCGCTGCTGGTTGCGGAGGTCTGCCGCCACCCGCACCTCCAGGTCGGAGACCGTGAGCTCGGACTGACCGCGGGCTCGCCGCCGGGCATTGTGGGCGGTGATCATCTGATCGAGGTCCTGGGCCTCGAGCTCCTCGCGCTGTTCGGTGATCTCCCGCGCCGACCTCATCCCGATCTCATTCAGGCCGGAGCCAGGGTAATAACGGCCCACCAGAAAGAGCGCAAGCGCGATAACCGCAACGACGCCGACCCAGATCAGGGCAAGCGGGTCCACCGGGCGAGTCTACCCCGACTCACTAGTGAGCCGCTACCGCGAACAATCGCCAGCTCCCCGGCACTCCGCGCAGCTCTCGCTCGCCCCGTTCCTCGAACTCGAGCCCGGACCCCACCACCAGGTCCTTCACCGTGCCGGAGACCACCACCTCGCCCGGCCTGGCGCAAGCCATGATTCGCGCCCCGATGTGCACGGCGATACCCCCCAGGTCATCGCCGTCCTCGCCCATGATCTCCACCTCGCCGGTGTGGAGCCCGCTGCGCAGGTCCAGATCGAACTCCGAACGCGCCAGCTCGCGGACGGCCACCGCGCACCTGATGGCCCGGGCCGGGCCGTCGAACGTGGCCAGGAATCCGTCACCCATAGTCTTGATTGGCCGTCCCCGGAAGCGCCGGAGCTCCGACAAGGTGGCGTCGCCCAGAGACTCGATCAGATCCCGCCAGCGCCGGTCACCGAGATCGGAGGCCCGGCTGGTGGAGTCCACGATGTCGGAGAACATCACCGTGGCCAGAACGCGCTCGGCATCCACGGACTTGCGGGTCCCGGTGAGGAACTCCTCCACCTCATCGATGAGCCGATTGTCGTCGGCCCCGAAGCTGATCGCCTCAGAGCCTGGGAGCTCGACGTAGCGGGCACCGGGGATGTGCTCGGCCAGATACCGGGAGTGGCGGATGTCTATTAACGGGTCCTCCGCTCGGTGGAGTACGAGCGTGGGCGCCTGGATGCTGGGCAGCACCGCCCGAACGTCGACCTGGCGGTTCATCGCCACCAGCTGGGCCGCCGTACCCGGGCTCGCGGCGGCGCGCTCGAGCCGGGCAAACCATTCCCGCATCCGGGGGTTGCGGGCCGCGGTGGGCGCCAGGGCCAGGATGCGCGAGCCGTCACCCCAGTCGCCCTTCAGCAGACCCTGGTGGCGCTCCTCCGGCCGCAAGGCCCAGTCGTAATCCGGGGCCCAAGACGTACGTGGCTGGGCCTCGTAGAGAACGAGCACTCGGGTGCGCTCTGGGTGGGTGGCGGCGAACAGGGCGGCCATGGCGCCGCCCTCGAGCTGGGCGTATACCGCCGCCTGCTGGGAGCCGGCGGCATCCATAACCGCCACCACATCGTCCATCTGCTCCTCCAGCGTGGGGGCGCTGAGCAGGGGATCCGACAACCCGGTACCGCGACGGTCGAACAGGATTAGGCGCGAGAACGAGGCCAGCCGGTTGAAGTACCGGGCGATGGTCGGCTCGGTCCAGTAGTGGTCGATGTTGGAGATCCAGCCCGGCACCCACACCAGGTCGAGCGGCGCGCGGCCGGTGACCTGGTAGGCGATGTGGAGGTCGCCGCTGAGGGCATATCTGGTCTCAGGACCCATCACTCCCCAGGCTACTGGCCTGCGGTAGCGTCCTGGCCATGGACTTCGAACTCAATGACGAGCAGCGGCTGGTGCGGGAGACCGCCCGGGCGTTCACCGATAGGGAGATCGTGGAGCGGGCGCGCGAGAACGATCGCAATGAGCACTTCGACCTCGACCTGGTGCGCAAGATCGCCGATCAGGGGTACCTGGGAGCCATCGTTCCCCGCGAGTACGGCGGGGCCGGGCTCGACTATTTGACCTACGGCCTGATCGTCGAGGAGGTGGGGCGCGGCTGCTCGGCCATGCGGACGGTGGTCTCGGTCCAGACCTCGCTGGTGTGCTCGGCCATCCTGCGCTGGGGGACCGAGGAGCAGAAGCAGCACTACCTGCCCAAGCTGTGCTCGGGCGAGTGGCTCGGCTGCTTCGGGCTGACCGAGCCGGACACGGGATCAGACGCGGCCAACCAGAAGACCCGGGCCAAGAAGACCGATGGAGGCTGGGTGATCAACGGCTCAAAGATGTTCATCTCGATGGCCGACTACGCCAAGGTGGCGCTGATCTTTGCCCAGACCGATCCGGAGAAGCGCCACCGAGGGGTGGCCTGCTTTTTGGTGGACACCGACCAGCCCGGCTTCCAGCCCCAACCGATCCACCACAAGCTGGGGCTACGCGGTTCGGATACCGCGGCCATCTCCCTGGACGACGTGGTCGCGTCCGATGACGCGATTCTCGGGGAGATCGGCGACGGGTTCAAGGTGGCCATGAGCGCGCTCGACTCGGGCCGGTTCAGCGTGGCCTCGGGTTGCGTGGGGATCTGCCAGGGCTCGCTGGACGCGTCGGTCCGCTACTCCAAGGAGCGGGTCCAGTTCGGCCGGCCGATCGCCAGCTTCCAGCTCGTCCAGGAGATGCTGACCGACATCGCGCTGCACACTGATGCCGCGCGGATGCTGGTGTGGCGCGCGGCGTGGTTAAAGGACAACGGGAAGCCCAACACCACGGAGACCTCGATGGCCAAGCTGTACGCCACCGAGGCCGCGGTGCACTGCGCCAACCAGGCCATCCAGGTCCACGGCGGGTCAGGCTATGTGGACGACTACCCGGTCGAGCGCTATCTGCGCGACGTGCGCGTGACCACGCTGTACGAGGGGACGTCGCAGATCCAGAAGCTGATCATCGGACGGGCGTTGACCGGGATCAACGCGCTCGTGCCCGCAGCCGGATGACGCACGCGCCCTCTGTTAAGGCGAGCCCAGATGGCGAGCGGAGGAGCGCGTGAGCGCGCCTCCGAGGACGATCGGCGTGGTAGGCGCCGGGACCATGGGCTCGGGGATCGCCCAGCTGGCCTGCCTGTCCGGGGCGCGGACCATCGTTCACGACCCCTTTCCGGAGGCGCTCGAGCGAGGGGCCGAGCGGATCAGGGGCCACCTCCAGCGGGGGGCTCAGAGGGGCCGGTGGTCGGCCGAGCAGGCCCAAGCGGCGGCCGGGCGCCTGGAGACGGGCGAGCGCCTCCAGGACCTGAGGCCGGCCGAGCTGGTGATCGAGGCGGCCCCCGAGCGCCTGGAGGTCAAGCAGGAGCTGTTCGCGGCGCTTGCTGATGGGGTGGTGAGCGAGGATTGTGTGCTGGCCACCAACACCTCCTCGCTGCTGGTCACCGCCGTGGCCAGCGCGGCCACCCGACCCGAGCGGGTGGTGGGCATGCACTTCTTCAACCCCGCGCCGCTGATGCGCCTGCTGGAAGTGGTGGCAGGCGTGCGTTCCTCGGGCGGGGCGCTCGAGCTCGCCCGGGCGGCCGGGGAGGCTATGGGCAAGGTGGTGATTGACGCCGCTGATGGACCGGGGTTCCTGGTGAACCGGTGTAACCGCCCGTTCGGTCTGGAGGCCCAGAGGCTGCTGGCCGAGCGGGTGGCCACGATCGAGGAGATCGATCGCATCTGCCGGCTGGGCGGAGGTTTCCGGATGGGTCCGTTCGAGCTATCCGACCTGGTGGGGGTGGACGTGGGGCTGGACGTGGCCCGGTCGTTCTACGAGCAGAGCTTTGGCGAGCCCCGCTGGCGGCCCTCGCCGATCGTGGTCAAGATGGTGGCCGCGGGGGCGACGGGACGCAAGTCCGGTCGGGGCTATTACGACTACTCGCGCGACCCGTACCGCTCGCCGGACCCGGAGCCGCGGACTGCGGGCGGAGGCAACGGTTTGGTCGTGGTCGCCGGCGACTCGCCGGTCGCATTGTCACTGGTGCGGGCAGCGGGCGAGGCCGGGTGGCGGGTACAGACACCGGGCGAGTCGGAGGACGTCCCCTTCCTGACCATCGACTGCACGGCCGGGGAGGAGCTCGATGCCCCGCTCCAGGGCGGACCAACCATGATCCTGTGTGCCGCCGGCTCGCTGGCGGCGCTGGATCCCGGTGGCAACGCGGTCGGGTTTCACCTTCTGCCGCCGTTAGGCGAGTCGGGTCTGGTCGAGCTGACCCGGGGGCCCGATTCGGCCGACTCCGCCGCCTCGGCCGCCGAGCGCTTCTTCACCACCCTGGGCAAGCACACCGCCTGGGTGGGCGATGCGCCCGGGCTGGTTCTGGGCCGGATGATCTGCGCGGTAGTCAACGAGGCAGCCTTCGCCCTGGGCGAGGGGGTGGGGAGCGTCGAGGACATCGACGCCGGAATGATCTATGGCCTCAACTATCCGCGGGGGCCGCTGGCCTGGGCGGACGAGATCGGGCTGGATCTCGTCTATGCCGTGGTGGAGGGGCTACGGGAGGAACTGGGCGGGGAGCGATACCGGCCGGCTCCCGAGCTGCGCCGGCGGGTGCTCTCCGGGAGGCTCGGCCGCCAGACCGGGGAAGGGTTCTTTACGTATGAGTGAACGCGAGCGGACGGTGGTCGATTTGTCTTGCTATAGCAAGACAAATTCACCGCGCTCAGTCTGCAGGCGTAAGGGCGAGGGGAGGTCCCGATGAGAGCCGTCACCTTCCAGGCCCCCGGCGAGGTGCGCGTGGAGGAGCGGCCAGAGCCGCATGTTGAGGATTCGGGCGACGCCGTCGTGCGGATCGAGGCCAGCGGCATATGCGGCTCTGACCTGCACATCTACCACGGCCGGGTCAAGATCGAGCCCGGGTTCACGATCGGCCACGAGTTCGTGGGCACGGTGCTCGAGACGGGCGACGCGGTCACCCGGGTCAAATCGGGTGACCGGGTCCTGGGGTGCTTCCACACCGCCTGCGGCACCTGCTTCTTCTGCCTGCGCGGGGCCTACCAGGTGTGCGCGGCCAAGCGCACGTTCGGCCACGGAGCCGCGCTGGGGTCGCTTCCGGGAACCCAGGCGGAGCAGGCCCTGGTTCCGCACGCCGACCTCACCCTGCGGGCCGTGCCCGACCCGGTCCCCGATGAGGTGGCCCTGTTCGCCGGCGACGTGATGGGCACCGGCTACCACGCGGTGTCCGAGGGCCGGGTGGCCCCGGGCGACAGCGTGGCCGTCCTGGGCCTGGGCCCGGTGGGCCTGTGCGCGGTGCAGGCAGCCCTGGCCGCCGGGGCCGCGCCGGTAATGGCCGTGGACACCGTGCCCGACCGCCTGGACATGGCCGCGAGGTTTGGAGCGGCCGCGGTCCACCTCGCCGAGGATGATGTCCGTCAGCGGGCCAAGGAGCTGACCGGCGGGCGGGGGTTCGACGTGGCCGTTGACGCAGTGGGCCATCCCGACGCGCTCGAGACGGCCATCCGGCTGGCCCGGAACGCGGGCATCGTGGTGGCCATAGGGGTTTACGCCGAGCGCTGCCCGGTCCACATGGGGCTCGTCTGGATCAAGGGGCTGACCCTGAAGGCCGGACCGGCCAACGTGATCGGACACGTAGACCGGGTCCTGGACATGCTCCGGGCAGTCAC
Source organism: Solirubrobacteraceae bacterium (assembly GCA_051986255.1). Taxonomy (GTDB): domain Bacteria; phylum Actinomycetota; class Thermoleophilia; order Solirubrobacterales; family Solirubrobacteraceae; genus Palsa-465. Next base: position 6,123 of record JBPYDM010000105.1, on the reverse strand, counting down.
GCTCGATCCCCGGCCGCTCGTGAGCAGCCACATGTCGCTGGACCAGGCGGTCGAGGCGTACGCACTCTACGACCGGCGCGAGGCCCTGAAGATCGTCCTGACGCCCTGAGCAGGCTCCTCTGGACGAATAGCTGATAACAGGCCGGAAAGCTGGCCTCCAGAGCGGCTGCCGGCGCAACGGCGGGGGCGGTCGCGGCGGCGCAGCGCGCAGCGCGCAGCGCGCAGCGCGGGGTGCAGCGTCACAAAGCCCGCGGCCCGAGCGCCGCTCAGTGACGCCACATGGCTATGGGCCCACCAATGGCACAAAGCTCCAGCGCCCGCGCGTGCTTTGTGACACCACACGGCACCCTCGGACCTCACGTACTCTTGGCCTGCGGCTCAGACCCGGGCCGCCAGGTCCGGCGTCGCGTCAGACTCGGGGGACCTGCTCCTCGACGGTGCCCTGGGCGACGCGGACGTCCTGGTCAGAAGGGGCCGGGTTGTCCCTGAGGTACCACTCGGCGTCGAGGGCGGCCTGACATCCCGACCCGGCAGCCGTGACCGCTTGGCGGTAGGTGTGATCGACCAGATCTCCGGCCGCGAACACCCCGGGCACGTTGGTCAGCGTGGACCGGCCCTGGGTGACCACGTAGCCGGCCGGGTCCGTCTCGACCTGACCCTCAACGAGCTGCGACTGGGGCTCGTGGCCAATGGCGATGAATGCCCCGGTGATGGGCAGCTCGGTGCTTGACCCGTCGGCCGCGTTGCGCAACCGGGCGACGCTCAGCGCACCGCCGTCGCCGGGCACGAATTCGTCGACCACATACGGGGTCCACCACTCGATGTTCGGGATGGCCCGAGCTCGCTCGAGCATGATCTTGGAGGCTCGGAACTCCTCGCGCCGGTGAACGATGGCGACCTTGGAGGCGAACTTGGACAGGAACATGGCCTCCTCCATGGCCGAATCACCGCCGCCCACGATGATCGTCGGCGCGTCTTTGAAGAACGCCGCATCGCAGGTCGCGCAATAGCTCACCCCGCGGCCGGCCAGCGCCTCCTCTCCGGCCACCCCCAGCTTGCGGTGCTGGGCTCCCATGGCCAGGATCACCGACCGGCCCCGGTGACGCTGCCCTCCGGACCACACCTCGTGGAGCCCGCCGTTCCGAGCGAGCCGGACCTCGGTCGCATCGTCGGTCTCCAGTCCAGCCCCGAACCGCTCCGCCTGCTGGCGGAAGAGCGCCATCAGGTCGGGCCCCATGATCCCCTCGGGGAAGCCCGGGTAGTTCTCCACGTCGGTGGTCTGCTGGAGCAGCCCGCCCCAGGCAAAGCCCTCGATCACCAGTGGAGACAGGTTGGCCCGGGCGGCGTACAGCGCGGCCGTGTAGCCCGCCGGCCCGCTGCCGACAACGATCACGTCCTCCACGCCATCGCCAGCTCCGTCGGAAGGCTTGCTCAGGGGTTCTCCGGTTGCCGTATTCACTTCATTAACTGTAGCTTCGGACGGGCCTCGCGGGTTCCACGGGCCGGCCGACCCCGCTCAGACGCCAGCGCTGGACGGTCCGGCGCAGCTGGAGGAAGGCCACGACCCCCGGGATCGTGGGCAACCAGAAGGCGAACGCCCGGTAGGACAGCACCGCCACGATCGAGAGTTCGACGTTGACCCCGAAAGCGGTGAAGGCGCCGATCATCCCACCGTCCACGCCGCCGATCCCGCCCGGCAGCGGGAGGACGTTCCCCAGCATCCCCACGAAGTAGGCCATCACGATCACCGCCTGCGGCGGCGCCGCGCCAAAGGCGTGAAAGCAGGCCCAGAGCACGGCGATGTCAAAGCCCCACCACCCCACCGCCCCGAGCAGCAGCGGATCGCGCGAGCGGATCAGGCCGAGCGCGTCCCCGACCCCGGTTCGCAGCGCGGTGGGAGCGGCCGCCAACCGCCGGGCCAGGCGCCCCAGCCTGGACTCAGCGCTCGGCCGCCGCCCCACAAGCGACTCCAGGTTGCGCGGGAGCGCCATCAGCGAGAGAGCCAGCACGATGACCACCGCGCCGAAGATGGCCGGCCCCACGGTGATGGCAAAGGGCGCCGGGCCGGGGAACAGCCCCAGGTACAGGCTGAGGCCCACGACGACCAGAGTCACCATGTACACGCCGTAGAGCAGGACCAGGAAGGCGACCATCCGGCTGGCCACCACCCGGGGCGCCATCCCCGAGCGCCGCAGCGCCCACGCGGTCAGGGCCAGGCCGCCCGCTCCACCTGCGGCCAGCAGCCGTGTGGCGGCCACACCAGCCATCGTGATCTGGTAGCTCACGCGCCACGTGATCCGAGAGGCGCCGCGGACGAACACCACGCGGAACAGGGCCATGTAGCTCAGAAACGACAGGACCTCGAAGACCGCGGCCAGGCCGAACCACCACAAGTTGCCCTGCTGGATGCGGCTCCAGGTCTCGCGCAGGCCGACGAGCTTGGGCAGCACGACGTAGAGGAACCCGATGCTCACGATCACGAACAGCAGGCCGCCGAGCAACTGGCGGGTGCTGTACTGCACCCCGAAGAGCTCGCGGGTCTGGGCCGGAGACCGCTCAGCTCCGCTCGCCCCCACACGAGCATCATCGTTGGCGGCGTGCGAATGATCCATGACCCTGGGTTATCCGGATGCCCGGATTCTCAGACCTTCCAGGAGCCCGCCGAGGCGCCGGGCGGCCGGGAGGACCCGGGGGGCGGCGGCATTTACGCTTTCCTCGAGCGCGACGCCCCCCAATAGATCGACCAGGTAGTGCTCGCCCAGGTAGACCAGCGCCAGCCCCAGCATCGCGGCGTAGCACGAGCCGACCGCCCCCGCCACGGGCCCAACCTCGCGCAGCACACTAGCGGCCATGAGCGAGGTGGCGAAATGGAGCGACGGCATAGCGGCCAGGGGATTACCTCCGAGCACATCGTAAAGGGGCTCCCAGAGGTCTCCCCAGAACTCGGGCCCGTACTCCACCATCATCCGCCGAACCCGAACCCGCTCGGGCAACGCCCCGTGCGCCGAGGCCCACCAGGGAGGAGCCGTGGGAATCGCCCAGTAGAAGACGGCGCCGATGTCGAACACGGCATACATGCGCGCCGCCCCGGAGGCAAAGCGATCGGGCCGGCGGATCAGCACGTAGGCCAGGCTGCCGTGGGGGACCATGAACCACACCCAGTGGCAGAAGACCAGAACCCGCTCAAATCTCCGGACGCGGTCCGGGGCCGAGAACGCCCTCTGGAGTCGGATCGTGGGGGTGACTCCCAGGCCGAGGAATTGGTCGGCCACCAGGGGATACCGCACCCGGGCCCTCTGGGCCAGCCGCTCGGGGTCGTCGTGCGGCATCTCGTACGCTGAGATGTAGGCCCACATATTCAGCGCACTCACGAGGACGTCGCGCCGGCGGCTGCGGGGGAGCACGACGCAGATGGCCAGCGGGGAGAGGCCCGACAGAACCAGGACCGAGGGCGCCGGGAGCTTCAGGCGCCGGCGAAGGGCGGGCGCGGCGACCCCCGCTGCGACGAGAGCCCAGACCCCGACTCTGATGGCCCTCGAGACACGCAAGGACGCGCCAGTATAGGCGCGTTCGCGCCCAGACGAGCCACTCTCGCGCCCCGACGAGGGCCCGCCCCGGACAGTTAGAATGCCCCGGCCTTGGGCCCCTTCCGCCTCGTCGCTCTGCTCCGCCGCCGCCTATCCCAGTTCCTCACCGCCATCTGTTGTGCCGGTCTGGCCTGTCTGGTGCTTGCCCCAAGCGCTATGGCCGGCTTCATCACGCCGGAGTCCGGTGGCTCGCCGAACGCCGACCAGATCGCCTCGCTCTACAAGATCGTCCTGTACATCGCGGCCGTGGTGTTCGTGGTGGTCGAGGGCGCGCTCCTGTACTCGGTCATCAAGTTCCGGGCCAAGCGCAACCCGGTGGCCGCCCAGATCCACGGCAACACCCGCCTGGAGATCGGCTGGACAGTGGCGGCGGGGGTGATCCTGGTGGTCCTCACCGTGGTCACGTTCGTCAAGCTGCCGAGCATCCTCAACCCACCCAACTCCAGCGCCAGCGGCAGCTTCCTGTCGGCCTCGGTGACCCAGCCCAGTCCGCCCAACGGGAAAAAGCTCACGATCTGCGTGCAGGGGCGTCAGTACATCTGGCGCTACACGTACGGCAACGGCTGCCGGAAGGACTACTTCATCGCCAAGCTGCCCTACTCCTATCAGCACATGTTCGTGCCGGCCGGGATCACGGTCATCCTGGATATCCAGTCCAACGATGTGATCCACTCGTGGTGGGTGCCCAAGCTGGGCGGCAAGGTGGACGCGGTGCCCGGCTACACCACCTACACCTGGTTCAAGGCCCCCAGGGCGGGCGTGACGTATTACGGCCAGTGCGCCCAGCTGTGCGGCCGCGAGCACGCCTACATGACCGCGCTGGTCACCGTCCTGACGCCCAGCCAGTACACCCAGTGGGCAGCCAACCAGGAGCGGGCCATCCAGAACGCCAACAACCAGGTCCCCAAACTGCGCCAGATCCTGAGCGCCAACGGCAACCTGTAGCGCCCCGAGCATCATGTCCGTAACCACCGAGCCAATCCTCAAGCCAGTTCCCCAGGTGATCGCTCACAGGATCGCCCGGCCCAGGCAGTCCAAGCGCTGGCTCGACTGGGTGCTGACCACCGACCACAAGCGGATCGGGATCATGTACCTGGTCCTCACGTTTGTGTTCTTCGTGCTGGGCGGGGTCGAGGCGCTGCTCATGCGCGTCCAGCTCGCGGTCCCGGGGAACACCCTGCTGTCCGGTGAGCGGTACAACGAGCTGCTCACGATGCACGGGACGACGATGATCTTCCTGTTCGTCGTGCCGGTGATGGCGGGCTTTGGCAACTACCTGGTCCCGCTGATGATCGGCGCCCGGGACATGGCCTTCCCGCGGCTGAACGCCCTGTCCTTCTGGCTGCTTTTGTGCGGAGGCATCGTGTTCTACGCCACGATCTTCTACCACCCGCCCGAGGCAGGATGGTGGAGCTACCCGCCCCTGTCCAGCATCCAGTTCTCCCCCAGCGGCGGGCAGGACGCGTGGATCTTCCTCATCCACCTGACCGGCATCTCGTCTCTGCTCGGGGCGATCAACTTCTACGCCACCATCGTCAACATGCGGGCGCCGGGGATGAGCTGGGGCCGGCTGCCCCTGTTCATTTGGGCGATCCTGGTCTACGCCGTGCTCCTCATCATCGCGCTGCCCGTGGTGGCGGCGGCGGTGACGATGCTGCTCACCGACCGCCACTTCGGCACCCACTTCTTCGATCCCACCAACCACGGTGCGCCCGTCCTGTGGCAGCACCTGTTCTGGTTCTTCGGCCACCCCGAGGTGTACATCATGGTCCTGCCGGGCTTCGGGATCATCTCCGAGGTCATCCCGGTCTTCTCGCGCAAGCCGATCTTCGGCTACAAGGCCGTGGCCGCCTCCACGGCGGTGATCGCCTTCCTGGCCACCCTGGTCTGGGCCCACCACATGTTCGCCTCGCCGGTCCCGATCGTCGTGCTCGGGTTCTTCATGCTCAGCTCGTTCCTGATTGCCGTGCCCACCGGGGTGAAGATCTTCAACTGGGTGTCCACGCTGTGGCGCGGATCGCTGGTCATGAACACAGCTCTCTACTACGCGATCGGAATGATCGCGATCTTCCTAGTCGGGGGGATAACCGGGATCTTCCTGGCCATCTTCCCGGTGGACTGGCAGCTGAACGACACCTACTTCGTGGTGGCCCACTTCCACTACACGATCTTCGGCGGAGCGGTCTTCCCGATCTTCGCCGGCCTGTACTACTGGTTCCCCAAGATGACCGGCCGCTTCCTGAACGAGCGCTGGGGAAAGATCTCGTTCTGGTTAGTGTTCATCGGCTTCAACCTGACCTTCTTCGTCCAGCACGCGCTAGGTCTGACTGGAATGCCCCGGCGGATCTACACGTACCAGCCCGGGATGGGGTGGTCGGCCTACAACATGATCTCCACGGTTGGAGCATTTGTGCTGGGCACCGGAGTGCTGGTCAACATCCTCAACGTGGTCGTGTCGCTGAAGCGCGGCCGCCTGGCTGGAAGCGATCCGTGGAAGGGCAACACGCTGGAGTGGTTCGTCCAGTCGCCACCGCCG